>CALISO010000069.1 GCA_938041445.1 uncultured Saprospiraceae bacterium
AGTCCACCACCACCTACAGCAATCAATACATAATCGAGTGGCTCGGCAGACTGCTTTAGCATTTCGACTCCGATCGTTCCTTGACCTGCAATAACATCTGCATCATTAAATGGATGGACGAATGTGATCTTCTCTGCAATCGATGTCGCCGTTGCAACTTGCTGAGCATCATCGAATGTGTCGCCACATAGAATCACCTCTATCCACTCTTTTCCAAAGTGTTTAACCTTATTAATTTTTTGACTAGGAGTAGGATTAGGCATATAGATCTTGCCCTTGATCTTAAGCTTGGCGCAAGCTAGCGCTACACCTTGAGCATGATTGCCAGCACTAGCACAGATGACACCATTATTGACTTGGTCAGAAGTCAGCGACTTTATCTTATTATAAGCACCTCTTATTTTAAATGACCTCACGACTTGCATATCTTCTCGCTTGAGCAAAATGGTGCAGCCATACTTCTGAGAGAGATTATAATTCTCGAGAAAGGGAGTTTCCACAATCACTTCTTTGACCCTCTCTTGTGCTTGAAGAATCTGAGTCAAAGAAATCATCTTTGTATTCGTTGCTTGTGTCTTGGACATAGGATGTTCGGTCAGTGAAACTAGACTATTGGTTTCATCGCCGTCATAGAAGCTCTAAGTCTTGCCCCTACAATTTCTACGGGATGTTCGCGGATGGTCTTATTGACTTCTATAAGTTTAGCATTGTCAACACTATTGCCACTGCCATATGGTTGGCCAATCACATTAGTATCGATACGTTTCATAAAGTCAGCCAGTAGCGGCTTGCATGCATGATCAAATAAATAACACCCATACTCTGCCGTATCAGAGATCACTCTGTTCATCTCGAATAACTTCTTCCTTGCAATTGTATTGGCAATCAATGGCGTCTCATGCAGTGATTCATAGTATGCCGATTCAGCGATGATACCTGACTCAGTCATCGACTCAAATGCTAATTCCACTCCAGCTCTAACCATTGCCACCATCAATACCCCGTGATCATAGTACTCTTGTTCACTTATTTCCTGGTTGCTAGCTTGAGTTTTTTCAAATGCCGTTTCGCCTGTTGCTGCTCTCCAGCCTAGTAAGTCTTTATCATCATTCGCCCAATCTTCCATCATGGTTTTAGAGAAGTGTCCAGTCATGATATCATCCATATGCTTTTGGAATAATGGTCGCATAATACCCTTTAACTCTTCTGATAGTTCATATGCTTTGATCTTAGCTGGATTAGATAATCGATCCATCATATTGGTGATCCCACCATACTTCATTCCTTCAGTGATTGTCTCCCATCCATATTGAATTAGCTTTGACGCATAACCAGCATCTATGCCTTTCTCAATCATTTTGTCATAACAAAGGATGCTTCCAGTCTGCAATAAACCACAAAGTATCGTCTGCTCTCCCATCAGATCTGATTTTACTTCAGCAACAAATGACGACATCAGAACTCCAGCTCTATGACCTCCTGTAGCCACAGCATAGGCCTTAGCTAGCTCGAGCCCTTTTCCTTGAGGATCATTATCTGGATGTACTGCTATCAAAGTCGGCACTCCGAATCCTCTCTTGTACTCTTCCCTTACTTCTGAACCTGGACACTTAGGTGCAACCATTATCACAGTAAGATCTTCTCTAACCTGCATCCCTTCTTCAACTATGTTGAATCCATGAGAATACGAGAGAGTTGCTCCTTGTTTCATCAAAGGCATTATTGCTTTGACAACATTGGTATGTTGCTTATCAGGAGTCAAGTTAATCACTACATCTGCCGTTGGGACAAGCTCATCGTATGTACCAACAGTAAAGTTATTTTCTGTCGCATTTATGTAAGATTGTCTCTTCTCTTTGATCGCCCCTTCTCTGAGTGTATAAGAAATATCTAACCCAGAATCCCGCATATTTAATCCTTGATTTAGCCCTTGTGCTCCACATCCGACTATGACGATATTCTTTCCCTTCAAGGAATTGACACCATCTGAAAATTCAGAAGATTCCATAAATCTACACTTACCCAATTGTGCTAATTGATCTCTCAGAGAAAGGGTGTTGAAATAGTTTTGCATAGTTGTTATGTCTGCTACCTAATCAGGGTTAAAGTGATTAGTTTTTATTGAAATAAAACTTTAGTCTATACGTCTTCGTACAGTTTTTCCATTTGTGATAAATAAGTATTGAGGCGTTCCATTGGTTTGACGATTGCAACTCTACCCGATCGGACAAACTCATAGACACCGATCGATTGCAATGCTTCAAATAATGCTTCCGTCTCACTCTCATGTCCGGTCTTTTCGATGACGATATACTCTTCCTCTATTTCTAGAATTCTAGCATTATGTTTTCTTACTAGAAGCTCTGAAGTATTGCTCTTGAAAAAAGATTGAGCAGGGACTTTGTACAGTGCAATCTCTTGGTAAACAATCTCACTATTATCATAGTAGAATGCTTTCAATATGTCTACTTGCTTATCTATCTGAGCGACTAACTTCCTAACTCTATTCTCAGTGACATTAATCACAATTGTAAATCTATGGATATTAGGAATCGACGACTTAGACACACTGAGGGTATCAATATTAATGTGCCGCTTAGTGATATTCGAGATAATTCGAGACATAATCCCGGCTCTATTCTCTGAGTATATGGCGAGTGTATATTCTTTGATATTATTCATTGCTCGGGATTATTATTCTAGAACGATTTCGTCAACTGCCTTACCTGAAGCAATCATTGGGAATACATTTTCTTCTTTTTGCACAAGCACGTGGAGGAGATATGCATGCTTACAAGCAAGCATCTCTGCAACCGCTGAATCGATGTGATTGGGATCAGATACACTCTTACCTTCCACTCCGAATCCCTCAGCAATTTTTATAAAGTCTGGATTCTCGAGTTCTACAGATGAGTATCTTCTATCGAAGAATAGTTCTTGCCATTGTCGAACCATCCCTAGATAGTTATTATCCAAGAGTAAAATCTTGACTGGAATGTCCCACTGAGTCAAGACACCTAATTCTTGTAGTGTCATCTGGAATCCACCATCACCTATCACTGCGACAACTTGTTCATCAGGTCTTGCCATCTTAGCACCTATTGCTGCCGGCAATCCAAATCCCATCGTCCCTGCACCTCCTGAAGATATCCACTGATCGTGTCCTTCATAATCATAGTATCTTGCAGCAACCATCTGGTGTTGTCCTACATCTGTTACTATAATTGCTTTACCATTAGACTGTTCTGAAACTTCTTTGATGACTCTACCCATTGTGAGAGAGTCGTTTTTCTTTGCTAGATCTTTTTTGATGACCTTGCTGAGTTCCTTCTTTTCACAAGTTTTGAATTTCTTAACCCAAGATGGATAAGTTTTCTTCTTGACTTTTGGCAGCAACTTCTTCAGTACAGCCTTAGCATCACCAAGAAGTGCCACTTCAGTCTTGACATTCTTATCTATTTCAGCAGGATCAATCTCAATATGAATGACCTTAGCTTGCTTTGCATATTTTTCTAGATTGCCTGTTACACGATCATCAAATCTCATGCCTATTGCGATCAAGACATCACACTGATTAGTCATCATATTAGGACCATAGTTTCCATGCATCCCTAACATACCCATGTGCAGCGGATGTGAGTCTGGCAGTGTGCTCAATCCATGAATAGTTGCACCTATAGGAATACCTGTCTTCTCTACAAATTTCTTAAACTCTTCTTTTGCCTTAGAAATATGAATACCGTGTCCAGCGAGGATAAACGGCTTCTTAGCATTGTTGATCAAGTTGGCCGCCTCTAGAACATTCCCTCTATTGACAATTGGGACTGGACGATAACTCCGCATAATTGGATTAGGCACATACTTATAGTTAAGCATCTCCAATTGGGCATCCTTAGTGATATCAATTAATACAGGACCAGGTCTTCCAGAGTTGGCAACATAAAACGCCTTAGCCATAATATCAGGAATCTCTGATGCTTTGGTAATTTGATAATTCCATTTGGTGATTGGCATCGAGCATCCTATCACATCTGCCTCTTGAAATGCATCTGATCCTAGTAAGTGACTAAATACTTGACCAGTGATGCACACTAATGGAGTACTATCCATCATTGCATCGAGTAATCCAGTAAATAAATTAGTCGCTCCAGGACCTGAAGTGGCAAATACAACTCCAGTCTCTCGAGATGCTCTTGCATATCCTTCTGCCGCATGGATAGCGCCTTGCTCGTGTCTTGTAAGGATGTGCTTCAGCTTTTTGCGATAGTAATAAAGTGCATCATAGATCGGCATAATTGCGCCACCAGGATATCCATAAATCACTTCTACACCTTCTTCCACAAGACATTGCAGAACAGCTTGTGAACCAGTCATCTCCTTTGCCCTTGGCGTATACTTTCGTTTCGCTTTTGCTTTAGTCTTTGTTTTTGCTACTGCCATACTATTGATCAAATTCATCAGTGACACATCCTTCACTTGCTGAAGAAACAGTGTATCTATATTTTTTTAAATGTCCAGTAAGTTTCTCATTTGGCTTCAACCACTGAGACTTACGATCAGCAAGTACCTTGTCATTTAAACTGACTTGAATGGTATTTGCCTCAGCATCAATAGTAATCTCATCACCATCTTCCAGCAATGCTAGTGTGCCACCATCATAGGCCTCAGGTGTGATATGTCCAACAACAAATCCATGTGTACCTCCCGAAAATCTACCATCAGTAATCAATGCCACTTCCTTACCCAACCCAGCTCCCATAATGAGGCTAGTCGGCTTAAGCATCTCTGGCATTCCTGGGCCACCTTTTGGACCACAGTATCGGATGACGATCACATCACCACTATTTATTTTACTTGCTTGGATTGCTGCATTAGCTTCTACTTCAGAGTTAAAGACCTTTGCTTTTCCTTGAAATCTCAGACCCTCCTTGCCTGTAATCTTAGCGACGCTTCCTTCGGTTGCAATGTTCCCATATAGGATGCGAATATGTCCAGTCTCTTTTAACGGCTTGTCAATCGGAGCTAATAGATCATTCTCATCTAAGTCATTAATATGTTCAAGGTTCTCGGCAATCGTCTTCCCTGTCACAGTCATACAGTCTCCGTGAAGCAGTCCATTCTTCAACATAAACTTCATCACACCTGGCACTCCACCTATCTTGTATAAATCTTCCATTAAGTATTGTCCACTGGGTTTGAGATTGGCTAAGTAAGGTGTCGTGTCACTAATTTTTTGAAAATCATCTATGGTGAAATCAATATCATAAGCCTTGGCGATTGCAATCATGTGAAGGACTGCATTAGTTGACCCACCGAGTACTGTAATAACCCTGACAGCATTTTCTATAGATTTCTTGGTTAATATATCTCTAGGCTTGATATCCTTCTCTAAAAGGTTTTTGATTGTCGAGCCGAGGATAGGTAATTCTGTTTGCTTTGATTCACTGACCGCTGGGTTTGACGAGTTGAACGGTAGCGACATACCCATCGCTTCTATTGCTGATGCCATCGTATTGGCAGTATACATTCCTCCACAAGCTCCTGGACCCGGACAAGCATTTTGTATGACTTCTTCATAAGCAGCTTCATCAATTTCGCCAGCTACTTTTTGACCAAGTGCTTCAAAAGCTGAAACAATGTCTAGCTTTTTATCTGCTACACATCCTGGTGCAATTGTTCCTCCATATACCATGATTGCGGGACGATTGAGACGACCTATGGCCATTAATGCACCAGGCATATTCTTATCACAACCAACGACTGCAACTAACCCATCATACCATTGTGCACTTGATACTGTCTCTATGCTGTCTGCAATAATATCTCGAGAAGGTAGAGAAAATCTCATCCCTGCAGTACCCATCGACATCCCATCACTTACACCAATCGTATGATAGATTAGTCCAATTAAGTCTGCACTGTTGACAGATGTTTTGATAGACTTTGCAAGACCATTGAGGTGCATGTTACAAGGATTCCCTTCCCATCCGGTGCTGACGATGCCGACCTGTGCCTTATCCATATCTGCCTTGGTCAGTCCGATGGCATGAAGCATCGCTCTAGCTGCCGGTTGACTTGGATCAGAGGTAACGTGTTTACTGTATTTATTGATCATAACTGTAAAAGGAAGTGTTGTGTAAAAATGAAATTATATGATAACACCAAAGTCAGAGGCTACCTTATCTTCCAATATCGCATTCGCAATATGGCCACCTACTTCCGAGCATTTCAATGGCTCTTTCTTATTAATATCTGCGGTGAGAAGTTCATGGTCTATACAATACGTGACACCAGCCAATACATCATCTGCTTCCTCAATCATATCAAAATCTCTCAACATCATCTCTAGTGACAAGATTGTTGCGATCGGGTTAGCGATGTCTTGACCTGCTGCTTGCGGATATGAGCCATGAACAGGTTCATACAATCTAGCACCTGCTCCTGCAGATGAAGACGGAAGCATCCCAAGAGATCCTCCTAGTACACTTGCTTCATCAGAAATGATATCTCCAAACATATTTGACGTCAATATCACATCGAATTGCGCTGGATTTAAAATCATCTGCATAGCAGCATTATCAATAAATAAATAATCAACTTCAACATCTGGATACTCTACTTTCAACTTATTAATTCTATCTCTCCATAGTCTTGAAGTATCTAGAACATTAGCTTTATCAATAAGACAAAGTTTCCCTTGTCGCTTACCTGCTTCTACAAATGCTAGTCTAGCTATTCTATCTATTTCGTAAGCTTCATATTTACATAAGTCAGAAGCTACATCACCTTCTCTGTTCTTCTCTCCAAAGTAGATACCTCCTGTCAACTCACGAAAGATGACCATATCAACTCCTTGTAATACTTCTTCCTTTAGGACTGAGAGGTAGTTCAAAGACTTAAATAATTTGACTGGTCGGACATTGGCGAACAGACCTAGTTCTTTTCTAATCTTAAGCAGTCCTTGTTCGGGTCTAACTTTTGCATTTGGGTCGTTATCATATTTAGGATCACCGATTGCACCTAAGAGAACAGCATCTACTTCTTTGCAATGCTTGAGTGTTTCATCTGGAAGTGGATTACCAGTCGCATCTATCGCTGAAGCACCTATCATTAGTTTCTTTACATTGAACTTATGGTGATACTTCTGACCAATCCTATCAAGGACAATCAGTGCTTGCTTTACTACTTCTGGACCAATGCCATCACCTTCAAGTACTGCGATATTACTTAGTGCATGTTTCATTTCTAGTAGATTGTTTGTCTTTCTTCGAATTGTTTTATTTCTTCCTTCAAGCTGACTAGATAGTCAATATCATCTTGCCCATTGAGCAAGCATTCTTTCTTGTAAGCATCTATATCGAAGTTAATAGCCAATCCTCCTCCCTTCAAAGTTTGACCTTGTAAGTCTAGCTCAAATGTTGTGTTAGGGTCAGACTCTATCGCTTCAAATATCTGATTCAATGTCGCATCATCTACGACTATAGGTACAATGCCATTATTGAGTGCATTCCCTTTGAAAATATCAGCAAAGAAACTAGAGATAACTATTCTGAAACCATAGTCAGCAAGTGCCCAAGCGGCATGCTCCCTACTTGACCCGCAACCAAAATTTTTACCAGCAACTAATATTTGCCCAGAGTAAATGGAGTTGTTTAATACAAAATCTGGATTGGGTGTATCAGACTTATCATACCTCCAGTCCCTAAATAAATTTTGTCCAAATCCGTCTCTAGTGACAGCCTTCAGAAACCGCGCAGGGATAATCTGATCTGTATCTATATGCTCAATTGGCATAGGTACTGCTGTAGTAACTAATTGATTAATTGGTTCCATATCGATTAATTTATGTACTGTCTTACGTCAACAATCTTTCCATATATGGCAGCGGCTGCCGCAGTCAGTGGACTTGCCAAGATTGTACGAGCACCTGGCCCTTGTCTACCTTCAAAATTTCTATTAGAAGTGGAGACACAGTATTCACCCGCCGGTATTTTATCTTCATTCATTCCAAGACATGCTGAGCATCCAGGACTTCTCAATTCAAATCCTGCTGACTTGAATACAACATCAAGTCCTTCTTCTATGGCTTGCGCCTCTACAGCTTTGGATCCTGGCACTACCATCACTTTGGTGGTCGCACATCTATGTTTGCCTTTGACAAAGTCAGCTACCTCTCGCAAATCTTCAATTCGTGAATTGGTACATGAGCCAATGAACACATGTTGAATATCTTTACCAATTAGTATTTCTCCTGGATTGAGTCCCATATAACTGAGTGCTTTTTCTGAAACCTCTTCTGGAACTACTTCATTGACTGGTATCGCCATCCCTGGATTAGTTCCATAAGTGATCATGGGTGTAATGTCCTCTGCACTATACTTTAATTCCATATCGAATACTGCTCCATCATCAGTATTCAATGTTGACCAATAGGCAACTGCTGCATCCCAATCATCACCGGTAGGTGCATGTTCACGACCTTGCACATAATCAAATGTTGTCTGATCAGGAGCAATCATTCCACCTCTAGCTCCCATCTCAATACTCATATTACAGATCGTCATCCTTGCTTCCATTGAGAGTGACTTGATTGCTGATCCTGCATACTCTACAAAGTAACCTGTCCCTCCGGAAGTCGTCAACTGGCTAATAATGTAAAGGATAATATCTTTGGCAGAGACTCCTGACCCCAACTTACCATCAACAGTAATTCTCATAGTCTTTGGCCTTGTGAGAATTAGGCATTGGCTCGCCATCACTTGCTCTACTTGAGAAGTACCTATTCCAAATGCTATTGTTCCAAAGGCTCCATGTGTGGAAGTATGACTATCACCACAGACTATTGTCATCCCTGGCTTAGTGATGCCTTGTTCAGGACCGATCACATGAACAATTCCTTGCTTCTCATGTCCCATTCCAAATAGTGGAATATTGAACTCTTCACAATTCTCAATCAGAGTATCTACTTGCTTTCGTGAAAGCTCCTCCTTAATAGGCAGGTGTTGATCAATAGTAGGAATATTGTGGTCAGCCGTCGCAACTATTTTTTCCTTGCGAAAAAGTTCTAACCCTCTTTGCTTAATTCCTGCAAATGCTTGTGGACTTGTCACCTCATGGATAAAGTGTCTATCGATATATAGTACTTGTCTATTACCAGGTACTTCCTTAACAACATGACTATCCCAAATCTTATCAAATAATGTCTTACTCATTGTTATAATTATACAGTCGCAGCAAACAATCCCGCTAGCATGGCATTGAGATCATCATTAGTAACTTCTTTTTTCAAATCAGCTAGAGAAATAAATTCTGAATAAGCGACATCAAGCTGATCTTTGTATAGGTCATACCCTACTTGCTTTGACCTATATGCGAGTGCTGCTCTGCCGCTTCTTGCAGTCAAAATAATGGAAGATTGATCTACGCCAACTTCTTTAGGATCGATGATTTCATAATTTTCTCTTCGCTTGATAACTCCATCTTGATGGATACCAGATGAATGAGCAAAGGCATTATCACCAACTATTGCTTTATTCGGTTGAACTGGCATACACATACTTTCTGAAACCAGTTTACTCATTGCATTAAGCTTTTTACTATCAATATTAGAGTAGTATTGCTTACCTAGCCTATGTTTGATTATCATAGCTACTTCTTCTAGTGCTGTATTCCCAGCTCGTTCTCCGATACCATTAATCGTACATTCAATTTGTCTTGCCCCAAATTGAATACCTGCAATAGAATTTGCCGTCGCAAGGCCAAGATCATTATGGCAATGAGTAGATAGAATAGCATTTTCAATTCCAATGACATTATCGGCGAGATACTTAATCTTCTCCCCATATTCGCTTGGCAAGCAGTATCCAGTTGTGTCAGGAATATTTAGAACTGTTGCTCCAGCTTTGATCACAGCACTACAAACTTCTGCTAGATAATCATTGTCAGTCCTTCCAGCGTCTTCAGCATAGAATTCAACATCCTCTACGAATTGCTTAGCATACTTAACAGCTTCGACAGCTCTTTCTAAGATTTTATCTCTTGTGGAATTAAACTTGTACTTGATATGTGTATCAGATGTACCAATGCCAGTATGGATACGTGGCCTTTTGGCAAATTTCAATGCAGCGGCAGCAGAATCTATATCTCCTTTCACTGAACGACTCAATCCACAAACGATCGCATTGTTCGTCTGTTTTGCGATTGCTTCAACAGATTGAAAATCTCCGGGACTAGAAATCGGGAATCCTGCTTCAATGACATCTACTCCGAGGTCATCTAATTCTTTAGCGACAAGGAGTTTTTGAGTTTGATTGAGCTTGCATCCGGGGACTTGTTCTCCATCTCGGAGAGTTGTGTCAAATATGAAAATCTGGTCAGCCATAACTAAATAATTCTTTATATGTAATAAAGATATTGGCGGCATCCCAATAAGTTGAACACAATTCAATACAGTATTACGACGTCTAACAATACAAATAGTACTATATTTATCTGTATTTCAATTAATTAAACAATTATTTACTACAGTTGCTAAAGACCAAAACACGGTATCTTCTAGACCTAATCACTTCTATGACAAGAAGTGAGAAACGTAACTTTAAGCTCAATACTGCCAAAACGGGGAATGACTCGAAGATCTATGTACAGCTATTCGACCATCTCAATAAGTATGGCCAATATGATGAGAGGCTTATCCTCAAGCATATCCCATCGATCAAAAAAAGTCAGCTGTCCAATATAAAAGCTAATCTCTACAAGCAGGTCTTAAGATCAATAAGGGACTACAACAAAGAAAGCTATGCTGAAATCAAGGCTAGAGAAAAGTTTGATTTTGCCAAAGTACTTTATGCAAAAGGACAGTACAAGGCGAGTCTCGCGATGATTGATCAAGTCAAAAATATTTCCGAAAGAATACAGAAGAAACCCCTTCTTTACCTTGCTCTCCACTTTGAGAAACAAATCGAAAGTCAGCATGTGACAGGTAGCATGGCCAATAGAGCATCCGAAATCACAACTCACTCAACAGAAGTAGTAGAAAATATTCAACTCGCCGACCAACTATCAAACTTATCCTTGAAACTCTACGGAATATTTCTACAAAGAGGACTCGCAAAATCAGAAGAAGATGTGCTATACCTGAATAAGTTTATAGAAACGTATATACCAGATGACATTGATGAGAAAAAGATGGACTTCTATCAAAGGCTGCACTTATATCAGTCCTATGTCTGGTACTATCAGATGCTACAAGACTTCGATCTGTATCATCACTACGCTAATAAGTGGGTCTCATTATTTGCAGACTACCCTGATATGCTAAAGCCAGAGACTACTCTTTATATCAAGGGTATTCACAATGTGCTCAATTCATTATATGTGGGAGCCAAAATGGCAAAGTTTGATCTTGCCTTTAAACAACTACAAGTCTTCAAACAAAATCACACACTTAAACTCAGCAGAAATGAAGCTTCACAACTTGCCATTGTCACCTACACGCATGGAATCAATCGGATATTTCTGAATACACGATACATCGAAGGTGTGCCTTTCATCAAATCCCTAGAACAAATTATAGAGGAAGAACTCTATCCTTGGGATCTAAATCGAAAGTTAGTCTTCTACTACAAGATTGCTTGTGTCTATTATGGCGCTAACCAACTAGAGTCTTGCATTTACTATCTCAATAAAATCACAAACAATCCATATCCAAAATTCAAGGAGGATATTCAATGCTTTGCAAGAATCCTAAATCTGATTGCTCACTATGACCTCGGCAACGATGTACTAGTAAGCTATCAAGTAAGATCAGTCTATCGATACCTTCTAAAACTAGAAGAACTACAGGCTGTTCATAGGGAGATATTTAAATTTGTAAAGCGGACACCAAGTATGAAGCCTTCAGAAATCAAAAAAGAATTCCTCGGTCTCAAGTCACGGTTACTCCCCTACCGAAAAGATAAGATCGAAAGAAGACCGTTTATCTATCTTGACATAATCTCTTACCTTGATAGTAAGATCAAAGGCATCTCAATGGTAGAGGCAATCAGACAGAGGAGGAGAATAATGGTTAGGGATGAGGTTGGTGGTTAGGTAGTTTTGATGTCATAAACTGAGAATAGATTTTTTTATAGTCACCACCTTATTCAAGAATTGTAGTCCTAATAAATTTACTCAATGAATCTAAATCAAGTAACCGTACCCGCTCTAGACCTAGATAAAGCCATTCAGTTTTATGAAACTCTAGGATTAATACTCATCGTTAAATCACAACAGTATGCTAGATTTCTATGTCCAGATGGTGATTCCACATTTTCGATTCACAAAACTGATCTACTGCCAACTGGAGATGGTGTATATGTCTATTTTGAATGTAAGAACTTAGATCAACACGTAGAAAACTTAAAAGCAAAGGGAATCACATTCGAACTTGAACCTACAGATCAAACTTGGTTATGGAGAGAAACAAGACTAAAGGATCCGGACGGCAACCAGTTGATCCTATTTTATGGAGGTGAGAATAGGATTAATCCACCTTGGAGGATAGATTCTTAAAGCTGAATATCAAACCCTGGCACAACTCCAATATAAATCTGACCACCACCATTGTACCCGCTTGCATGAATGGGACTCTTCTAGTCGATGGTAAATGGGAAGTGAGGTAGGTAACAATGCTTCTTTGACATTTTAGATTAGGATGACCTTACAATAGCATGGATTTTAATCATAAGATTTTAATCTAAATGAGGTTTGATTCTTAGTACTAATGTAGATTTACATCTCTAAGAGAAGATGCGCAAGACTTTATACTACCGTCATGTGCATCATAAAAGTGAATTCTGCTATATATTGGCAATCAATTAATTAGACACAAAAAAGATGTTATGCCTATCTCCCAATCCCAACAAGTATATAAACTTGTAAAATCACTCACAAAGGGAGAAAAGAGAAATTTTCGCCTTTATGCTGGCAGGATTCAAGATTCAGAACAACTCCTTTATATCAAGCTTTTTGATATTTTAGAAAAGCAAAAAGCTTTTGACGAATCAGAAGTAATAGACAAACTCGGAGGTACTAATTCTACCCAATATTCTAATGTCAAGCGACACCTATACTCTCAAATACTCATCAGTTTAAGACACCTCTATAAAGAGAAAAAAGCTTATATCAAAGTCAGAGAGTACATAGACATGGCATATATCCTCTACAGTAAGGGACTCTATATGGAATCGCTCAAGATCTTGGATAAAGCAAAGAAATTGTCAATAAAAAATCATACAGACTTCTCTTCACTTACAATTGTGGAGATTGAAAAAATGATTCAATCGAGACATATTACAAGAACCAACACCGCCTCCATTGAAGCCTTAGTAGAGCAAGCATCAAATATATCAACTTCAATATACAGCCGAGCTAAATTAAGCAACCTCAAAGTCTTATTGCATCGATATTATATCAGAAAGGGGCATGTATCATCAGTCGCTGAAGAAGAAGAAATTACTGATTTTTATAAAACTTCACTTCAAGGTTCTGATGAAAAAAAGATGAGCATTGTAGAGAAAATGAATTTCTATCAATGCGAAGTTTGGTACTACTACATCCTCAGTGATTTTAAAAAATGTTATAAATCCGCTATCAAATGGATTGAGCTATTTGAAGGTTCTCAAGAACTTATGGATAGAGATGTCGACCTTTATATGAGAGGCTATCATTATGTCCTGACGTCGGCATTCAATAATAGAGACACAGCTTCTTACGAAGCTCTACTCACAAAATTTGAAGACTTCAGGCATGACTCCTACTCATCGTTTAATTCCAATTCTAAAATATTCTCATTTCTCTATGTGCATACAGGCAGAATGAATCTCCATTTTCTAAAGGGTACGTTTGCTGATGGTGTTGCGAGTATTCCAAGAACTCTCAATCGTATCCGCCGATACAAGTCTAACCTTGACGAACATAAGATTATGATTATCTATTTCAAGATTGCCTTTATGTATCTGGGCAATGATGACTTCAAGAAAGCTAATCAATACCTGATGAACATCATCAACTTGACGAATAAAACACTTAGAAAAGATATGCAGGTATATGCCAGATTGATGCACTTGATGGTACACTATGATATGGATAGCCAAAATGTAATGCCATACCTTCTCAATAGATACAATTCATATTTTTCTAAGCACGCAGAGACTAATACGATGGCAATTTTGGGGCTGAAATTATTCCGATCACTGAATAATGCTCCAATACTAGAGAAGAAAACTGTCTTAAAGAAATATCTCAAAGAATTCAAAAATCTAAAAAAACAAGATTACTCTGAACGAGGGTTCCATTATCTTGATATCATCACTTGGTTGGAAGCAAGATCGCAAGATACCTCAATGAGTGAGATCCTGAACAATAGAAGGTAATGTTGATACGATGATTTTTATCTCCACTCAAATGACTTAATCAAATGGTCAATGTCTTTGCGTACGAATTGTAAGACTGGTGCTATGGAATCAGCATTCACTTGATCATCGAAGTACAAACTTGCCCGCAAAAAATTCTCTGTACTATCTGTAATCATCCATTGGACAGGTGTCGCTACATCTCCAGAAATGGAAAATAAAATCCCTTCTGCTCCAGCTTGATTTACAAACAATGAATCTTGTCTTGCATCTGCCTTGACGTTGTGCTCTGTCACCATCCTAAATGCATCAGCTATCAATCTGTCAAAGTGAGCTCTATCATCAATCGGGATATAACTGACGTGAATACTTGCATTCAGATCCTCCATCAATATATCAAACCAACAAGGATGAACAGGTGCCGAATCTTCAAAGTAGTCGTCTCGCTTGACTTCAGCGTATGAAGGGTACTCAAGCGTAAATGGACAATCTTGAGAGTTGTACTTTTCATAACCTCTTTCGGGAAATACCACTTTAGGGTATAATCGTGGCTTAGGAAGTGTGGCTTCATCACCACCACAACTATGAAGAACTAATATAGTAATCAATGTTACAATACAGCTTATCCAATTATACTTGATCATCTTCTTCTATTGGGTCTATAACAATTTTGACTGATTCGATTCTTCTTTTAGAAACCTCGACAATGTGGAATGTATATCGCTCGTAAGAAATAATTTGATTCTTCTTTGGAATATTTCCTTCTATCTCAAGAATTAATCCTGCTAGTGAGTCAGCATTACCTTTCACAGAATCGAATGCATCCAAATCAATATTTATCACACGACAAGCATCATTAAGCAATACCTTGCCCTCAAATATATATGTGTAGTCATCAATCTTAGTGTATTCTACTTCTAAATCATCGTCAAATTCATCTTTAATCTCTCCAATAATTTCTTCCATAATATCTTCAAGAGTGACCAATCCAGATGTGCCACCAAACTCATCGACAGCGATTGCCAAGTGGAGACGCTTGATTTGAAATTCCTTGAGCAATTCATCGATTTTCTTGGTCTCAGGAACATAGACTATGTTATCCCTGATGAGCTCAATCCAATTTAAATTTTCAGCAGAATCTGTCTTTCCGAGTAGGTCTTTGACATAGAGTATCCCCTTGATAGTATCAAGAGATTCCTCAAAGACTGGCAGTCTTGAAAATCCACTAGTCCTCACCACATCCAACATTGTATCAAAGTCATCTTCGATATCAAGTGCAACAATATCCATCCTCGGTTTCATGACCTGCTTAACACTGACTTCACCAAAGTTCAAAATACCTTTAAGTAAATCTGCTTCATCATTTTTATAGATTTCTTTGTCAACAGAAAACTCTATAGCGTGCTCTAACTCTTCTTTCTTACTACTATCCAAATTAGCCGAAGGTCTATCCAATCTTTCTTGGAGACCATCACTCCAGTTAACGAGTATGGCACTTAAAGGTGAAAACAACTTGCTAAGCACTTCCATAGGACGAGACATCCTTTGGGCAAGACTCATAGGGTGAATGTTGGCATACACCTTAGGTAAAAGTTCTCCAAATAAAACAAGTAAAAATGCTACCCCTGCGACGGTAACCAAGAAATTTAAAATACCACTAATTCTAATTGCAGTAGCTGGAAAGATATTCGAAAGAGACGTTCCCCATGCTAGAAATGTATCAACTGGTAATATGGATTTTAAGAGGAAATCCGACAGAATAATAATCAGGATATTAATCAGATTATTGGTGATGAGTATAGTCGCCAACAATCGTTTTGGATTGTCCAACAGTGCTAAGATAGATTGAGTGGCAGTCGTCTTTTCATCCTTTAGGTCCTTGATGTCTGTAGGCGTGAGTGAGAAGAAGGCCACCTCTGACCCTGAAACAAGTGCAGATCCAATCACTAAAAGAATCAATGCCAAGACAGATAGGATAAACGGTGTAGAAACTACCGACAGTAGAATGAATTCTAAATATTGACTGGGGGGTTCAGGTTCCAAATTATTTCCTTAAGTGATGTTCTGAATCTATTTTAGAATGGAAGGTCATCTTCTACCTCATTAGCAGGTGCATTAGTGACTGGCTTATCTACAACCGGCCCTGAACCAACTGATCCACTGGCAACCATAGGTGGTAATTGGCCATCACCTTCTATCTTATCCAATACTCTGAAATAGTTAGCTACGACTTCTGTGGTATATCGATCATTACCCTCTTTATCCTGCCATTTACGAGTAGTCAATTTGCCTTCTAAGTAAATTTTAGTACCCTTTCTAACTTGGCGTTCAGCCTTTTCTGCCATTGTCCTCCAAGTTACGACTCTGTGCCATTCTGTATTCTGCTGCCACTCCCCTGCCTTATCTTTATAGTTTTCATTAGTTGCTAGTGAAAACTGTGCAAGTTTTGCACCAGATTCTAAGTCTTTGACCTCTGGTTCTCCGCCAGCATTTCCGATAAGAATTACCTTATTTACCATTCCTTGATCTATTTATAATTTAAATATATGATTATTCTGAGCTAAATACAAGCGTACCACTCCTGACACAGGAAGGTTAACAAGTTCTTCTAATGTAATCCATCGACTAGATGACTCAAATACTGACTCAACTGTATAAGTATAAAAGGTTGCATGAATAATTTGATGTGTGAGAGTCTGGCTGAATTGTTGAGTTGAAGTTAAGCCTTCAGGCTTCAAATGACCTGAGAAATCTATCGGAATTTCATCTGCTCTCGAAGGATTCAAAGACTCTATTTGAGGAAACTCATACATCCCCTGCCAGATATCTTGTGCCTCTCGATAGTCAATGAGCACCTTGTCTCCAGCTATGCATACATAGTGATAAAAATGGCGATGCCGACGCTTCTTCTTAGGCTTAGACTGTGGAAATTGAGCTTCTTGATTATTGCTATGTGCATAACAACTATCGGATAAAGGGCAGACTGTACATTCTGGCTTTCTAGACTTACAGATTAATGCTCCAAAATCGATAAACGCTTGGTTACAATTGCGAGCTGACATTGAGTTTTCTACAAATGGCAGCAAGTAAGCTTTGACATCTTTGCGAAGTTGTGGAGATGATTTATACCCTTTAATACCTAGGTACCTACTGACCCACCGTTCTACATTGGTATCAACAGCTACATAAGGTTGATTGTATGCAAAGGCACTAATTGCGGAGGCTGTATAATCTCCAATTCCTGGTAGTGCTATAATTTCTTCAAATTGTGTGGGGAAGATACCGTCAAATTGCTCAACGATAATCTTGGCAGATCTATGAAGGTTTCTTGCTCTAGAATTGTAACCTAGTCCTTCCCAAGTTTTAAGCAGATTATCCAGACTTGTCGCTGCTAAATCAACAACACTCGGATACAATGAGACAAATTTCTGGAAGTATGCAGTACCTTGAGATACCTGAGTTTGTTGGAGGATGATTTCAGAAATCCATATTTGATAAGGATCGTCTGTAAACAACCAAGGCATTGATCTCTCAATGCCTTGGTGCCAATTTAATATTGTATTTGCAATGTGCTTTGTAGGCAATTTGGACAATTTTCCACAAAGATACTGTTCATCTTTATACTGCTAGACCACTTTTTAGGAAGTTGTAACTTCCATAATTCATTTTGATAGCTTGCTTCAATGCTTTTCTTGCAAAGAATATTCTAGATTTCACTGTACCAAGCGGCAAACTTAACTTGTCAGCAATCTCTTGATACTTATATCCTGTGAAGTGCATCATAAATGGATCTTTAATATCACTATCAAGGTCATCTATCATACCATTTAACTCTTTGAGTAAGATTTTAGATTCTCCTCCATTTGACACCTTATTTTTACCACTATTGATGTAGTAGTTGTTATCAGTGTTATCCATGATGGTATTCATCTTAGCTCTTCTTCTATAGTTGTTTATGAAGATGTTTTTCATAATTGTAAACAACCATGCCTTGAAGTTAGTACCTACGTTAAACTTATCTCTATTCGTATAAGCTCTGAATGCTGTCTCCTGATATAAATCTTCTGCTTCTTCTCTATTCTTGGTTAGATTGTATGCAAAAGAATTAAGAGACGGTGTTAGCACATCAAATGATTCTTTAAATTCTAGAGTCCCCATAGTTTAAATTTTAAGTGTTTCAGCGTTACAGTTTCAAATGTAATTGAAAGTTAAACAAAATGCAACTAAATATTAAACAAATCTAAAAACACTCAATAGTCGATCGACCTAAATTCATTGATTATCAATACTTTAAGTGATTTTTACGTAAAAACAAAAAAATCAATTTCAGTTGATGCTGAAAGTTGAACAGAAGTTTGCAACTGTTTATGTCATTAAACAGATGGTTGTCCCTATTAATGAGCTTCTAACCAATTCTGCCCTGTATCCATGCCCACTACAATTGGGACTGTCAACTTTGGCATTGCTGTACGCATAAGTTCTTCGACCATTGTTTTGATTTCATCTAACTCTGGTTTGTACACATCGAATACAAGTTCATCATGCACCTGAAGTATCATTTTAGTCCTATAATTACCTTCTTTCAACTTTTTGTGAATGGCAATCATTGCTAATTTGATCATATCAGCTGCACTACCTTGGATAGGTGTATTAACAGCTATACGTTCTGCATTGCTTCTTGTTAGGCCATTTCGAGAATTAATATCTCTTAAAGTCCTTTTTCTACCTGCTAGAGTGACAACATAACCGTTATCCCGAGCAAATTGTACCGTTTCATCCATATAAGACTTTAGTGCAGGAAACTGTGTAAAGTAGGTATCAATCAATGTCTTTGCTTCAGCTCTTTTGATTCCTAACTGTCTAGAGAGATTAGTAGCGCCAGCTCCATAGAGAATACTGAAGTTGACGGTTTTTGCATTTCGACGTTGTTCGGCAGATACTTTATCGTAGTCAACATCATATACCTGAGCTGCTGTAGCAGTGTGAAAATCCTTACCATTTACAAATGCATCGAGCATCACTGGATCCTTACTCACATCGGCAACGATTCTCAATTCTATTTGAGAGTAATCAGCAGCAAGTAAGATATGATCCTTGTCTCGGGGGACAAATGCCTTGCGGATCTCTCTACCTTCATCATTCTTAATCGGGATGTTCTGTAAGTTGGGATTATCTGATGATAATCTACCTGTAGCTGCTCTTGCTTGATTAAAGTTAGAGTGGACTCTGTCTGTCTTCTTATTTAACATCAGTGGTAGGGAATCCACGTAGGTAGACTTCAACTTGGCTAGCTTACGGTACTCTAGGATATCTTTGACAATGTCATGATCTACTGCCAATTCTGAAAGTTTCTCAACATCCGTAGAATAAGCACCAGAACTTGTCTTCTTCCATCTATAAGGTATCTCTAACTTATCAAATAGCACTTGACCAACTTGCTTAGGGGAACCAATATTGAAATTTACACCGGCCTTATCATAGATTGAAGTTTCTTTCTCAGCAATCCACTCCGCTAAAGTGACAGAATACTTATTGAGGAAGCCACCATCGACATTTACACCTTCGTATTCCATGTCTGTGAGTACATCTATCAATGGTTCTTCAATCTGATAATACACATCTTCAATCCCTTGCTCTTTGAGAAGGTCTTCTAGAATCTCCTTCATCTGAAGTGTAATATCCGCATCTTCACCAGCGTACTCACTAGCCTTGTCAATCGGTACAGATCTCATCGTCAATTGATTCTTACCCTTTTTACCTATGAGTGCCTCAATAGGGACCATCTTATAATTGAGGTAACTCTCAGATAAGTAGTCAAGTTTGTGCCTGAGGTCAGGCTCACAGAGGTAGTGAGCGATCATCGTATCGAAGTAAGGTCCTACTAACTCCACATCATACCACTTCATCATCAACTTGTCATACTTGATGTTCTGTCCGATGAGATAGACAGTAGGATCTTCAAGGATATCTTTGAAAATGGCAACCCTCTGCTGAGCCTCATCCTTATCTTCTGGAATAGGTACATAGAATGCTTTACCTTTCTCAACTGACCATGCCAGTCCGACTAACTCCGCTTTGTTTGCATCGATTCCAGTCGTCTCTGTATCAAAACTGATCACCTTATGGCTTTTCAATACTTTGACCAAATCTTTCATTCCATCAATCGTATCAACAAGTTGGTAGTCGTGTGGTGTATTAGTAAGATTTTTGCTTGCTACACTATAGCTTGGAGCCTTGCTAGGACTAGCTTTTGTATCACCAGTATTGGGCTGATCGAAGAGATTACCTTGAGAAGCTCCACCACCACCCAGTATTTGATTAGCGAGTGTTCTGAATTCTAATTCCTTAAATAACTTGCCTAACTCATCTTTATTCAAAGGATCAATCTGATACTGCTCTGCATCAAATGTAATTGGAGAATCTATATTAATTGTTGCTAATTGCTTAGACAACAAGCCTTGTTCAGCAAACTCTTCGACCTTTTCTTTTTGCTTGCCTTTTAACTTGTCTGTATTCTCAAGTAAACCTTCTACAGAACCATAAAGTTTGAGCAATTTGACTGCAGTCTTTGCTCCGATACCGGGTATCCCTGGTATATTATCCACACTGTCCCCCTGCAGTCCAAGAATATCAATGACCTGGCTCACATTCTCAATGTCCCACTTGGCTAGAACCTCCTTTTCTCCTAAGATATCGATGCCATTACCTTGTCGAGATGGCTTATACATAAAGACTTTATCCGATACTAACTGGGCATAATCTTTATCAGGAGTCACCATATACACCGTAAAACCTTCTTTTTCTGCCTGCTTAGCAACAGTACCTATGATATCATCCGCTTCATAATTATCCACCATAATGATTGGGATATTGAAGGCTTCTACAATCTTTCTAATATATGGAAGAGCGATTGAGATATCTTCTGGTTGAGCATCTCTATTCGCCTTGTACTCAGGAAACTGCTCGTGTCTAAATGTTTTACCCTTTGGGTCAAAGGCCACTGCGATATGAGTAGGTTTTTCTCGCTTAAGCAAATCCCAAAGCGTCCTGACAAATCCTGTGATAGCAGAAGTATTGACACCCTTACTATTAATCAGCGGTCTTGTTATAAACGCAAAGTGGGCACGATATACTAGGGCATGGCCATCGAGAAGAAAGAGTTTTTTGTCTGACATTCTATGAGAGTTGGTGTGATAAGAATGCCTAAAAGTAAGAAAGCCTGTCCGCATCGCGGACAGGCTTTCAAAAGTTTTTATGTTACGCTA
>CALISO010000070.1 GCA_938041445.1 uncultured Saprospiraceae bacterium
CGACCGTACTTATCCGTACCAAAGATGAAAGTCTTTTGTTTGAAGTATGCCTCTCTGACTTGGTCAGTCGTCATACCGGTTATTCCTTTTATTGGTTGTCGGCGTTCTTGATTGTAGAGATCTTGATAGACAAGAACATTGTCTTCCACATTATTAATGGATAGCATCGGTATTACTGTAGTCACACCAAAATATCCTCCGAAGAACGTTTCTTCACCATCACCTCGATATTCGAATACTGATTTGGTGGAAAACGGTGGGAGCAAGTTGTAATCAGGTATCTGCTGATTGGCAAAATGTGTATCATCTGGAATAAGCTGATAAGCGAAGATGCTAGAAAATACTGCCAAGGCAATAACTACTGTTCCAAGCCTTCCGACGAATGATGTAGACTTCCAATATGTGCCAATGGATTTAATCACTCAGCTTTGGATTTTTTTTGTGGCGATCTTTATCTCGATTTGTTTTCTTGTCAAGGCTCTTCTTTAGTACATCTTCAAGGTCGATATCCATCTGATTCGCCAAGCATATCAGTACGAATAGGACATCTGATAGTTCTTCACCGATCAGCGCTTTTGATTCTTCAGGAGTTTTGGGAGTTTTATAAGATTGCTCCCCATAGACTCTAGCGATATGCCTTGCTAGCTCGCCTACCTCTTCGGTTAGCATAGCCATATTGGTCATTTCTGAAAAGTAACGGACACCATAATCGGTTATCCATTGATCAACGATTTGTTGGGCTTCTGCAAGTGTCATTCTTTTTCTTTTGTATCGATCAGGATGGTTACTGGACCATCATTCGTATAGGTGATCTGCATATCAGCACCAAAGATACCTGTCTCTGTGTGGATTACCTGTTTGAGTCTTTCGACAAATGTATTGTAAAGCGGGATTGCTTGATCAGGTTTGGCAGAGTTAAGGTAGCTAGGTCGATTACCTTTCTTCGTACTTGCATACAAGGTGAATTGACTCACTACCAAGATACTTCCCCCTATATCTTGTACTGACAAGTTCATTTTGCCAGCATCATCAGAGAAAATCCGCATACCGATAATCTTTCGAATAAGCCAATCAATATCGGCATCTCCATCCTCAAGTCCAACACCAATGTATACAAGTAGTCCCCCATCTATCTGACCTTTGATGTCACCTTCTACGGTAAGTGTTGCATTGTTAACTCTCTGGACTACTGCTCTCATTGCAAGGAATCTGATTCAGCAATATTACTTACCCAAAGATAGAAATACGGCAGACTCTACAATACCTATGTTAGATGTGTCTGGGATTCAATAATACTTTAGTTTTGACTGTAGTTCCTAAGTCTCAATTTACTCCATCATATCTAATGTCAACGCTTCCATCCAAAGTGGATCTAGAATCTCATAATTGATATCATTAATGGTATGATAAATGATGCCTTTGACCATTTTGCGACCTCTTGATTCCAATGTTGGATAGTCGCTCAACTCTCTTCCTTTAAGAAATACGAGCTCCACGCCGTTTTTTTTCTTTGCATTAGTATAGCAAATCCATGTTTTCTGATCATAAAATGGGATCCGATAACGAGATTTCACCGAGATATTAGGGAAGGACATAAAGTAATCGTGTAAATGGTAGAGTACTTGTTGTTGTTCAGGCCTTTGTTGTTCGATATAGGCGGCTATTGCTTCCATAGGGTAAAATTAGTTTATAATTTTCATCATCGTTCCCTATTAGACTATTTTAGAATATTGGTGAATTCTGCAATTTGCGTAAGCCTGGGCTATCTTTGATTCTTTATTAATTATCAGATATGGTTACACACTATTCAATAAGCTTATCAGCAAAATCTCGAGGCTATCACATCGTAACAAGCGAAATTCTTGGCAATTTAGGTTCGCTTCCGCAAAATGGTCTCTTGAACGTCTTTATTAAGCATACTTCTGCCGCTATCACTATAAATGAAGCTGCTGATCCAGATGTGTTGGTTGATTTTGAGTCATTTGTCAATCATATTGTTCCTGAGAATATGCCTTGGTTGGTTCACACCATTGAAGGGCCAGATGATATGCCAGCGCATATTAAGGCTGCAATGATCGGTTCATCTATCCAAATACCTATTATAGGTGGTCAACTTGCACTTGGTACTTGGCAAGGTATCTACCTCTGTGAATTTAGAAATAGAGCAAGTTCTCGACAGTTAATCGCAACTATCTATGAATAAGACCAAATCAACAGATACTGTATACAAAGTATTATCAAAAGATAAGATTATCAAAGAGTTGCTAGACACGTTATCTCTCGATGATTTCTTTACCCAGCCGAATCTTTATCAAGAGCTTACAGCAGCGATCATATACCAACAAATTTCTACAAAGGCTGCTGATGCAGTGTATTTAAGATTCAAAGATGCGTTTGGATGGGATTATACACCTACGGATATCCTTCCACTCTCAGATGTGGAGCTTAGATCAGTTGGATTGTCACGTCAAAAATGCCAGTACATCCTTAATATCGCTGAATACTTCAATGCTGACCCGAGCAGAGAGATTAATATTCAGAAATTGGATGATGCTGAAGTCATCAAAACTCTAGTTGAAATCAAAGGAGTAGGGGTGTGGACAGCAAAAATGGCGATGATGTTCTATATGCAGCGTCAAGATGTATTTCCATATGAGGACCTAGGTGTCCGCCAAGCAATGGAAGGCCTGTATAAGATACCATCAGACAACAAAGCTGCTATAAGGAAGATGACTGAGATAGCCGAACCTTGGAAACCATACAGAAGTACTGCATCATTTTACCTCTGGGCATGGAAAAGAGCCCAATCAATGTCCAAATAGTCCTAACAAGGTGTTAAATTTTTAGGAAATAGTCCTAAATGAATCTAAGGTAATAGGGGTTATAAGCGAATATTATTGTCAAGACAACTATTAATGCTAGTCAAGAAGTTGGCAAATTCATTAATATGAAAAATTATCGTGTATATGGCACAATATTTGCACTATATATATTACAAAAATAATTAATATGATAGTGGGCAATTATTCATTATTAAGTATATATTTGCCCTCCGTTAGAAAAACGTATTTATAACACAGTCATATAGTCAAGTGATTTTTTGAAACCGAATTGCTTTTCTAGACAGGATTAAAATAGTTTAACTACAACACCCTATGAACATGCGCTTAATTGTAACATTAATTACAATGAGTACAGTATTTCTTTTGTCTTCTATTGACTTGCAAGCTCACGTGAGTCCAGTCAGTGAGGAGAATTTCAAAAGTATCGGAGATACTCCGAATACCGTGCTTATTAAGTCAAGACTCGAGAATCTCTCGGGAGCGATTGACGTACAATATGACCGAGAAGTCCGGTCTAGAGTATTAGAGTATACCGTATTTGGTAGAGCTAATACTGAGGCAATGCTCGGTAGAGCAGTTAAATACTTTCCACTAGTAGAAGAAAAGCTTCGTGAGAAAGACCTCCCATCAGAACTTAAATACATCGCTGTCGTCGAATCAATGCTAAAACCTACTGCTAAGTCGCATATGGGAGCATTCGGAATCTGGCAATTTATGCCTAGTACCGGTAGAATGTATGGATTGGAAAAAAATGCCTTAGTTGACCAAAGAGCAGATCCAGAATTAGCGACAGAAGCTGCACTTAATTATCTCAGTGACTTATATGATCAATTTGGTGATTGGACTGTAGCTATGGCTGCATTTAATGGAGGTCCTGGAAATGTAAGAAAGGCAATCAGAAGATCAGGTAAGACTGATTTCTGGGGCATGAAGGCTTATTTACCTAAGGAAACACAGAAATATGTGCCTAGAATCATCGCTGCTGCATATCTGATGAATTACTATCATACTCACAACCTATCTCCTAAAGGAATTGATGCTCACTTCCAAGAGACAGATGTAGTATTTCCAGATGAAACTTTATCACTTGCAGAGATTAGCGACAATCTTAATGTTGACCTTGCTAACCTTAAGGCGCTAAACCCAATCTATAAGACTGATCAGATACTTGCAAATGGAAAAAATCCACTGAGATTACCTAAAAGTAGACTACAGATGTTCTATTTGCAATATGATCAAGGAAGTATAGAGGATTTGATGGCAGCCAGTGATGGTGTCAGACAGTTTCGTGAAACTAACAAATTGGACAGTCTAGCTAAGGTCCATCGAATCATGCAAGATTACAATAATTTGCCGCCTATCTCGGATGTATAGGAATTTATAAAGAGCCAAAAATCGCTTATAGAAGCTATAGAATTAGAGGTGTAACATTCAGTTGCACCTCTTTTTTGTTTCTTAACGATCTACGTTGTTATGATTTCATAACTCCACTCAATTTCCGCTGTTTTTGAAACCATCAGAGCAACAGAACAGTACTTTTCTATTGAAGATTTGACGGCTTGGTGGGCTTTTTTATCTTTTATTTCTCCGTAGAGTTTGTAGTGAGCCTTGACTTGAGTATAGACTTTTGGCGGAGACTCTGCTCTTTCACCGGTGACTTCTACCTCAATATCTTTAAGATCTTGTTTCATTTTTTCTAGAATCATCACGATGTCGATACTGCTGCAGCTAGCGATAGCCATCAAGACACTTTCCATTGGTCCTACTGCATTGCCATCGTTACCAAGATTGATTGTTTGGCCCTTAGGATTAGTGCAGATATAGTTATTAAGAGATTTATTTGTCTTAAGCTTAATTGAGTTCATGTGATTTTTTTGAGAGAATTTTGAGAAACTTGCAGTCAGACCATCTGTCGATTACTTCATATTCATACTTATCACTGAGTGGATTCAGAACATTCTGTAGGCAAGTGACAACAGTCGTGCCTATTTCTACATCTGTGGATCTCTGATAAGTAATTGTAATATTAGGATTTTCATATTCAAATTTCTTTTTGTAGAAGAATGCCGCTGAACCAAAGTTGTTGTCTATGATAGTGAATTCTTTAATTTGCTCTGGTTTTGACAAAATTTGTTCAATAAATATTCCATATTTCTCATCTTTATGAAGGGCTCTGCTTGGATTTGCATTATTATCTACGATCGGGACATATAATTTCAAAAAGAGTGCAATAAGCAAGATTGTAGTGGCAATTGAGAATCTCTTGTCATATTTAATTGTGATAATTTCGAGCATTCCAAGACTTCCCAAAGCGACAATATAGGCACCGAAGATATAGCAAGGTGCCAAATACCAAAAAGTCTTAGTTTCTGACATTGAAATAATGAAAATATAGCTCAAGAACACAGAACTAGCTAACAATATCCTTTGCTTGATGGTGGAACTCAAGAATTTATGAAGTGTAAGTGCTATAGAAACGATTACCATTAAATAATAAGGTGAAAACTTACTTATCAACTCATTAAAGTAATATGTAGCTGTTCCTCCGTGGTTTTCTATCGTTGATTTGTACCTACCCATCAATTCATATCCCCACATCCGTGAGATGAACCCATTATATTTCCATTCAAAGTACCAAAGACTACCACAATAGATGATAGCTATGCATAATACGGAAAGATAGATTCTATAATCTTTTAGGCATTTCACAAGGTTTTTACTCATCAAAGTATAAATGAAGACTCCAGGAAAGATCAGCCCAGCAAGTAGATTTTTAGTCATTATTGCCGCAATAAATGCTGCCGTGAATAAGATTAAACTCTTTGACTTACCTTGATGTAGGTAATTGCCAAAGAAAATAGTGGATAGTAGGAGGTAGCAGCCAAATGCGACATCATGATCTCCTGACCTAGCCATATGTGGTCCAAATAATCCAGTGCTAGTGATCAGGATTAGCCCAAATATAAACCCTCCATTCTCTGAAGAATGTACAGAGCGAAAGTGTTTGATTACATATAGCATTGTCAACAAAAAGATTGAAACAATAGGCACTCTCAGCCCTAACTCATTGACGCCGAATAGCTTATATCCCAAAACCTGAAAAAATGTGGTAAAAGGTAATTTTGTATTTCTATGGTCAGGTAAATATGCATAATTATCAAAGTTGACTAAGTAGCTACCTGTCTCATACAAATGAAGAGCTCTGAGTGAGAATAGAGACTCATCCCAAATTTCTATAGGATTTGAACCAAGCTTATAAAATAATGCGAAGTATACCAGCAATAGAAAACCTAGATACTTGAGTATCCTAGATTGCTGCTTTGATATTTGACTAAAGTTGAATGGCACAGGCTATTATAAAAAACGTTTTTCGAAAGCAAATCTCTTCATATAGAAATTGTAGAAGAATAAAATTCCAGTAGCAACTGCCTTGGTGATAAATTGATAGTCTTGAAAGAAGGTTATCATGTTGAGTAGATAGATTATCAGGGTGCTGATACCGATGCCTACAATGGAGGTAAACAACGAAATCAGAAATGCTTCAGAAACCTTACGATTGACATCAAACACGTATGTTTTTTGTAGAAAAAAGTTAATTAGCATTCCTACACTAGCTGAAATCACATTAGATACTACCGGAGGTAAGAATTGCCCAACAAGGATGTTGTAGAGTGCAAAGTCTACAGCGGTTGCAATTGCAGATGAACTTGCAAACTTGACTTTAAGTAATATTAACTTTATGAAACCTTCTCTATCCATTAATTGGATAAAGGTAGTAATTGTAGCGGGTATTTAGTCATCTAATCAACTGGGGCAAGCTTCACTACCAACCCATCGACTTCTTGTGTAATCTTAATCTGACATCCTAGTCTACTATTGCTTTCTACAAAGAATGCTTGATCGAGCATATCTTCTTCATCATCTGAAGCTTGGGGAAGTTCATGGCTTGAAGTCACATAACAATGACAAGATGCACATAGAGCCATACCTCCACAGGTGCCCTCTACAGGTAGGTCAGATGCCTTGGCAGTTTCCATGACATTCAGATTCATGTCCGTAGGAACCTCAATCTCGTGTGAGACATCTTCTCGGTCAATAATTGTAATAGTGATATTCGTATCCTCCATTAGACTATTCAAATGCATTTACCCCAGAAACAGTTGTGTACTTGAAGCTGAGTTTTTGGTCAGGGTATATGCGTTTAAATGCTGATTGTACCATCAAAGTTCCTTCATGAAACCCGCAGAGAATCAGCTTTAACTTACCTGGATAACTATTAATATCACCAATGGCGTAAATTCCATCAACATTTGTACTATAATCTGTGGTATCCACCTCAATAGATCCTTTAGTAATATTCAGGCCCCATTCTGCAATTGGACCCAACTTGGGAGTCAATCCGAATAGAGGGATAAAGTAGTCAACAGATAGGTCATTTGTTGCTTCCTTGGTTTTCACAGTGACATGTGTCAACTTGTCATCGCCTTTCAGACCAATGGCCTGTGCCTCTGTAACAAGATCAATTTTACCTGATTGGGCAAGTGCCATCACTTTATCTACAGAATCTAGAGCACCACGGAAGCTATTTCTTCTATGAACAAGGGTGATTTTTTTGGCCACATCAGCCAGTTCTATTGTCCAGTCTAATGCTGAATCTCCACCACCGGCGATAAGAATTTCTTTATCTCTATATTTTTCTGGATCACGTACCATATAATCGATACCATTGTCCTCATACTTATCGATTGATTCTATAGGCGGTTTTCTTGGTGTAAAACAACCCAAACCTCCAGCAATAGCAATAACAGGCGCAACGATTGTCGTGCCTTTATCAGTTGTTAATTGGAAGTTGCCTTCTGCATTCTTGGTGATTTCCGAAGCTTTTTCACCTAATGTGAAGCCTGGTTTGAATGGTGCTATTTGTTCCATAAGATTGTCAACCAAATCACCTGCAAGCACAGATGGATATCCCGGGATATCGTAGATGGGTTTCTTAGGGTAAATCTCCGAAAGTTGACCACCTACCTGTGGGAGCACATCAATTAAGTGGCACTTAAGCTTTAGAAGTCCAGCTTCAAATACGGTGAACAACCCTACAGGCCCTGCTCCGATGATAAGGATATCTGTTTTAATCATATTGGGTGTCTTTTAAAAAAGATTGACGAAGATACGAATACATATAATTACATATCTTGCAAAGAGGTTGCAATAATGTGACATCTAACACAATATTCTTTCAATTCAACATTAATCTGAATGTTAGTAAAGTCATATGCAAGTGCCGTACAAGGAGTCGAAGCTCAAACAATTACAATTGAGGTCAACTCTGGAGGTCAAGTAGCTGCTGGGAAGCAATGGTATTTTATGGTAGGTCTACCTGATAATGCCGTAAAAGAAGGATTTCAACGGATTGAAGCCGCCATTAGAAACGTAGGATATAAAATGCCTCGGTTGAAGATTGTGGTCAATTTGGCACCAGCGGATATCCGTAAGGAAGGTTCTGCCTATGACTTGCCGATTGCCTTGGGCATTTTAGCTGCGACTGGACAGATACCACATGAAGTTCTAGACAAGTACACAATAATGGGAGAGCTTTCATTAGATGGTAGTCTGCGACCCATCAAAGGTTCATTACCGATTAGTATCCAAGCACGTAAGAGTGGATTTAAAGGCTTTATCCTTCCTGCTCAGAATGCCAAAGAAGCGGCTATAGTAAGCGATATTGATGTCTACGGTGTACAGAGTCTAACGGAGGCTATCAGTATCTTGAGTGAGGAGAACAAGATCAAACCAATCGAATACGATACAAGGGATCTCTTTTATGATACTCAGAATGCCTATCGAGTAGATTTTTCTGACGTCAAAGGTCAAGAAAACATTAAACGATCGTTAGAAATAGCTGCTGCTGGTGGTCATAATGCCATATTAATTGGCCCTCCTGGTGCAGGTAAGACGATGTTAGCAAGAAGGATTCCGACTATACTGCCACCTCTTTCATTACATGAGGCGTTAGATACCACGAAGATTCATTCAGTATCAGGTATCCTTCCTGAAGAATCGTCTCTTGTGACAGTTCGACCTTTCCGAGCTCCCCACCACACTGTTAGCGATGTGGCGTTAGTAGGAGGTGGTTCCAATCCTCATCCAGGTGAAATATCACTTGCACATAACGGTGTCCTGTTTTTAGATGAATTGCCTGAATTTAAGCGATCTGTTCTTGAAGTACTGAGACAGCCGATGGAATTGCGAAGAGTAACCATCAGTCGAGCTAAAATGACAGTCGACTATCCTGCATCATTTATGCTGATTGCATCTATGAATCCTTGTCCTTGTGGTTATTATAATCACCCTGATAAAGAATGTGTCTGTGGGCCGGGAGTTGTCAAGAAGTATCTCAATAAAATCTCAGGACCGCTTCTCGATAGAATTGATCTACACGTTGAGGTGACTCCCGTATCATATGATGAGCTTGCTGACTTCAAACCAGCGGAAGAAACAAGTGAGGACATCACTGCTAGAGTAATCAAAGCAAGACAAATTCAAGAAAAGAGATTTGAAGAATTTAAAGATATTCACTGCAATGCACAAATGCCGAGCAATATGGTCAAGCAAAAATGCAAAATCAATCAAGCTGGAGCAGTCTTGCTAAAAACAGCAATGACCAAGCTACAACTATCCGCAAGAGCTTACGACCGTATCCTCAAAGTGGCAAGAACAGCAGCTGACTTAGCCGAATCAGAAGATATCTTGATAGAACATCTTGCAGAAGCAATTCAATATCGTAGTTTGGATAGAGAAGGATGGGCAGG
>CALISO010000071.1 GCA_938041445.1 uncultured Saprospiraceae bacterium
AGATCAGGTGTTGATACTTCGCTATCAATAACTGTATTATCTTTTTCACATGCGGTGAAGAGAAGTGCAAGCATTGAAATTGTAAGTAATCTATTAAGGTATTTCATTATTAAATTTTTAAAGTGTGTTGTAATTTAAAAATATCAACTACTGATAGTATGAATCAAGTAATTGAAAAAATTGTTTTTCGAACGTCCGATACTCTATAGTTAGCAATTGAGTGCCAAAACGTTGCATTACCCTAAAATAAATAGGTAATCTTCTGCTAAACCCACTGTTTTATTGGCATTTTCGATTAAAATATTTCTGTGATTGTAAATTATAATTGGTGTGTTAATAACAAAATAGATCTTTAGGTAATTATCCAGACAACGTACCTATTAATGAAATAAAAGAACTCAACAGACTTTAACCTGAGGTCATACTTAAGATATTCTCAAATTGGATATCTTAGCGATGAATAAAAATGAAAATAACAATATGAGAAACCTAAAATCAATCCCAAGAGCAGAAGGTCTTCAACACCTAGAACAGCACTTACCTCATTCCAGACTTGACTTCTCTCAAGCGATATCAGACGGATTCGAGAGCTGGAAAAAGGAAGCTGGACCATTTATCGGATTCGGCATTTTAAGTTTGATTATTATTTTTGTTTTATCACTTATTCCCCTTATAGGAGGATTTGCGATATCTTTAATTGTTGCTCCATCACTTTCACTTGGTGGTTATTTATTTGCACACAGGGTGAGACATAACGAACGGAGAGAATTTGGAGACTTTTTCAAAGGGTTTGATCAAGCAGGAGAAATTATTATCAGTAATTTGATATTAGTGGCACTAGCGATACCTCCTATGGTAGCTATTGGGCTTCTAGTTTATTTTACAATTGTTAGTCCAAACTTCAATCTAGATTCACCAGATTTATCTATTGGCATAATAATCGGTGGAATACTCTTATTTGTATTATCAATTTACGTAAAAACGTTACTTGCATTCTACATTCACCTTATTGGATTTTACAATATCTCTGGATGGGATGCAATAAAATTCAGTGCCCGATACGGTCATAAGAATTGGATTCAGATATTTTTACTTTCATTTATCACAGGTTTATTAATGATGTTAGGTCTTATTGGCTTTGTCATAGGTATCGTTGTGACATACTCATTTCTGTATCCGATGTCCTACGAGGGATTCAGGCAAGTAACGAATCTAGATGAATTCTTAACTGAAGGTAGAAATGATGATATGATCAGTGACCATCTTTCAAGTATCTAATCGATAAAGGATAATAATTATCATCATAACTTATCTCGGGTTATCAGTAAACTTCATTGTACTTTTGGGCTATGCCAAATATATTAGTAACCAACGACGATGGAATCACTGCAGGCGGTATCGCTGCCTTAGTAGAAGTAGCTAGAGAATTCGGGACTGTGACAGTGGTTGCTCCGGATTCGCCTCAGTCAGGTCAAGGCCATGCCATCACACTTAAGCAACCACTTCGGATCAAGCAATCCCAAATCTTCACAGGTATAGATGCATATGAATGCGACGGCACACCTGCAGATTGCGTGAAGATGGCGAAGCATATCCTATTCAAGAACAAGAAGATTGATTTGTGCTTATCCGGTATCAATCATGGATCTAATGCAAGTATCAATATCATCTACTCTGGTACAATGTCTGCTGCAATGGAAGCAAGTATTGAGGGTATTCCATCTATCGGATTTTCACTAGATGACTTTAGTCACGAAGCAGATTTTACAGCAAGCAAGAAAGTTGTAAAAGCGCTACTAGAAAAGATATTTAGTGTTGAACTTCAACCAACTTTGCTCAATGTGAATATCCCGAATATTCATCATACAGAAATAAAAGGAATGAAGGTGTGTAAGCAAGGTGATGGAAGATGGAAAGAAAATTTCCAAGAAGGAACCGATCCACATGGTAATAAGTACTACTGGTTGAGAGGAGATTTTCACAATGATGATCCTCCAAAGGCCAATAGCGACATAAATGCTATCAAGGATGGTTACGTCTCTATAGTGCCATCACATCACGATCTCACGCATTATGCATCGCTGGATACACTCTCATATCTTAATTCTTAAGTAACACAAAAACACCTTCCTTATGGAAAAAGATAGCTTTATGCTAGGGTTAGTAGTGGCAGCCATTATGCCCATTCTTGGTTACTTTATTGTCAATGGATTGTTTGATATGTTGGCAAGTTCGGGGATGATAGAAGGAGCAACGGGATACGGACTTGCTCAAAGGATGCGTACTATTTACCTGCTTTCAATATGTACGATATTGATTCCATTCAATGTGTTCAATCGTAAGCGTTGGGATAATTCTATGAGGGGTACCATTATTCCATTCTTGATATACATTGGGTTTTGGGTCTATAAGTACTATGGTGTACTATTCTTATCTCAATAATCTATGAGGATCTATTTAATTGCAGGTGAGGCCTCTGGAGATATGTATGGAGGACATATTATTGAGCATCTATTAAGATCTGACCCTCATAACGAAGTAAGATTTTGGGGTGGTGATCAGATGCTTGCGCAATCTCCTAACATCGTCAAGCATATTAATGAGACTGCTATTATGGGTTTCTTTGAAGTTGTCAAAAACCTCAAGACTATAAAGGCGAATCTAAATCTTTGCAAATCTGATATCTTAGAATTTGAGCCAGACTGCATCATCTTTATAGATTACCCAGGATTTAACCTCCGTATCGCTGAATGGGCAAAGTCTCAAGATATTACCACGGCATACTACATTGCTCCAAAGGTCTGGGCATGGAAAGAAAGTAGAGTCAAAAAACTCAAAGCCTACGTCGACTATTTATATGTCATCTTTCCCTTCGAAGTCGAATATTTTGCCAAACACGGGATTTCTGCAAGCTACTTTGGAAGTCCACTAGTCAATCAAATTAACGACTTTAGAGAAGCCAATCCTACAAGTAAAGACAAGATTATCCTAATGCCTGGTAGTCGTAAGCAAGAACTGCAACGACATCTCCCGATTATGATTGATTTTGCGACAATCCACAATGATCAAACCTTTATTTTACCAATGGCACAAGGTGTGACTAAGCAGTCATTAGAAGCTTTATCGCCAAAACCACTTACGTCAAATATTGAATTAGTTGATGATAGTTGGACTGCACTTAACCAAGCAAAACTTGGTATTATCACAAGCGGAACTGCCACGCTAGAAGCGATGCTTTTTGATGTACCCCAAGTGGTCATCTACAAGACAAGTTGGGTGACATATAAAATTGCACAACTACTTATCAAAATCAAATGGGCATCCTTAGTCAACATAATCGCTAATAAAGAAGTCGTCAGAGAACTGCTCCAATATGAAGCGACTATGGAGAATCTTGAGAAATCACTTGAAGAATTAGTGCAGAATAGCGACAAAGTGGAAGCGCAATACAAAGCAATAACAGCATCATTACACACCACAGACAATCCTATCCACGAGATGGTAGATGACTTAATCAGTAAGTTAAATTGCTAAAGAAATTAGATTTACTTCTTTTTAGCTGCTGCCTTCTTTTTCTTTGCTGGAGCCTTTTTCTTGAATGCACCTGGTATTTCTAACTCAATCCATTTTTTGACTTGATCAAGTTCAATATCTACCAAGTCTTCTGGCGCCATCTTCTCACCATCCTTCTTTCTTGGCAACTTAATGACCTTCTTTTTAAACTTGATGACAGGTCCCCATCTTGCATTTTCAACTGAGATTTTTTCAGACTCCCAATGCTTGATGTATCGATTGGCTTCTTTCTCAAGCTTCTTTTCGATGAGCTCAAACATCTCTTCTTGAGTGATATTATCTGGATCGATTCGCTTAGGGATATTGACAAAGAATGACTTGTACTTCAAGAATGGACCAAATCGTCCTTTACCTTGAGTGACTGGTTCACCTTTAAACGTAGCGACTGGTGCATCTTCTTTTCTCTTTATCTCGATAAACTCAACAGCTTGGTCAAACGTCACATCTAAAGGCTCTACACCTCTACCCATAGAGATAAATGCATCTCCGTGTTTGACATATGGACCAAATCTACCTATACCAACTAATACTGGCAGGCCGTCATATTCTCCGAGAGCCTTAGGTAATTTGAATAAGTCCATTGCAGTAGCATAGTCAATAGTCTCTAAGTTTTGACCCGGTCTTAGACTTGCAAATTTTGGCTTGCCTTCTTCTCCAACTTCTTCTCTCGTACCTATCTGTACTACAGGACCATACCTTAGCATTTGCACCATTACAGTATGGCCTGTCTCTGGATCAGTACCGAGGTCTCTTCTTCCATTACCTCGTTCAGCATGCTCAAGTGTCTCTTCTACATCTTTGTGGAACGGATGATAGAACTGTCCTAGCATTTCCTTCCACTCCTCTGTGCCATTAGCTACGTTGTCTAACTTAGCCTCGATGCTAGCAGTAAAACTATAATCCATCACCTCAGAAAAGTGCTGTGATAAAAAGTCACTGACTACCTTGCCCAAGTCAGACCCATACAATCTATTGGATGTTGATCCTATCGTTTCTTGAATTGTCTTCTCTTCTACAGTGTTATTGGAGAGTGTCACTATTCTTGAGTTAACCAACTCACCTTCCCTACTCTCCTTTGTTACGTATCCTCGATTAGGATCCATAATCTTAGTAATCGTCGGTGCATAAGTTGATGGTCGTCCGATACCTAACTCCTCCATCTTCTTTACAAGACTAGCTTCTGTGTATCTGGCTGGTGGTCTAGTATATCTTTCAGCAGCTTTGAGAATATTGAGGTCTAGTAATTGTCCTTCCGTGAGTGGTGGCAACATTGACTTACTTGTGGAGTCGTCGTCATCATCTTTCGACTCCATATATACTTTTAAGAAACCATCAAACTTGATCACTTCTCCTTCTGCTTGAAGCTGATCACTAGGACGAGTATCGATTCCGATCTTTACAGTTGTCTTTTCTATTAATGCTTCAGACATCTGACTAGCAACTGCCCTCTTCCATATTAGTCCATAGAGTTTGACGGCATCGCTATCACCTCCCACTGTATGATTTTCAAATCGTGTTGGTCTTATAGCTTCGTGTGCCTCTTGTGCATCTTTCTTTTTTGTTTTGAATACTCTCGGATTAGAATAATTCTCTCCATAACTAGAGATTATTTCCTTTTCAATACCATCCATAGCTGTCTTACTTAATGAGATTGAATCAGTTCTCATATAAGTAATGTGTCCTTGCTCATAGAGCTTCTGAGCTGCTGACATTGTTCGCCTTACGGCAAATCCAATCTTTCTACTTGCTTCTTGCTGCAGTGTGGATGTTGTAAATGGTGGAGCCGGTTTTCTTTTCAGCGGCTTGACAATAATATCGTCAATAGAGAACTTCGCTCCATTACAAGAATTGACAAATTCAGTTGCACTTTCAATTGACTCTAGTCTTGACTTCAATTCTGCTTTTAATTCAGCAACACGTCCATTTGCGGCTTTGACATCAAAGAGTGCAGTCACCTTAAAATAAGCAGTCCTTTCAAATGCTGTTATCTCTCTTTCTTTATCTACGATGATTTTAACAGCAACAGATTGTACTCTACCAGCTGATAGTTTATTCCTAACCTTTCTCCATAGAACTTCGGACAATTCAAATCCCACAAGTCTATCAAGAATACGTCTTGCTTGCTGGGCATCTACCAGATTCTTGTCAACTGTTCTTGGTGTTTTTACTGCTTCTTGAATAGCACCCTTCGTAATCTCTCTAAATACTATCCGCTTAGTCGTTGCTTCATCTAACCCGAGAACCTCACATAAGTGCCAAGAGATTGCTTCTCCTTCTCGGTCTTCATCGGTCGCTAGCCATACTTCACTTGCCTTCTTAGATGCTGTCTTAAGTTCTTTAACAACTTTTTGCTTCTCTGGTGAGACGATATAATGCGGTTGAAATTTATCTTCAATGACAACACCTTTCTTACCTTTATCTAGGTCTCTGATGTGTCCATAACTAGACTTGACTATAAAATCTCCACCTAGATATTTCTCTATTGTTTTTGCTTTAGCTGGGGACTCAACAATGAGGAGTTTCTTTGCCATCTGATGTTTTTTAGGGCGATTGATTTGAGCTGTCACTCAAACTTTGGTAAAAGCCAAACTTTATAATTGTTGTGCAAAGATGGTAAAAATTACAATCCAATGACGGTTTGTTACTTCTTTTTGACTTCAGTGGATAGCACTTTGTCTATACTTTGCTTCGCAATCTCTTTACGCTTTAGAGCTAATCGCTCTACAACATCTTCTGGTCCTTTAACATCCTCATTTAGATCCCGATGCAGCATTGTTAGAAGAAATAAGACCATATCTTCTTGGTGCAATACTCCCATAGTCTTGAGTGAATGAGAGAGTCTACTTCCTTCCGCAAATGACCAATTAAGCGTCATCCATCTGCCTAGTCCAAAGTACAATTTGCGTGCAGCGATATCCTCATCCTCGATCTCTTGAAACTTAACTAAGCCATCTTTTGGAGCTAATGCCTTGACCTCTTCAATCGCCTCTTTATAATCTACAGGGATGTAGACCCCATCGATTCTAGACTTCTTGATGTTTTCTTGATATCTCTTATCAATTTCCGCTTTAGTCAATACGGTTCGTTCTCCTCCTTCTCGGAACTGACCTGTAAGTGTAAAGGCTATGAATATGCACGGAAGTATCAATAGGTGTTTCATTTGTCTAATTTGTTTGTTACAAAGCTTACAACGTTGGCAATAAAGTATAAACCGTTAATTATTTATTATATTTTTACACAATCCGAAATTTGCTATTACTTACCTATGAATTCAAAGCACCTACACTCTTTACTTGCATTTATTTGTCTATCTATCTTATTCACATCTTTTGAGTCAGAAGTATATGCACAATCAGGTAATAGATGCAATTCAGAAATCAAGATGCAACAGATCTATGATGCTAATCCACAGTATCAAGAGCAGATTCAACAAAGTCTAAAAGAGTTTAAGCGAACTCATAAAAACACTCCTCAAGCAAGAGCTGGCGTTACGATTCCTGTTCACGTTATTATCGTCCACGATTTTGGTGTAGCAGTTGGAATTGGTAATAATCTAGATCTTGACAGAATCGAGTCCCAAATAGACGTACTTAACGAAGACTTTACAGCAAGTAATGATGATTACGATGATTTACCGGATGATTTTGATGGTGGTAATCCAGATATTGAGTTTTGTCTTGCATCTGTTGATCCAGAAGGCTTTGAGACTGATGGTGTAACTCGGTATGCATTTAGTGGCAATTTTAACAATAGTAGTGTAGAATACGATGTAAAAGAAGATACTGGTTGGGACAGGTCAGTTTACCTAAATATTTGGGTCGTTGATAATCTTTCAGCCTTAGGTTGGGCATATCTACCTAGCACCTTTGGACTGCCTGATCCTGTGCTAGATGGTGTAGTCGTAGATACGGGTACATTTGGTGGACCAGGAGAGGCAACTACTCTTTTTTATAACCTAGGCCGAACAACTACACATGAGGTAGGACACTATCTAGGTCTCAGACATGTATGGGGAAATGGCAATGGTGGTTGTGGTACTGATGATGGATTTGATGATACACCGATACAGCAAGGAAGTAATTTCGGTTGTCCAAACCACCCTTCTACTTCTTGTGGAAATAGCGGAGACTTTCATATGAATTACATGGATTATGTCAATGATGCATGTATGTATGCCTTCTCAGAGGAACAGTCAGATTATATGAATACAATCCTTACCACATCTAGATCTAGCTTACAATTTGCAGCCAGCACTGCTTGTGGCAATGGTATTTCAAATGAGATATTCTTAGAAGTAGAAGATATTGAGGACACCACTTGTCCAGATGGTTCTGATGGCAGCATACTTGTTTCTGTTGATCAAGGTACACCACCTTATACTTTTACCTTGTTTTACGACGGAAGTAGTAACCCTATCGACTCTAATGACACAGGATATTTTGATGGTCTTGAAGCTGATGAGTATACCATCACTGTAGAAGATGCTAATGGAGCAACAGCAGAGGAAGATGATATCGATGTTGATGAGCCAAATGATATCAATGTGAGTATTCAAGTTGTTAATGAGGTCAGTTGTGTTGGTGCTAGTGATGGAGAAGTAGCAGTATTTGCAGCTGGTGGCAATGGTGACTTTGAGTTTGTGTTACCTGGGTTTGCTCCTACAGATGATAATGATCTGACAAACTTAGCAGCCGGAGAATATGCCGTCACTATAGTTGATGAAGAAGGTTGTATGGAAATCGAAGACTTTGAATTAGATGCACCTGATAGTTTATTTCTTGTAATTGATTCCATTGGCTTGGTCAGTTGTTATAACGGATCAGATGGATTGCTTGATATCTCTGCTGATGGTGGTACAGGTTCAACATTTACCTATATGGTGATAGATAGTATGACCATTAATATGGATACACTCTTTACAGGATTAACACAAGACACTATAGCCTATGTCGCTGAAGATGCGAATGGATGTGTAGATACTAGCTTGATTTCAATACCTCAACCTGATTCATTAGTGTTAGCATTAGATACAATGATTGTAGGTGCCTGCTCAGGTGATTCAACTGCAACGCTTATTCTTGAACCAGTTGGTGGTAATATGACATTCACCTATATCAGTGGCATTGACACATTCTTGACAGATACACTTACTGCATTGCATGCAGATACATTCTTGATTACTGCGATAGATGATAAGAATTGTCAAGACACTACCTCGTTTATAATTCCAGATATTCAGCAAGAAGAACTTGCGATTATAGATCAGATCAATGCCGAATGTGGTGGGCTTAGTCTTGGGTCTATCACAGTAGAAAGTACGAGCATCAATGAACCAACCTACACTTTGGATGATGAAACCAATACTGAAGGGACATTTAGTAATCTCGCCGAAGGCAGCTATATCATTACTTCCCAGGATACCCTAGGTTGCGAAATATCTCTATCATTTGACATCACAGAATCTGGAGGCACTGAAGTTAGCATTATGGATGTTCAGTCGGTTGAATGCTTTGGTGAGATGACTGGAAGTTTTACTGTAGATGCTGAAGGTAGTAATGAATTAGCATATAGTATCGACGGTACAAATTATCAAGAAGAGAGCACCTTTGACAACTTACCAAGTGGTGATTATATCGTCTTTGTGATAGATCTAGATGGCTGCGTTGTCCAACAGAATGTGACAATTGATACACCAAGTGAATTAACCATTGATGTCACTGAGATTCAGGATAATACTTGTGCAAATGTTAATGAAGGTTCTGCAATGTTGGTTGCTGATGGAGGAAGTGGTGATTTCACATATAAGGTCAATGGTCTTGATGCAAGTGAGTCTCTCTCAGAATTACCCGAAGGTGACTATTCAGTCGAGGTGATAGATGGAAATGGATGTTCAATGACAACCGAATTTTCTATTACCAGCCCTACACAAATCGGTGTAGATATGATGAGCTCAACAGGTAGTGCCTGTACAGTTGATGATGGAACAATTTCAATATCAGCATCAGGTGGGACAGGAAATCTTACATATACAATTGATGATGTCACTCAAGATAATGGAGTATTTGAAGACTTGTCAAGTGGAAATTATACCGTTCTCATTAGTGATGAAAACGATTGTACTATAGAGCAATTTATATCAGTAGATCAAGCTGCAGATTTAGCATTGTCAATTAACGCCTCTACGGATGAGACTTGTCCTGGTGAGAATAATGGTACAATAAATTTATCTGTTGAAGGAGGTAACGGAGATATTCAATACTCTGTTAATGATCTAATATCTGAAACTGGCATATTTGAAAACCTTGCCCCTGATACTTATCAAATTGTAGTGGTAGATGCTGAAGGGTGTTCTGACCAAGCAGAATTGACGATCAATGGTGCAAGTATGATTGAAGCTGCAGTAGAGGAAAGCAATAATATCTCCTGCAATGGTGATAGTGATGGATCGATTGTAGTATCAGCGTCTGGTGGTTCAGGAGAATTAACATACGAACTTGATGGAGAAATCAACACTAATGGAGTCTTCTCTAACCTAGGTGGGCCAAATTATTCGATTCTTGTATCTGATGAGAATGGGTGTAGCACAACAGTTGAAGCATCTCTAGTGATACCAGAAGTGATAACTCTAGCAATCGATAACCTCTCAAATGAATCTTGTTTCGGAGGATCCGATGGACAGATTCTTGTAGCTGCTAATGGTGGCAATGGTGATTACCAATATTCTTTGAATGGAGAGGTTAATGACAATGGAATGTTTGAGGACTTACCAATTGGAGATTATCAAGTAGCTGTCTTTGATGGCAATGAATGTTCAGATGTGATACCATTCACTATTGAACCAGGAGAAGAATTAAGCCTCACTGCAATGTCCGAAATGACGCGATGTAGTGGAGAGGCGTCTGGAAGTGTAACTGTTTCAGCTGTGAGTGGTATAGCTCCATTTACCTATACAATCGGTACACAGTCTAACTCAGATGGTGTCTTTGATAATTTAGCCGCTGGAGACTACGATATTTCATTTATCGATGCCAATGGATGTCAAGGTTTTGGCAATGCCACAGTAGAAGACGTTTCCCAGATTGAGATTACTGAAATTACAACCTACCCTCCTACTTGTATGGGAGAGACTAATGGTGGATTGATTATAGAAGCGTCAGGAGGAAGTGGTAATTATTCATTGATGATAAATGGCACAGTATATTCTGGCTTAGAAGTAGATGGCTTACCAGCTGGTTCAGTTGAATTCACAATCTTAGACAGCAACAATTGCAGTGTCGTAGAATTTGCTGAAATTGACAATGGAGAAGCGATCCAGTTAGCTGAAGTATCAATGTTGGAGCCGTTCTGTAACGGTAGTAACTCAGGAGAGATTGCTGTTAATGCAATGGGAGGATCAGGTAACTACACTTATGAGATTGATGGATTACCGTCTGTGACTAATGGTATATTCTCAAATATCCCTGCAGATACGTACACAATTTTTGTCTATGATGATGCTGGATGTTCTGGATCGATAGAAGTGACACTAACAGAGCCAACTGCATTAGATGTGAATACACTAGCTGTTACAAATCCTTCTTGCTTAGGAGATAGTGATGCAAGTTTCGCTGTATTGGCAACTGGTGGAACTGAAGAATTTACTTACACTGTAGATGGTGAAGTTTCTACTGATGGCACATTTGACAACCTTCCATCTGGAGACTATCAGGTCATCATACTTGATAGCAACAATTGTCCAGCGACTACTTCTGTGACTATTGAAGATCCTACTGAAGTGATTATTAGCGAGATATTTACAGAATCAGTACTCTGTAGTGATGAGGCGAATGGTAGTCTGACATATACTGCAAGTGGAGGTACTGGAGCATATACCTATACTCTTGATAGTAGCACACCTCAATCAGATCCAATGTTTGACAATTTAGCACCGGGAGATTACATCATCCAAGCGATAGATTCTAATGGTTGTGCTGAAGAAGAAAGTATCACAATTGAAGACGTAGACTTAATTGATACGACTGCAGTGAATGTGCTGCCTGTTGATTCCGGAGTGCTAGGAGCTATTGAGTTAGAAGGAATTGGAGGTACCGGAGATTATTCATATTCTATTGATGGATCAAACTATCAAAACGATGGTGTTTTCTATCAACTGGAAGCTGGTGAGTACACAGTCTATATTCAAGATGAAAATTCTTGTGTCCAGGAATTTGACTTTACAATACAAGTCTTCTCAATATGTGATGGTGCCACAGAAGGTCTCATAAATGATATGCTTATCAGTCCAAACCCCACAGGAAACAATCTAAATATGACATTCTGTAGCAGCGGAGAGCAAGCCGTGACATTTGGATTCTATGATGACATTGGCAGATTAGTGCATAGAATTCAAAGATCATATGGAATAGGAACTTACAATGAAGTATTTGACATTTCTGACCTACCTCCAAGCGTCTATGTAATGGCTGTAGAGAATAGCAAAGCGACAAATCATTATCGATTTATTAAAGTTGATTAGACATACCAATTAAGAATGTGTGATGATGTGTGATGATGATTATATCTCAATCATCGTCACACCTTCTCCTCCAAATTCATCTTCTGGACTCCAGTATCTTTTGATACCTCGGTACTCTTTGAGTTTTTGAATAAGCGTCTTTTTAAGGACACCGCTTCCTACTCCATGAATAACTTTAAGCACATCAGCTGACCCTAAAAATGCGTGGTCAAGAAATTCAATTATAAATCCCTCTGCTTCACTTTTACGATAACCTCTGATATCTAGTTCTGATTCTATTTCAGCAACATTGATGGCAAGATTAGTTGTAACAGGCTTATGCTTATTTGTTTTGATAGGTTCATATCGACTTGGAATGATATCTTTTTCATTCACTTGCATATTCATATCACCTACCAGTAGGTTGTATCTTTTCTTGTTTACTGCTAAGATCTTTCCAAGTAATCCACTCTTCTTTAGTTTGATCCAATCACCCACAGCTAATTGACTATAACTTACCTTCTTAGCACGATGCATTTGATCTTCAATCTTCTCGATCTCTTTCACAATGTCTTGCTTCTCCTCCTTCTTCTGGGCTAAGATTGTTTCAGCCTTTTCAAGGTCCTTGTCCTTTCGGAGTTCTTTGATTAGTTTTTTGAGCTCTCTACTCTCGGTGTCTAATGTTTTGAAGGAATTCTCTTTGATCTCAACCTTGAGCTTTTTCTTTCTAAGCTCATACTCATTGTGAACAGTATGATATTGATTGAGCAATCGTTGTAGTTCTCGTTTTTCCTTTTCAGCAATTGTCAATTGATCTCGCAAAGATTTCTTTTCATTCTGAAGATCAGATAGCAAGGTATCTATGGCTTGTGTATGCTCACCACTAGCTTTCTTGGCATACTTTACGATTTCCTTGGGCAATCCTATCTTATCGGCAATTTCAAATGCAAAAGAACTACCTGGCTTTCCTTGTTGTAATCGATAAGTTGGTGCAAGCTTTTTTTGGTCGAATACCATTGCAGCATTAGACATGCCTTTTCGCTCGTAACTATAGAGCTTGATATTTGAATAGTGAGTAGTGATAACACCTTGAGTATTCTTGTGATGGAGCTTATCTAGTATGGCTTCAGCTAGGGCCCCGCCTACTTTAGGATCCGTACCACTGCCAAACTCATCTATCAAAATAAAACTCTTCTTATCTGCCTTTTCAAGGAATACCTTCATATTCTTGAGCCGACTGCTGTATGTACTCAAATCATCCTCTATAGATTGTTGATCTCCTATATCTGCCAATATCTTACTAGGCAAGCTGATATTAGAATCCGGGTCAACTGGTGGCAACAAGCCACATTGTATCATAAATAGGATGAGACCAACGCCTTTCATCGTCACTGACTTACCTCCAGCATTTGGCCCCGATATAACGAGAATCCTCGTATCTCTATCAAGACTCATTGAAAACGGGACTGTCTCCTTACTGGCTTGCTGGTTGACTAACAAGAGGTAAGGATTGTAAGCTTTCTTGAAGTGATATATCCCATTGGTGTTGATCTCAGGTCGATTCCCTTCCATTAAGATCGCGAGTTTAGACTTTGCTTGGATAAAGTCGAGTCTGACAATCACCTTTTGCCACAACTCAAAATGGCTAGAGTATGGCCGCATCTGACTACATAACTCTCTGAGAATCCGATAGACTTCTTGACGTTTTTCAGATTCTAAGTCATGGAGGTCATTATTGAGAATTGTCAACTCTTGTGGCTCGATGAAGACTGTCTTACCACTAGAAGATTCATCATGAATGACGCCATCAATTCGCCTTTTATTTTCAGCAGTTACACTGAGTACTCGTCGTCCATTACGATAACTTTCTTTACTATCTGTGAGGTATCCAAGTTTATCAAATGAGTTGGACAAGACTTCAAACTGCTTAATGAGTTCACGTTCCTTCTTTTGAATCTTTTTGAATATTTGCGCAAGCTCTGGACTAGCATCACGCTTTACTGAATTATCTTGATCAAATACCTTATCAAACCTTGTAATGATAGATGGATCATACTCAATCTGACCTATAATCGCAGTCAAATGCGGATACTCGGAGTCGAATCCCTTACCACTTGCATATTGAATCAACTCGTCAACCATACGAACTTGGTTAATGATTCTTGATAGTGCTTCTACTTCAAGAACATAGTTTTCCTTTCTGAGTAAATACAAATCATCGCCAATATCTTCATATTGAGCAATAGGAATTGTCGCCTCCTGAATGATGGCTTGTTGGACTTCTAGGACTTCATCGAGCATTCGCTCTACCCTATCTTGCTTAGCGAAGAACTTCATATTGAAGCATCGATCTCTAGCAATTGGCCCTTTACAAAACGTAGCTAAGGCCTCTATGATTCGATCAAAATCAAGGTTGTCAAGAATATCTTCTGGGTATCTATACATGTCTACTGCACCAATTCTAAGAATGTGTAATATCTTTGATGACACAATGTCGGATCAAGATGGTACGGCACAAAAATACAAAGTAATTACTGATGGCAGGAAGCACTTTTGGTACCGCATTTCAAATCACAACATTTGGCGAATCACATGGTTCTGGGATCGGTGTTGTTATCGACGGGTGTCCAGCAGGATTAACCATAGATAGAGCCTTCATTCAGCAACAGCTAGATCGACGTAAACCAGGTCAGTCAGCAATCACAACTCAGAGGAAAGAGAATGATGAATTCAAATTTCTGTCGGGTGTCCTGAATGATATCAGTACTGGTGCACCTATAGGCATATGGATTGGCAACTTGGACCAAAAGTCAAGTGACTATGATCATATCAAGTCTGTATTCAGACCTTCTCATGCTGATTACACTTACTACAAGAAATATGGAATCAGAGATCATAGAGGTGGTGGAAGATCTTCCGCGAGAGAGACTGCAGCAAGAGTAGCTGCTGGTAGCATTGCATATTGTCTACTCAAGGAGCTAGGAGTCACAGTTCAAGCATATGTGAGTAGCATAGGTGAGATATCTATTGATCAAGATCATACTCAGGTCAATCTTGGCAGCATTGATGATACGATTGTCAGATGTCCTGATGAAGCTGTCGCAAAAAAGATGATCAGCCATATAGAAGCGATCAGAGACTCAGGTAATACTGTTGGCGGATGTGTGACTTGCGTCATTAAGAATCCTCCTACAGGACTGGGAGAACCCGTCTTTGATAGATTGGAAGCAGACTTGGGAAAAGCAATGATGAGTATCAATGCAGTAAAAGGATTTGAAATAGGAAGTGGATTTGCTGGTGCAAAAATGACCGGCAGCGAACATAACGATCAATTTCAAATCGATGAGTCTGAACAAATCACTACCAAAACCAATTATAGTGGTGGAATTCAGGGCGGAATTTCTAATGGTATGCCGATCTACTTCAATGTTGCTTTCAAGCCTACATCGACGATTATGCAATCGCAACAATCGATTGATACAGCTGGAGAAAAAGTCAAAGTAGAAGGTAAGGGACGCCATGATCCATGCGTCGTGCCAAGAGCCGTCCCAATAGTAGAATCAATGGCTGCGTTAGTACTAGCAGACCACTTTATGAGGTCGAGACATTCACGACTAGACGTTTTGAAACAATCAATATGATAGGATACCAATTCAGTAAATTTTTGCCGCCAAATGATGGTCTATCTACCTTTGAGCAACTCTTGAAGATCTTTCAGCAATTGTTGCTGCATACATCGGGGAATGTCAACCAAGCAATCTCATGGCTAACTGAATTAGACAAGATCCACGATTTAACGACAGAGGATTATGGTATTGCTGACTTTGTCAAAGATTTGATAGATAAGGGTCTGATATCTCAAGAAGAAAGAGAAGGAAAACTAGAATTCACTCCGACCTCAAAACTAGAATTGTCCCTAAGAAGAAGTGCTCTTGATGATATCTTTGACACACTTAAAAAGTCCAAAAGAGGTAACCACCTTACTAATCTCAAAGGTAAGGGTGACGAACATACTTCAGAACTGAAGCCTTATGAGTTTGGTGATTCACTAGAAAAGCTCTCCATCTCCGAGAGCCTTAAGAATGCACAAGTTAACCATGGCATCAATGACTTTAAGATGACACAGGATGATCTTGTTGTTCATGAATCTTTTTATAAGACTCAGACTTCAACAGTCTTAATGATTGATATCTCACATAGTATGATACTCTATGGAGAAGATAGAATCACCCCTGCTAAGAAAGTTGCAATGGCATTATCTGAGCTCATCACGACACGATATCCCAAGGATACAATTGATATCATAGTCTTTGGTAATGATGCTTGGCAGATAGAAATCAAAGACCTCCCATATCTAGAGGTAGGACCATATCATACCAATACAGTTGCTGGACTAGAGTTAGCTATGAACATTTTGCGTAAGCGTAAAAATCCGAATAAGCAGATCATGATGATCACAGACGGAAAGCCTACGTGTATTAAGCGAGGTAAAAAGTACTATAAGAACAGCTTTGGACTAGATAAAAAAATCCTTAGTCGGACACTTGGGCTCGCAGTCAAATGTCGAAAGATGCAGATCCCGATTACCACATTTATGATTGCGCAAGATCCTTGGCTTGTACAGTTTGTTGATAAGTTTACTAAGGCCAATAATGGCAAGGCTTTCTATAGTTCTCTTGGTGGGTTAGGTGAGTTTATCTTTATGGATTACAAGTCTAATAAGCGTCGTAAAAGAGGTTAGGCTTATATCGGATCCAACATATCAGCATCATTCATTCACATCTTTGTATGCAATTAATATGTCTTAGTTAAGTTTGTATCCTAGACCCATAGAATCGGTCACCAACACAATGCAAGCTAAGAGCATATTCAATAAACTAACGGAGTATAACCCAAGCTCACTAGATCGAGGTAGCTTGATACTTGGACACATTGCAATGCTAGTCCTAGTCTTCTTCAGTATCAGGTACTACCAAGAACGGTTACTACTGATTGATGCATCATTCTATACATTCAACATTCTACAAGATGAGTCATTTTTCATTGCTCATCATCGCTATATCAATTACTTCAATCAGTGGCTCCCTCTCCTATTAATCAAGCTCGGAGTTGGCCTCAAAGGTGTGATGATAGGCTATTCATTCAGTTTTGTGCTGTTCTACTACATGATCTTTGCTATTGTTGCCTATCTGTTTAAGAACCCTAAGGTTGCTCTATTTATGGTGGTGACACTCTTACTTACAGGCCGATTCAAGCACTATATGGCGGTAACTGAGACGACAAGTACACTGGCCTTATCATTTCTATTTGTTGGTTGGGTGACTCGTGAGCGGTATCTAGTTGCTATGCATGAGTGGAGAGAATGGTTAATCGCATTTGGATTGATCTTGATTCTTCTCATTGGGCACCCTATTGTATTCTTACCATTGATGAGTTTTGGGGTATTTTATATCGCCTTCTATGGGCTCATTAAGAATCCCTATGCTTGGTTGACCCTTGGGTTGATTATCCTTGGATTCGTACTTAGGTATTTACTCATACCAAGTGTAGGTTATGAAACAGACAAATTAGGTGCATTTGAGCAATCCTACGAAATCATCACCAACATCTTTAAACAGAATACCTATAGATCAATGAAAGCGTATGTGATGAGGCATTTCAAGTGGGGATATTATCTGTATTTAGCATCTCTAGCAGGATTAGTCTATTTACGAAAGTATCTAGCTGCTGCCATTTCGCTACTATCACTTATCTGCTTCCTATGCGTCATTGTGATCATCTATTATGAAGGTGAGTCAATCAATATGCTGGAGAGCTACTACCTGTTCATTGGCTACTTCTGGGGGTTCACCATCTTGTCAGTATATGCATACCTGAAGATTCCTACCTGGGTGAAACTCCTGGTAGTATTGTTTGTCGCATTTATGGGTGTAAGAGGATTATTTATGTATGGAAGCTTCTTTACTGATCGGCTTGAATATATGCATTCACTATCGGAAGAAGGTGCAAGTATCGACCAACCAAAAGTGCTCTATCCACGAAGTAAAGTAAACTCCAATCAGGTATTGGTTTCATGGTCTGTGCCATTCACTACTGCGATTTATAGTGCTCTTAAAGATAAGGAAGACACTCGATCAGTCTATATGTACACTGATTCACAATATGAGTCTCTCATAAAACAGAATAGCAACAATGCATTCTTTGGTGCCCCATTTGACCTTGATCAATTTACAGCAAGTGACCTTTCCAAAAAGTACTTTAAGCTAACAGACAGCGAATATTACGTCATAAAGAAAGAGTCAGAAACACAAGAATAATCGTGTCTACTCACCAAGCTCTTCTGCTCTCACAAGGGCAGCGTTGATCCCTTCACCGATCAGAGCATTAAGATTACTTTCATCAAATGACTTGATAGCAGCTTCGGTAGTACCACCCCTGGAAGCCACCTTATTGATCCATTCCTGACAACTGAAGGATGATTGTTGGAATAAGCTAAGTGACCCCTTAAACGTCTGAATAACTAAGAGAGTAGCTTCGGCTGGCTTGATTCCAGTCTTCACTGCAGCTTGTATCATCGCTTCGATAAAGTAAAACACATAGGCAGGTCCCGAACCCGATACTGCAGTTACCGAATCGATAAGCTCCTCATTGCCAACGTGAAGTGTCTTTCCAGTTGTAGCTAATAAATTTTGCACTGCACCTTGTTCAAATCTTGAGACAGTCTCACTAGTTGTAAATGCTGTCATTCCCAACCCAATCTGAGATGGAAGATTAGGCATTGCTCGGATTACTTTGGTAACACCCAATTTGTCCACAATAGTCTCAATTTTCACTCCTGCCATAATACTCAAGAACACTTGCTCTTTATCAACATAGTCGACAATCTGATTGAACAGACTATTGATATCTTGAGGCTTGACAGCAAGTATGACTAAGTCAGCACTAGTGATCAATGATGGATCTGTGACGATCTCACCAAGATTTTGCTGTTTGAGCATCTCTACTCTTGCACCTTCATTCTTCTCTAGGATTGTGAGTTGCTTTGGTACAACTACACGAGAATTGATAAATGCTTTTGCAAATGTCAATCCCATATTTCCCCCGCCTACGATTAATATTTTCATCTATTGATATGTCTACTTGATTACCTGCTGTAAAGTAACATCCAATACTATACCATGAATAGCTAATTGACTCAATAGCATTTATTCCTATTGACTGAATGACAAGACAATTATGGTGCTAGTTGCATTATTGTGTAGTAGGCATTAGTGGGGATCAACGCCATTTGCCTTGAGCTATCTCTAGAGAAAATTGCTACCTACAACGCTATCTTACAGAAAATTCAAGAAACTAGAAATGACCACAAATCTGCCGTGCCCTTATTCAGGTAAAACTTCTCCTACTTTGGGTTTTCTATAAACTCCTTTATTGTATCGTAGTGTTTATTCCATGGATAGACAAATTGCCTCATCATAGGCACATGCTTTTTATCTAAGAAATTGATCTTAGCGTCAGGTTGGTAAGTCTTGAGTACTTCCAGAAAGTCTTTGTTGGAGTTGATAATTGATGGATAGCTCTTAGTCCCTACATAGATCAAATACGGTGGAGTCTGTTCTGAGAGAAAGTAGATTGGTGAGGCATCTTTCCAGTTAGACGCATCCGTAGTCCATGTATCTGTATAGTGATGATGGGCAGCAGTTGGTGGATACTGTTGTAAATACGAATACATATCAAGGCCTGCAGAATCGTTTAAGATGACTCCTTTGACTAGGTTAATCTCCTCAAGGTACTTGGGATTAGTCGTTGCCAAGGCGATTAGGTGCCCTCCAGCAGAGTGTCCCATCAGATAGATGTTATCAGGGTCACCATTGTATGTTGAGATATTATCTGCTGACCATTGTATGGCAGCTACGACCTCTTTAGCCATCGTGTCATAATTGCCATAAGGGCTCAACGTATAATTCGGGATGACTGTCACGATATCTTTCTGAGCGAAATTGCGACCTAAGAAACCATAAATATCCTTATCTCCTTCATCCCAGTAACCACCATGAATGAAGATTACTACGGCATTATCAGTTGACTTGCTTGGTTGGTAGATATCTAATCTCGGTTCAGTAGTGATAGAGGTAATTGACTCATCGATAAATTCAATATTTTCAATCTTAATTGAAGCACAATTCACTAAGAGTAAAATGCATAAGAGAGAGAAGATTGGAAGATGTATTGTAAGTCGATATGAGCCCATTGTAAGTGTTTGTTAAGCTGTGATTCAATCCTGTATAGACTACGCTAATTCTGCCATTTCCAAAAATGTCAATGACCAATGATAGGCAATCATCTAGATCGATTGTAATTTAGAGAAATCTATTCAATAAATTCAAATTATCACCTAGATGGCAACTCTTCACTCTCAGTTTGACACAATCATCAACAGAAAGGGCACTAATGCGATGTCACTATCTGGTTATAGAGGCTACTTATTTGAAGTGGATGAAGACTTGTGTGGTAAGTATCCCGAAGATGAGTTCATCCCTATGTGGGTAGCTGATATGGAATTTGCAATAGCTCCGGAGATCATTGCTGCTATGCGGAATAGACTAGATCATCCATTGCTCGGTTATTCGATGGTAGCGAATCAGGACTACCCTCTTGCCTTTCAGAACTGGTGTATTGACCGATATCAATGGAAGTTTAACCTAGAGCATTTAGTGTATTCTAAGGGAGTAGTGCCAGCCTTATTTAATTTGATTGGTCTGATCTGTAAGCCTGATGAAAAAGTCCTTATTGTGACACCATCGTATGCCTTCTTCAAACATAGCGCTGACTATAATGGTATAGAATTAGTCTGTTCGGATTTGATCAATATTGATGGCAAGTATCAAATGAATCTAGCCGACATTGAAGAAAAAGCCTCTGATGAGAAATGTGTCTTAGCCTTGTTTTGCAATCCACATAATCCTACTGGTCGTGTTTGGTCTGAAGAAGAATTGTTGGAGTTTGGCAAGCGATGTCTTGATCATAACTTGACCATCATCTCTGACGAAATTCATTGTGACTTATTGAGAAAGAATCAGGAGTTCACACCGATGGCTCGATTATTTCCAAATTCAGATCGCATCATCACCTGTATGGCTCCAAGTAAGACATTTAATCTTGCAGGCAATCTGTTTGCCAATCTGATCATCCCTAACGACGATCTCAGGAAGCGCTATAGTGACAACTACATTCCTATAGAAAATCCACTGAGTATCGTAGCGGCAGAAGCAGCCTACACAAGAGGACGTGAGTGGCTAAGTCAATTGACTGATTACTTGGATAGTAACTTTCACTACCTCAGCGAACAATTAGCGATGCACTTACCGCATGCTAAGGTTGTCATCCCAGAATCGACATACCTCGCTTGGGTCAATCTTTCTCACTATTCCAACAAAGATGAGAACTTGACCCTGTTCTTTGCTCGGAAAGCTGGAGTGTTATTAGAGGGAGGTGAGATGTTTGTTACAAATGCAGATGGTTATATCAGACTGAATCTCGCATGCCCTAGGGCTAGATTAGAAGAAGGAATAAGAAGGATAGTTAAAGCGGTGTTGGAGATGGGTTGATTGACAGGAATACCATTGATCATCAATACGATATCTGGAATCTTGGTCTCTCGATGGTGTATTCTATATTGATTAGTCGCTATATAGGTATTGTTAGATAAGTTGTCAAAGTCGATGAGTCTTACTGTAACGTGCCGATTGTTTTCGCCGAAAGGCATCGTCTTTTCTCCTGTCATCCATTGGAAGAATCCTTCATTGGCCTTGACGAGTCCGACTTGATTGACAGTAATGATGACCGCTCTTAGTTTATAGATGACTTCATCTGCTAGATTCGGATAGCAGCTATTTCTTGATTAAGTCGTATAAGGGCATCCTTCAGTTCTGTCTCGTCAAGTACTTCACTAGGAGTACGTCTGATAAGCTCTGATGGCTTAAATTGCCATTCAGCCCCATAGCCTTGCTGAGGGGCTTGTGCACCTGATTCATTGAGGTTGACTCCACTCAGCTGGTGGATGATGTAATGTTCTACACTATTTAGTTCGTTGAAACTCATGATTCTAGGTGTTAAGTAAAGCAATTGCTTTTTTTGCTTCTGCTAAATGACTTCTCCATACACCATCAAATTCTGGTAAGTCTTTAATTTGATGCTGTAGGCTTGTTTCCCAATTGGCTTGATATTTCTTTTCTTTCTTTTGCAAGGTCTCGATTAAGGTCAGTGGATCTTTTTCTTTATGTTTTGACTTATCTGCATAACCAAAGGCGACATCTTCTATATCCAATCCTGCTTGTTCTGTAAGATACCAAATATCATAGATGTCTCTGGAAATACTTCGCTGTAGGACACATCTGAGTTTTTCCGCCAAGGATTCTTCAAGGCTATATACTTTAATGAGGTAGTCGTGCTGTTGATCAGAATAAGTATCTAAGATGGCTTTCTCTACTATAGGGAAGTAAATTAGTTCATTGGTAGAGATATCTAACTTAATGTCTTTTTCTCCTCCCAAGGGACCCTGATATTTTAGATAGCCTCTGTATTGATCTGCTGATCCTTCTTCTGGATGGATGCTGACTTTTATACGGCTCTCTTCATAAATCCACTCACATACTACTATGAATTCAGATTCCACTTTTGTCTTATCCCAATCTTCGCCTTGAAAAGTGAAATCCATATCTTCCGAAAAGCGATAATCAGCAAACCATATTTTCTTTAAGACTGTACCACCTTTGAATATCAGCTGCTCTTTGAAATATGGATTTTGACTGATGCCTTTAAGTATCCATCCGATTACATAGTCTTTTTCGATCTGGGTATCTCTAACACCTTGCTCATGAGCGATTTGTTGTATTTCTCCTGACCTAATCATGTACGTGTTGTTTGTAAGAGTTCTTGGATATCTACATTATCTTCTATTCTCCATTTTCTATAAAATCGTCCTTTGATCTTAATAGATGGATCGAGTTTGGTATAAGCATCAGTGATCAGCTCTTGAAGTATGTTTTGCTCTGTTGGAAAAAGACTCATGGCATCTAGAAGATATCCCAATCGTTTCATCACTACTTGAGCATTGAATTTTATAGCATACTCCATAAGCACATTGGCTTTTATTTTGTTACGGGCTTTATCTATGGCTTTAATAATGCCTTCAATGCCTCCTGCATATTTTGGTTTGGAGAGGCAATCGATCAAAGTTTTTTCTAGATCGCTGCAGTAGACCTTATCATGATCATTGATCCACGTTTTTTTGAAACCAAAGAACCGATCTTCTTTGAGACAGATCATCTCAAATGGAATATCTTGTATCTTCCTCACCTTGGGACTAACTTGATCGGTCATCACCACATATTCTCTTAAGGCAGGCTGGGTGATCAGCTCATGAATCTGCAAAGCACTATAGTAGCCAATGTAGTAGTCTCGCGGATAGGCCACGGCTGCAGCGACCTTATGCCAGCTAGGCATATAGTTGTTATCTTTTTCGGCTCTTCGATTCACGGCATAAATACCTCGCATAAGTCGAGTAAGCACCCCGCGTCGAGCCAAGTCTTCTACAAACTCATAGTCTGCCTTGGATAGACCTTCAAAGTACCTTTCCAGCTGATCCAATGCGAATACCTCTATATCCTGATCACTCAAGTATTGAAGAAAGTTATTTTTGTTATTTATTATATCCATTATTCCAGATAAATACTGGATTATTAAATAATATTCCTAACAAATGTACTCAATTATTATGTATTATACCATTTTATCCAGCTTATTGCTTGATTAATACATAATAAACATAATATATGAAACAGAATCTCCGGAATCTAGCAGGTGTAACATGGCTCATATTATTGTGCCAATAGGATGATAATCCATTGATAGTCTATCATATAAGATTGATTTAAACCCAAAACTCCTAAATAAAAATCTGATTGGTTAGGGATTTTTGGAGGGCTTGGGAGGAGGAGATTTTGGATTCTACTATGAATAAATTCTGACTAATACTCTCAAGCTTCTGAGCGATTAAAAGTTGTCGTTCTAAAGATATGCCAGGGACTTTCACTTTTGCTAAATCAGAATTATAAATATGCATAACGGTAGCTCCAGTTCCATATTTATTA
>CALISO010000072.1 GCA_938041445.1 uncultured Saprospiraceae bacterium
GGGAATTTATCTCTTTAAGCCTACGGAGCATATCCTGATCACGGAACAGCTCATTCAATCCAGCTTCACCGATTAAATAGCCACAGTGGTATCAAGCTCATCAGCCAGACGCTTGACAGCATCAATAGATGGGTTTACTTCGTCTCTCTCATACTTGCCTATAGTGGTATGAGAAGTATTAAAAATCTCAGCCAGTTCTTTCTGAGATAGATTTTTCGCTTTTCTGCAGTTTGCCAGTCTTTTACCAATAGAGTGCATATATAAACCTGATTATAAACTGTGCCCTCAAGCTGCCACTCAGCTCAATTTAACTCATAAAAAAAAAGACCCAACCGAACTTAATCAATTGAGTCTTACTTAGTAGCGGGGGCTGGACTTGAACCAACGACCTTCGGGTTATGAGCCCGACGAGCTACCAACTGCTCCACCCCGCGATATATCTTTACACACTATCATTAGAAGTGCGATATGTCTCATAATTTTTACTTTGAGTTGGTACCCAGAGTCCATTCTCTTTTGAACGGTTGGCAAAGATAGTAACTTTATCTACTTTGCCAACTTTATACAGCTTCATTTATTTTGAATAAAAAATAACTAGAGCATTACAAAATTATAGTCTAGTTTGGCACGTATACTCTGCTACGCTTTCCGATATGTATACTGCCTCCAATTACAATATTTGCTTGACTAAATATAAAGTTTTGCTTAGCTATATCAGATTTGGAATTAGTCGTTCTGACACTTGGTAGTCCGATGAAGCCTCCCTTGACTTCTTATTGCACAAAGAAGTTTTCAAATACGGTCATCTTCAGACCAGCAGAAAGATCGATCCCATACCCTGACAAATGAAAGACATCGTGGCGTTCTTCACTCAGTAATGTAACTCAGTAAATACTCTCGATTCTACAATAATACTTGATTAAACTGCCATAGATGACGAGATATTAATAGATAAAAACTCAACAATCACATAATTCCTACCAAACTTCTATGCTTTTCGACCATTTATCGAAAGTCTGCATTTCAAAATCGATTTCGAGCCTACCTTTACATCATAATTATAGCGATTAGTATTGTTGATCAATTCCTAATTACAACTATTAGCTATTATTTAAAAGTAAAGCAGTTTAAAGTTTATACAAAAGAGGTTTGGGCATTTGTTCAGACCTCTTTTGTAATTTATAACATAGGCTAAGAAAGAGGCACTATAGCTTGTCGACTTTAGACTTCAGTTCTATCAACTTCATCATACATTCTACAGGAGTCATTGTTTCCACATTGATATTATTCATATCATCAACGATCGCTTGACCTACTGCAGGTTGAAACATATCTAGCTGCATTGTTGGCGTCGCGGCTAAATGTTTGAGGGTCTCACTTGACTCTTTGTTGATCGACTTCTTTTCCAGTTCTATTAGAATCTGGGCTGCTCTATGGACTATCTTGTTTGGCATACTTGCCATCTTAGCCACATGTATCCCAAAACTATGTTGCGACCCTCCTTCTACCAAGGTTCTAAGAAACACGACATTATTATCGACTTCTTTTGTAGCGATATTGAAGTTTTTGATTCGTTCGTGCTTAGCTGCTAACTCATTCAGCTCGTGATAGTGAGTAGCAAATAGTGTCTTAGGACGAGCATCAGGTAGCTCATGCAGGTACTCAGCTATAGACCACGCTATCGATATTCCATCATAGGTACTCGTCCCTCTTCCAATCTCGTCAAGTAATACTAGACTACGATCAGAGATATTATTCATAATACTCGATGTCTCAGTCATTTCTACCATAAAGGTTGACTCTCCACTACTGATATTATCACTAGCTCCCACTCGAGTAAATAATTTATCAACTATCCCAATCTCAGCAGATTCCGCAGGCACATAGCAACCTATTTGTGCTAACAAGCAAATAAGTGCAGTCTGCCTTAGCACAGCTGACTTCCCAGACATGTTGGGTCCTGTAATCATCATAATCTGTTGTTCACTATCATCTAGATTGACATCGTTAGGTACATATGATGTGTAGTGCTCTAGCTGACTTTCTATGACAGGATGTCTACCCTGATTGATGGATAGGTGCTTACTCTCATTCACCGTTGGACGGCAATAATTATAGTGCTTAGCCAACTTACTAAATCCACATAACACATCTATCTCAGCAATCAATCTAGCATTATCTTGAATGGGTTGGATGTATTGTCCGCACTTCTGCACTAGGTCGGTAAATATCTCATGCTCAAGTGTCAGCATCTTCTCTTCTGCATTTAGGATTTTATCTTCGAGCTCTTTAAGCTCATCAGTGATGTAACGTTCAGCGTTGGTCAATGTCTGCTTCCTTACCCATTCGTCCGGGACAAGACCTTGACCTTTATACTTATTAGTCACTTCGAGATAATATCCAAATACATTATTGAATCCTATTTTAAGGCTTGTAATCCCTGTCCTATCTGCCTCTCGCTGTTGGATTTCAACAAGTAAAGCTTTACTATTATTTATGATGTATTTGAGCTCATCTAATTCTTGATGATAGCCTTCTTTGATGTAGAATCCTTTCTTCAGTTGTACTGGTGGGTCATCGACGATCCCATTCTGTATTAATTCTACAAGTGACTCACAAGGATGAAGCTGCTCGATCAATGGAGCAAATGTATTAGCACTATCCTTGCTCAATATCTCTATGATTACAGGCACTTCAAGTAGGGACTGTCCAAGAGCAGCAACCTCTCGGGGAGAAATCCGATATGTCGATATTTTAGAGACAAGTCGCTCTAGATCACCAACCTTACTTATAGAATCAGAAAGTAAATCAACCACGTCATCATACTCGATAAAGTGATCGACTTTATTCAACCTAGCTTCTATATGATGGACTGAGACTAATGGCAGCATCAACCACTTCTTAAGGAGTCTAGCTCCCATAGCGGATACTGTTTTATTAATCACTGAGTATAGTGATTTGCCTGACTCATGTTGTGAATTAATCAATTCCAGGTTGCGAATCGTGAACCGATCAAGCCACATAAAGTCGTCATTCTGGATCCGCGTTATCTGAGTGATGTGACCAAGCTTCTGCTGGTTAGAGTTTTCAAGATATTGAATGACAGCACCTGCTGCAATCTGACCGAGGAGTAGTTGTTCTATGCCAAATCCTTTAAACGACTTACCGTTAAATTGATTGGATAATACTGAAATAGCATGATCTTCAGAAAAAACCCATTCATCAAGTGGATATACATACAAGGTTGGGTCTGACAAAATCTCTTCCAAGGTCTGCTGATGAGTTCTATTGACAAGAATTTCTGTTGGCTCGAAGCTTTGAATCAGCTTGCGCAACAGCGACTCATCACCCTGAGTCACTAAAAACTCACCTGTCGAAATATCCAGAAAGGCTAGTCCAAAAAATTTACTCTTAGTGATATGTACTGATGCGAGGTAGTTATTCTTGGTATGGGTAAGGATGGAGTCATGATATGTTACTCCAGGCGTCACTAGGTCAGTCACTCCCCGTTTGACAATTTTCTTTTCTTTGGAGGGCTTTTCTAATTGCTCGCAGATAGCAACACGGTAACCAGCCTTCACCAATTTTGGCAAGTAGAGATCCACTGAATGATAAGGAAATCCTGCTAATTCTATCTTAGATCCACCATTATTCCTTGCAGTTAGAACAATACCTAGTACTTGTGCAGCTTTGATAGCATCCTCACCAAAAGTCTCATAAAAATCTCCTACTCTGAATAGCAATAACGCATCAGGATGTTTTGCTTTGATCTCAAAGTATTGTTTCATCAACGGTGTGATCTTACCAGATTTACTTTTTCCTGCCAATGGTGTGCTTCAGATTGGTGATAAGTAGCGAAGATACATATTGTGGCATAACATATATATGGTGACTCCATATAAGTGTTTGTAGAATCTAGTCATCCTACTAAATATCCTATATTTGAAATTGTGTACACATTCATACTTGCAGCTATAGCATTGACATTGATGCCAGGTCCTGATATACTTTATGTCTTGACTGAAAGCCTCGCTACTGGACGTAAATATGGGATGTCAATTGCTTGTGGATTGGTTACTGGACTACTTTGGCATATCACTCTGACAGCGACAGGAGCTGGTCTATTGATCAAGACTAACCCAATACTCTATGATATCGTGACCTATGCAGGAGTCGCCTACCTTCTGTACCTCACATATGGTGCTTACCATTCACAACCTACGCCGCCATCGACTATTAAAGAAAGAGTACCAGACTCATTTGAACCACTTGGTCGTCTATACGTTCGCGGCATTACAATGAATGTGCTTAATCCTAAAGTGACAATCTTTTTCCTTGCTTTCTTACCTAGTTTTGTAACTGAAGATTCTAAACAACCAATCCAAGAGATCTTACTCCTAGGTGGTGTCTTTATGTTACAAGCAATGGTGATATTTATCACTGTAGCCTACTTAGCAGATCGCCTTAGGCACCTTATAGTAGCAGAATGGTTCTGGAGATGGATCTATTGGATAAGAATCTGTGTACTTCTAGGCATTGCAATATTACTCTTGCTGCAGTGAGTAGTCTACTTAACTAAGATATGCTTCAACATATCACAAGAGGTATCATAGAGTTGATTGATCACAGTCTGGTCTGTCGCCAAGTCAGAAGGTATACTACTCATCACTTGATTATAGTATAGCTCTCTAGAGAATCGATCATATCCAATGACTGTAAGTACATCATCGGCAGCCTCTCCAGCTGATTTCCCTTCTCTCAATGTTCCATACAATTCCCAAAACCACTTCTTGAGACCTGTGATGTTTTTACCCCCAAATCCTGTATTGACAATACCTGGATGGACAACAACAACACCTCCACCAGTCTCATAGTCGAAGCTTTCATCGAGTTTGTTTGCATACAGTAATTGGCATAGTTTAGTTCTTTGGTACATTGACCTAGCTTGATAGTTGTCTTTCATACAAAGATCTTTCAATTCGAATGTAGCCTTACGATGTTCTTCTGATCCTATCAAGCAAACCAATCCTTCCTCTGTCAATAAATCAATAGACTTTTGTGTGATGAAAAATTGGACTAAATAATTTACTTGAAACTGCTTCTCAATCAAATCTGCAGTCTCCTCATATCCAGAGGTGACCACACCAGACGCGTGCAATATCAAATCTAGTGATTGAACAGTACTAAGACACTCAGTAAGTCGTCGATTGACTGAAGTAAGGTCAGTATAATCACACTCCCACAATGCAATGGGATAGGCATCCATAATCTCCTTAGTATAGATCTTTGTAAGATTACGACCAAATATATGAAGACGGTAACCTTGCTCCAATAATCTATTTGTACAAGCACGACCAATACCTGAAGTGGCACCTGTGATGATTGCGATCTTACTCTTGGTTTCTACCATTACGTCTTGCTGCCCTTTTGATACTTTTGTCTATATCTTCCTTGAGATTGCTGAACGTACCGAATTCTTTACGGTAAGATATACCGACACCATATCGCTGTTCTCTTTCAAAGTTACCTACCACAAGATCGAAGTCATTCTGACCATACACTCGAAGCTTCAGCCTCTTATCATCTGTGATATAATACTCAATTCTAAAATCCTGTGTTGTATAATCTCCAAATGAAAATCCATTATCTCTCACATAGTTTCCACCAATACCTACACCCCATCTATCGTTTTTTAACGTGGATGTCACATTGACTCCAATCTCATCAGGAAGTAAATCAGTCTCAAATTGCCCATTATCAAATGCTGTATTGTTGGCAAATGCCAATTCAAAATCAATACTTGACAAGTACTTATTATCAACAATGGCTTGTTGTAAGAGATTGGATAATTGGAATGAAATCTGACTAGAGATAAATTCACTTAACGTATTGATCCCACTGTAAGCAAGATTATTTGCGTTGAAGAATGATGAACCTAAGGCATTATTAGATGGGATAAACGATTGAAAAATCAATAATGCTGCAACTTGATCATTGAGCTCAGCTTCATTTTGCCTTAAGGTCCGCATCTTACTATCCACATAGGATCGTAGATTCGGCTCCACATCAGGAAAATCTAAATCAAAACTCACCTCAGGACTATACAGCTGACCCTCTAATTTCAATTTCAAATCAATATCAGTACGCTTATTTGCGGTCTGGACTAGATCATTAGGTTGGGTTCCGGTAGAAACAGGTAGATATTCTTGAATAAACGTATAAAGAGGTGCTCTTACGTTATCAAGGATTGCATTTATATTGAGAGTTGCATTAAATGGATCACCCGTCCAAGTGATAAAACTCCCCCGCTCTACTCTAAATGGTTTAGCTAAAAATCCCCAGGCAGTGAATAAATAATCTCCACTTTCTATTTCATAATTGCCATAGATATTAAATTCACCTGTCCTCGTTGAGATGACTTGTAAGTTACCTCTACCAGTAGCAGAGATAATATCATTGAGTCTTTCATTGAAAATAAGTTTCAAGTTGGCATCAGGAGTTACGTCTAGATTCAAGTTGATATTCATTCCTGATATCTCGACTTGAGAAGGCACCAATGTTGTATCAATAATTGATTGGATCAAGTCCCGCTTATCCACGAATGTAATAAAACTCTCTTCGAATCCATCCTCAGATGATTCTACAGGAATATTGAGCACTGTACCTGGGAGACTTGTCCCATTGACCTCTATATCGATTGAGGTAAATGGCCCTTTGAATATAATATCCATATCCCCGATTACTTTTCCATAATACACAGGATTGATATCCTTAGTGGTATTAAGTGCAATGATTTTATTAGCACTTAATGTAGCATCAGCTGAGAAGTCTCTGAGTAAATCATGTCTAAGTCCTCCTTGAACCGTTGCCACATTTCCTTCAATATCAGTAATCTCAACACCAGTCAAATCAACCATAGTATTGGTCAATCGCAGTTCTTGTTGATCAAAAAAGATTTCTGCACCTAGGTAATCAATTTTAGTCTGACCATCTCTAAGCAATGCCTGCCCTTCTAGTTCAAAATCATCAATTACGCCTGCAATAGTAGCTGTGATATCCAATTTTCCTGATGTCCCAGAAGTCCCTTCTGCAATGATAAATTCAAACAAGCTCAAGTCGACATCAGTGCCTTGTATAAATGCATTGAATACTTTGGACTCTTGTTCAAAATCAAAATTAGCTTCGATGCGTTGATTATCTTCTTTACGAACGATCTTAATCAACCCTTCAAAAGTGCTAAAGTCTCTTGTTCCCGTTGTGAAATTAATTTCTCCATAGTCCTCTTCATTGAGCAATAGTTCTGGCACTTTTACTTCTGTCCAAAATCGCCCTCGATCAAATATGTCATCAACTAGAACCGATACATCACCAGCACCACTGAAGTAAATATTTTGATAATCTATTAAGCCATTAATAAAGTCCAGATTAAATTCCTCAAGATTAACCTTTAACCCTTTTTGATTCAAATCATCGACAGCTATTGTTCGTTCTCCATCGGTGATTTTAAAGTCATTGACTTCAATCAGGTTGTCGCCAATAATGATTTGGTTGTTGTCCGTCACTTGCCAATCACCACTCATAATCTGGAGTTGATTAGTCACCATATTGATGTAGATTTCATCACCAACAGGATGTCCTTCAAGACTGATATCGACTATTCCGATTGAATCAAACAACGCCTCAGTACTCAGGTTCAGTTTAATATCATCTCCATCAAGATTTCCTGTCATTAACAATTGTGGAAACATTTTATCACCCCTGATCCATTCATCAACTTTCAGGTTCGTCTTGCCTCGACCATCGAGATAGGTCAATGAATACTCAATATCGCTTAACACTAAACTATCACAGGATAACTCATCCATAGAAGTATCGATGAACCACCTAGCATTATCAGTCTCTATGTGACCTGTTGCGATTAAGTTTTTGACATTGTAGCAACCAATATCCAGCAGGTCAGCAAACTCATTTGAGTCTGATATAACTAAGTCAAAATCAAAGTCTTCACCCAGATCATTGTCACGTCGTTTAGCTTTTTTGAGTCTAAGTTTCTCCCACCATTGAGGATGGTTCTCAGATAATGTACTAGTGAAATGATAGGGTAAGTTCGTTGGGTTGAATTCACCCTCAACAGTCAAGTTGACATAGTCGGAGACAAGTTCTAAGTTTCTTTCATTATTTGGCAACATTGTATTAACTACAGAGATTGTGTCAAAGTGGTAAACATTTCCTTTGTAGAAAATATTGACACTACCTATCCTCGCATCTCCAGTAATATCCTTGATAGATTGTCCACTTAGATTTAAGTCAAAATCACCTTGAATAATAAATTCTTCATCGCTGAGATTGAGCTTTTGCAAATCAACTTTATCGGCATATGCAGAAAGTTTAGTAGTGATCTTACCATCTTTAACATTTACCAAACCGTCAAAGTTGAAATCTATATTCTCATCCTCAATACCAAAGTCTCCATTAAATTGATTCTCATTGAAATTTCCAGTCAACTTGATATTAGTATACCTATAATCACGATAATCAAATTGTGTCAATGAAGCATTCAGATCTGCCTTGAGATAATCTATCAGAAGCCCTCTACCATTCTTAACTGTTGAACTTGCTGTGACAATCCCAAAATCATCATTACCTGTCCATGTTTTGAGATCGAAATCTATAAGATCTATCCTTCCGCTGTAGCGGGCATTAGCTGGACCTGGTTTCAAATCAAACCTTGTATCCAATATTGCTTGTCCCAATGAACTTTTCAAACTTCCATTAGCGACAAAATCATAGGTAAATCCAGTAAATGTTCCGCTATAAACAATGTTACCTAGTTTGTAATAATCCTGTGGTGGACTAAACCCAGGAATCAACCTCGTTAACTGATCAATACTCGTGCTCAATTCATCTGTCCTGATACTTAAGAATGTATTATCAGGATCTGTCACATCCTTGATCCTTACAGAACCGTTGAAAGCAACTTCATTCGCAACATCAATGGTAAGTTCTTTTGAAGAAAAGTTATTGACTCTTCCTTTTATCTCTCCTGAGATATTGACTGTCTTATTGATATTCTTTTCTATCCAAGGGGCTGTATTGAGGTTTGGCAAGAAGTAAGCTATATCTAGGAATGAAACTGTAGAATTCCTGATATCTAGGTCACAAAAGACCTTATCTTGAAAGTTGGCAAAATTTACAAAGTCGTCATAAATCAATTCAACATTTGTACGCAATCTTGAGTCACCAGTCTTCACATCCAACCCTTGAACACTGCCTTCCTCCGCATCAATCTCTAAGGCATCCATATTCATAAAGTATGACTTACGATCGTTAGTGACTTTACCCTCAAGTGCAAAATCTTGAAGAGAAAGGGCATTACTCAGATTAGTAGTTACACTGTCAAGCTTAAGTGACACTTCAGAGACATTCAAGTTACGCAATTTGATATGTGGATGAGGATTGGAGTATTGAATATTCTTATCATTCGTATTAGCAAACTGACCGTTGCTCATTCTAAATTTATGTAGTCCAAAACTCCACTGCATTGTTTGCTTAGGATCATCTTGTTTTTCCGACTTGACATCATCAACAGGGCTTACTAGAGTTGATTCGGATTGGCTTATAGCCTTAGAATGTATTGCTAGAGATGGTTTATCAATTTCAATTTTTTCAAGAATAAGCACTCTATCTGCCAAGTCCATTTCATCGACCTTAAGATAAAATCCATCTATTCCCCCTTCTACCGACTTACCTGTAAGTTCATTGAGTTGCGTTAAGTAGATATTATTAGCATTCAATGCATCAAGAGCTAAATTGACCTGTCTTCCTGTCGTATCTTCATAAATGGAATCTTGACTATTTTCTTTGGTAAATTGATTGAAAAATCTGGATAAGTTACTCTGTGATTCACCTTTCAAAGTTTTAATATTCAATTGAGCATTATTACAAGTGACATCACTCAATGAAAGTTGCCCATTGAAGACTGTCAAAATGTTATCAGTCAATCCAGAGTAAAATTCTTGGGAGTATAAGAGTGTATCTTGGTTATCATCGAGTATAAGTAAATCCTTGATTACTGCACCTTTGACTGGATGAAAACTCACTTTATCAATAGAGATAGCCTCCTCCATCTTTGCATTCTGCTTGCTGAGAAATGTTTTGATGATTCTAGTCTGGAAAGGTGCAGATAGTGTCGATAGCGCAATTAACCCAAAGAGCAACAACATCACAATCAGCAGTAAGATGAATAGCATCCTACCTAATCTGAATTTTTTAGTTGTTTTTTCTGGCGTCTCTGACAATTGACTTACTTGACAATGGGGTGATTAATGATTGTACAAAAATAACGATAATTCCTACGAGACATTTGAATGCATTTGGTTAAAAACCTTAACAACTTGAACAGTCTCAGCTATGTCGTGTACTCTTAAAATATGGCTACCCTGTAATAAGGCTGCCATAGTCAATCCAAGGGTCGCTGGTAAGACTTTATCGGCTGTACTACCGATCACCTTATATATCATCGACTTACGAGAAATTCCCACTAATATCGGGAATTCAAATATGCCAAAAGAAGATAAATGATTAAGTAACCTATAATTGTGATTAACGGTCTTGCCAAATCCAAATCCTGGATCTATGATTATTTGGTCAATACCAAATGACTTGATCACTGCTATCCGTTTTGCGAAATATTTTAGGATATCGAGAGGTATTGACTGATACTGAGGATCTACTTGCATAGTTGAAGGATTACCTTGCATATGCATAGCAATATAAATCGATTCTGACTGGCCTAAAGTTGGCAACATCTTATCGTCTAGTTCACCTGCCGAAATATCATTAATAATATGAACTCCCATAGCTAGTGCTCGTCTTGCTACTTCTGCTTTGACTGTATCGACAGAAACGATTGCATTTTGCAATAATGCTTCAGCAATTGGCTGTTCGACGCGTCGCCATTCTTCCTCAAGAGTTACTGATTCAGCTCCAGGCTTAGTTGACATCCCGCCAATATCGATACTATCAGCGCCTTGTTCTATCATCTGAGCAATTCGATTATTGATCGCGACAGAGTCGTCATATTTACCACCATCAAAAAATGAGTCAGGTGTAACATTGAGGATGCCCATCACGTGCGGACTATCGAACGAAATGAGTCTTCCTTGGGACTGAAATGTGATGTTGTTGTGGATTGTCTGCATAATAGAACTTGAAGATATAGAAAATCGTATCATATTATAATTGGATTTAATATAAAAGATCTTTTGGAATGATTTTGCTATCCTATTTCGTAGTATCGATTTCTGTTTGTAAATTTGTAGCAATCTGGAAGCTGAATCAGCTTGGTAAAACAATGTCTAATTCACCTTCGCAACCTAAACCTGTACAGGAAGAATGAGTAACCGCCCAATGAATGAAAGCGATAAGGAGAATGTCCTGTTGCAAAGATTTCCGACTTTAATAGCTTTAGCACTAGTAGGTATGATAGCCTCTAGTATGTTCAGTGACAAAAATAAAGATCACACATCCATTCCAGTAGACACCATAGCTGAAGCTCCTGTTGTATCAACGTTTGGCTTCAACGCCAGTGATTTTCACATTGAAAAGATGACAATTATGCCAAATCAGTTCTTGGCTAATATTCTTCAAGATAGAGAAATCACCTATGATCAAATTCAATCTTTGGTCAAGAATTCTGCAGATATATTTTCAGTTAGAAGTTTTCGATCTGGAAAGGACTTGACCTTCATAAGAGAGGATGAGTGTGATGCACCAAAGTATATGATCTATGAGCCATCTCCTCTTACCTACATCAAGTACGAATTCGAAGAAGAAATTGTCAATGTAGAAAAAGTTGAAAGACAAATAGACCTCTGTACTGATGAAGCATTTGGAAAGATTGAAAGTAGTCTATCAGCGACGATGTCTGGATTAGGCCTTGGTATGGGTCTTATTTCTAAGATGGAAGATGCTCTAGCTTCTAGTGTAGATTTCTATCATTTGCAGAAGGGTGATGAATTCAAAATCGTATTTGAAGAAATCTTTGTTGATGGAGAAAAGATTAAAGAAGGAAATATTTTAGGCGCATACTTCAAGAATGATCAAGGTGAGCACTATGCTGTCCACTTCGAAAATGATCGTTACTCTGGTTACTATGATATGGAAGGCCATCCTACCAAAGGTGCATTCTTAAGAGCTCCAGTTAAGTATGCTAGAATCTCTTCAGGATACAATCTTAGAAGATTCCACCCAATCAAAAAGAGAACTATTCCTCACCTAGGTACAGATTATGCAGCACCAAGAGGAACACCTATCATCTCAGTATCCGACGGAGTTGTCACGAAAGTCAGTTATACCAAGAACAATGGTAAATATGTCAAGATTCGTCATGACAAAACATATGAGACTCAGTATCTCCATATGAATGGATTTGCAAAAGGTATAAAGGCCGGGTCAAAAGTCAAGCAAGGTCAGACAATAGGATATGTTGGGAGTACAGGATTAGCTACGGGCCCACATGTATGTTTTAGATTTTGGAAGAATGGCAAGCAGATAAATCACAGAAGAGAAAACTTCCCACCTGCTGACCCTCTACCAGATACTGACTTACCTGAATTTAACGAGCAAGCTGATAGTATCAGAAATGTACTAGACACTATAGATCCATTAGATTATAATTAGAATTTCTAGCGATGTTCTTGCGTAGCTTCTAGATTTAATCAGCAGCTTTTACTTCATTCACAAAAGTAGAATATCAGATTCTACCAGCTACCTACTTTTTCTATAAGAAGTTTACCTGTCTACATCTATCAAAGATGAAATAGAATTATATTTGGCTTATCGGTCAAAATACGGGATTCAACCGTATATCATTACGTAACTCTACTTCATTATGAACAAACGCAAGATTAATAAACTCTTAGTAGCTAATAGAGGAGAAATCGCTATCCGGGTATTCAGAGCAGCGACTGAACTAAAGATTAAGACTGTAGCAATCTATACCTATGAAGATAGATTCTCACTCCATAGATATAAGGCCGATCAAGCATTTCAGATTGGAGCAGACAATGATCCTCTAAAGCCGTATCTGGACATCCCAAAAATTATTACACTTGCCAAGCAAGAAGGCGTCGATGCGATCCATCCTGGTTACGGATTCTTAAGTGAAAATCCAGATTTTGCAAGAGCATGTCAAGAAGCTGGTATTATATGGATAGGACCATCACCTGAGTCAATGGAAGCGCTAGGTGATAAACTGAAAGCAAAGATCGCTGCCAAAAAAGCAGATGTTCCTATCGTACCTGCATCAGAAACTCCACTAGATAACATATCAGATATTAAGTCCTTTGCCGAGAAGATTGGATATCCAATTATGATTAAGGCAGCGACTGGTGGTGGTGGCAGAGGAATGCGAGTTGTCCATGAGGAGTCACAGCTCAACACATTATTCAATGAAGCAACAAGAGAGGCTAAGACAGCATTTGGCAATCCTAGTGTCTTCATAGAAAAATACATCAACGACCCTAAGCATATCGAAGTCCAAATTCTTGGAGACCACTATGGCAACCTTGTACACCTATTTGAGAGAGATTGTTCTGTTCAAAGACGATTTCAAAAAGTCGTAGAGGTCGCTCCATCGATTGGATTAAAAGAAGAAACCAAGCAAGCTTTACATCAGCATGCTGTCAACATCTGCAAGACCGTTAACTATGTCAATGCTGGCACGGTAGAATTCCTTGTAGATGATGACGAGAACATCTACTTCATTGAAGTCAATACGAGAATCCAAGTAGAACACACAATCACAGAAGTCATAACAGGTATTGACTTAGTAAGGGCTCAAATATTGATTGCAATGGGTGAAGATCTTGGTGATGAAAAACTCGGTATCGGAGCACAAGAAAATATCAACTTTAGAGGATATGCGATTCAATGTCGTATCACTACTGAAGACCCCTCAAATGGATTCAAACCTGATTATGGGCGATTAGTTGCCTACCGAAGTGCTAGTGGATTTGGGATTAGATTGGATGCTGGTAATGCTTATGCTGGAGCAGTAGTCTCTCCTTTCTTTGATAGTCTACTTGTAAAAATAACTGCTTGGGGCCATCGAGTTCAAGACTCTGCCGATAGACTAGAAAGAGCACTGAGGGAATTCAGAATTCGTGGTGTAAAGAATAATATTCCATTCTTACTCAA
>CALISO010000073.1 GCA_938041445.1 uncultured Saprospiraceae bacterium
CTAAAGATGATATAGCAAAGAGGACAGATTTTGAAAATCTATATAAAGAGTATAGTTTATATCAATAAAATATACTACTAGTATATTCAAAAGCAATTATGAATAGTATAGATATAAAATATAAACAGATTACAAAAGCTAAGTTATTAGCATATTTTGCATTCTACATTGCAGCAGTTGCTATGACTCTATATTTTGTAGATGAAGATGCCTTAGTTAGACCTGACTTACTCCGGTGGATATTGATAGGTGGTACTATATTGATGATAGTCATATACAGCTATGGCTATATAACAATGGGTGAGCCAGGTACAGCTATTGAGATTTCTGATACTGAACTAAAGATTTATATTGAACCTCAGCAAAAAGTAAAATTGTCAAATATTGAGAAGGTAAGTTGGATAGATGATAAGATTGAAAAACGTGTAGTTATAAAGCTAGTGAAACCATTGCCAAATACAAGACAAAGGAAGATAGAGATAAAGACTGAGTTTTTAGAATATGACGCAGCTCAGTTATGTAAAGTAATCAATAGTTATATTAAGAAATAAGAAAAAGAGACAAGCATTAAACCACCCCTAAAAGAAGAAGAATAATGAATGTCTCCATTGGTAACAGTGTCCTAGTAGTTGAAAGTTTGATCAGATAAACATCCAGTACTTAATCGTGCATAGAGGTTAGCATAAATAATGTCTTGCACTTGAAATTCTGTGTTGTCATCTGAGTCTAGGCAGTTCTTAACCAACCCTTCTTCAACTAGTTTGTCCACTGTCTTTATAGCAATGTCTCTTATATCATCTTGTATTCTCATTAACTCCTTGTATTCTTTTGCAAAGGCTATTGCGTCATCACCATAAACCTCTTTGATAGTAACATCATCAGCACCTAGATCAACGAGCACTCTTGTTGAGTTTTCAACAGCGAATTCTCCACCCATATCAAATATGGTTGATACCAATTCTGATAATGCTCTTAGATACTCGTTACTTATAGTTCTTTCGTTAACAGTATCACCGATTAGTGATGAACAATGATCCAATATTTCATTGAGTTTCATAATTCAATATGTTGTAAGTCAGTTAATGACTTGATTGTGGAATAAAAAAAACCACACCCAGCAGCCTACTTTTAAGAGCTGAGTATGGTTACATTCTTGTTCAGTAAAGGAGAGTGATCATTTCCGCATTATGTAATAAGCATCATTGACCACTCCTAACCTCTACGCTGTTTCTAACTTACCATTAGTATCTCTGACGAGATTCTCTATTGCTAAGTCTTCTTCAGTCTTGTCACTGTAGACCCATCGATGAGATAAGGTGAGAACTTCACCATTAATCTCATATTCGTAAGGATCAACATCAACTTTAATGATTGATCCTCTAAGTTTCTTACCCACCATCAGAGATGCAGTTGCTTCATCGAATGTTGATGAAATACTACACTTCTTCACGTGAGCATAAAAGTTATCAGTCTTAGTTGACTGAATCATTTCCAAGTCACCTTCTAATAGAAGTCTGACATAAGAATCTCCCTCTTCAGGGGTTACTGTTTTAAATCCGGTTACTGTTACCACGATTAATAAAAATTTAAAATGTTAATAAATAAAACTCCAATGATTAGAAGGTGTGAAGTTTTAGCACCTGGCCAAGGGGCGGGGGAGCCAGCTCGGCAAAGGTTAGCAGGGGTGTTGTTTTAGAAGGTGGGGGGTCTTTATGCCACAGAGTAGATTCAAGTAAATCTGACTTGATTCCGTAGGTTAAGTATTTGATGTCAAATGTTCCGCAAATGTTCCGTAAAAAACAATGCAAAAAACAAAACCCTTGCAAATCAATGACTTACAAGGGCTTTTGTGATCCTGTCAGGACTCGAACCTGAAACCTGCTGCTTAGAAGGCAGCTGCTCTATCCAGTTGAGCTACAAGACCATCTTTTCTTTAGGATTGCAAAAATAGGAGTATTTCTTACATAGCACAATATTTACTACGGCTTTTTTACTTGGATTGAAGAGAATGTACATTGGACTATCTCAATGGCGAGTCTTAGATATGCTCTTTGACTGATTTTCTTGATTGAAATTCTTCCTTGAGCTTCTTCTTGATGGAGGTCGCATAGGTTTTCATTCCAATGTCTGCCAAGTGTCTTAGATGATTTTCAACGACAACGATTGGCTTAGTCCCAAAGTGCTCTGATAGGTAGGTTGTAATCCACTGATCATAAAATTGTACAATGAATTCTGGATCATCTTCTACCAGATCTCTATCATATTGCTGCATTAAAGACATATCCTGTGCCTCTGACAGCGCAGCCGTCAATAGATTGGAGAGTCGAAGACCATCGAAGATATAGAGCTGATTGGCAATAGGGTAGTGCTCTACTGCTGCTGAAATCTGCTCGCTATGATCAAAAAGTAACTCTAGATCAAGTCGCTGGACTCTCTTTACCAGTTCAAAAACCTTTGGCTTGTAGGACATCCATATCATATAATGGTGCAATGACTTGGCCTCTTGCTTACTATTGTAGTAGCGTTCTGCCTTCAGTAATGAGATTTCTTTTTGGAGATCTTGGTGCCCTTCTAGCAACTGTAGACATTGATCTACAGCTGAGAAAAACTCTATGGCTAAAAGCTTGTTGATCGCTGGAACAATGTCAGTTGTTTCCCAAGTCTCATATACTGACTTTAGTGTACCTTCAAATCGTGATGCAAGTAATAAGGCTGCACAGAGTACATCTTGTTTTCTGAATTTATCTTGACGATCATACTTACTCTTCAGTGCATCTAGTATCGTGACCACTTGTTCTTCATTAGTTAAGATGTCGCTATAGATAATCTCATAGAGTGAAGTGGCTAAGTCATTAGTCTGATAGTAAGATAGTGAAGCGATGTCCACTATCTCTCCGAGTAATTCCTCTGATAACTCTGGTGCAATATCTTTCTTTGTCGTCCTTCTCAGAACATCGATCATATGCACTCTCAGTGACTCTACCTTATTGTTGCTGATGCCATAAGTGTTTTCTATGTAGGCAATCTTCTTCAGAGAAGCGAGTAAAATCTGAGAGAGTTCTTTATATTTTCCTAATGAGTATAGATCATCACCTTGATTACGATAGTTGTCTAGAATAGAGATTGCTGTCTGCAAATCCTTCTGGGGTAACTTAGGTGATTTTTCTGATTTTGGCTTGACTATCGTGGCAAGTAGATCAGCATATTTATCTCGGTCTTTTCCATACTTGGAGATAAAGTTTGCTTGTAGTCGAGCTGAAAAGTGCTTGTCTTTTTTTGCATAACTCTGAACGAATAGAAGTAGCTGCTGATGTGGTACATGTTCTAGCAAACTAGAAAGAGGTGTAGTGGATATGCGTCGAGCCCGTTTAGTTTTGGTCTTGACCTTCTCTTTTTCTTCTTCCTCGGTAAGATATTTACGCAAGTGAATCCCTGCTAACACTAGCTCACCCTTGCTTGATTTTTCGTCAAGTGGTGGTGTTGCTTCGAAATCTAGTTGTCCTTTTTTGAGTTTAATCTTTACCTTGCGGTCGTGCAGCTGCACTGTGTAGGTAGATCTAGACTTAGTGATACCAAGATGGTTGCCTGTACTATCGACTAGCTCCTCTCCTTGTAGAAAGTCAGACTCATCGAAAATACTTTCAATGAAATGTAGTTTTTGTAGGAGGACGCTATTCACAACCCATAAATATAAATCCATTAAATGACTTTATTATACAATGTCAGTGGAATGTTAAAAGTCACAGTATTCGGAGTTGTGGCTTTGCTTGCTTCTTGTCAACAATCATCACCTGTAGCGACGAGCTATGTACATGATGTCAACTATGTCAATATGATGGTTGATCTAACTATTGCGAATAAGGTCTACTCTAAGACTCATTATGCTAATAGAGACCTTGTGATGGATTCGATAATGATGCAATTAGAAGAGATACATGGCAGGTCAATGGAAGACTTTGATTCTTATTTGCGTCAAGTGGCTAGTAATCCAAAAGTCTATGAAGAGTTTCTTGATTCTGTTAACGATGCAAGAAAGCGACTACAACTTCGACTTGATACTACACAGTCTCTGCAACTTGAGGAATAGCTTTCCCAAGTACTTTTAATAGAAAATATAGCCCAATACCACAGGCTAGCATGCAGAGTAGAGCAATGATCCATCCACCACCTAGCAGAATTGAAATTGTAATGCCTAAGATACTCACACCACCAACGGTCAAAGCATAGGGTAGTTGAGTTTTGACATGATCGAGATGGTTGCAATCAGTCGCTAGACTGCTCAGTATTGTCGTGTCTGATATCGGACTGCAATGATCTCCTAGTACACTTGCAGCCAATACTGTTGCTATGACACAAAGCATAATTTCGTGAGAGAGTTCTGGTGAAAGTCCAGAGCTTGCGCAAACAGCAACCGCAGTAGGAATCGCTACTGGATATAAGATCGCCATTGTACTCCAGCTACTTCCAGTTGCAAATGCAATAGACGCCGCAAGTACGAATATCAATCCCGGTAGCAAGTATGGACTAACCCGATCGCTGAAAAAGTTACTTAGATACTCTGAAGTATAGAGGGCCTCCGTTACTCCTGCAAGTGACCAAGCCAATACAAGGACAAGGATAGCTGGCATCATCGTTTTGAATCCAGTCATCAACCAATGAACAGAATCGATAATCGACATTGTCCGAGACCATATCGTAATCATCAATGCAACTGCTAATCCAGCAAAAGAAGCCCAAATCAGTGCAACATAAGAATCTGACATCCCTATTAACGTTCCTAACTTAGAAAAGAAGTTACCGCCTTCTATGGAAGGCCAAATAGCTCCCCAAGAACCAGAGACTTCGTACGTATCCCTTGCACCATCAAATCCTGTAATCAGTAATCCCAGTATCGTGACTCCAATCACAAATGCAATCGGTAAGGCGGCGTGCCACCAGACTTGTCTAGAACCCTTCACGGGAGATAGATCTTCCATATCTGGTTCGTCGGCATCTTCAGTGGCAGCTGGTGATACTTGACCCGTAAGTATCGCTCTGGACTCAGCAGCATGCATAGGCCCAAAGTCTCTTTGCTGACTGATAATAAAGTATACAAATGCCAAAGTCAATATCGGATAAAAAGAATACTTCAATGAAGCAAAGAACAAAGCATAAGGAGTATCAGACATCGGTAAGTCAAGCGATGCGGTTGCATCTCCAATGTAACCAAGTTCAGCACCTATCCAGGTCGTAATGAAGGCAATTGCGGCTACAGGTGCTGCGGTGCTATCTACGATGTAGGCAAGTTTTTCTCTACTAATTCTGAATTTGTCTGTGACAGGTCTCATCGTGTTACCCACGATCAACGTATTCGCATAGTCATCGAAGAAGATGAGGATACCAAGTAGCCAAGTTGTCTTCTGAGTAGATGTTCTATTCTTTGCAAAGGTCCCTAGCTTATTCACAACGCCATGCATTCCACCATTCTTAGAGATAAGTGCTACCATACCACCTATCATCATAGAAAACATAATGACTGACAAATGACCAGAATCTGCTAAAGCACCTATGATAAAGGTGTCCAATACGTTGAACAATGACTTTATCCAACTTAATGGATTGAGCAAGTCTGCACCATTGATGAGTAAAGCGCCTGACCAGATTCCGATGAAGAGAGAAATCAAGACTTCCTTCAAGATTAAGGCTAAGGCAATTGTCAATAATGGTGGTATGAGTGACGTCCACAGAGGGATACGCTTGAGACGATTATTACTTGGATTAAGATGGACTAAATGCAGTGAACTCTCCGACTTAAGCAAATTGAGTCCGTGATTGTTTATAGGCACGATGCCTCGACCGTTGACGACCTTAACTTGTGTGGCTTCTCCATTGATAGAGATATTGCTTATGCCATTGACTCCGTTGGTATAGTTTAGTGTAACCTTGTCGCCTTGAAGCTCAATTAGCGATACCTTGTTATTTGAGATATCAATTTCGGTGTTTTGTGTGTTATCTTTGAGAATAGCTTGCTCGTCCAATTGTGCTGAGATGCATTGGGCAATAATCAGAGTAAGAAATAACAAGAGATTTTTCAGCATGAGCAATTACTTAGACTACCAATTTAGAACATATTTGCAGCAGGCAGTAATTCTAATCGGAATATTTTGGTTTCTTTCCGCTCCTGACTCTATGCTTGGTCAATCTACTGGGCTTGCTGATATTCCATTTGCGATGACTGATAATCCACTTCCAGATCCATTCACTGGAGGCACGCTTACGCCTCAGTACAATCAGATTGATCTCGACTTTGATGGGATTCAAGATATTGTGATCTATGATCGGCGTGGACAGATATTGACACCATACCTCTACAATCAATCAACAGAATCTTACGACTATCACCCTGAGTATAGAGAGATATTTCCAGAGATTAATAGTGTCTTAATGATCCGCGATTACAACTTTGACGGGATACCTGATATCTACACGATGGACATTTTTTCTAATAGTAATTCGATGGTGGTTTACAAGGGTAGTGTTGATGGCGGAGCCTATCAATGGGAGATCGTGACACATGCATTTGAACCCATCCCATATATCTACTATGAGCAGAATGGCATTTTTAACCCTGTCTTCAATCTTTTCATTGATAAACCAGAAATCGTTGATATTGATGGAGATGGTGACTTGGATATCTTGACTTTCAACTCAGGAGGCGCAAAGGTTGATTTCTATCAAAATATGACTATTGAACAAGGTAGAGACTATGACGATCACTACTACATTATTGGTGATGATTGCTTTGGTAATTTCATCGAAAGTGGGACTAGCTCAGCGATATTTCTTAGCGATGATGCATCTGAATGCTATTCATTATTCACAGATGAGACACCAGTAGAGCTGCGGCACGCTGGTTCTACCATTACGGCATTTGATGAAGACGGAGATGGAGATATGGAATTATTGATTGGCGACCTACTCTCCAATAATCTTGTTCGCTTAAATAATGGTGGTTCACCTGTATCAGCTTGGATGGATTCACTAGATGCGACATTTCCAAGTTATGATGTACCGGTTGAGTTTCCAGTTTGGCTAGGAGCATACTTCATGGATATAGATCACAATGGGACTTCTGACCTCATCGTCGCATCCAATGATCAGAGCAATGCTGATAACATTGACAATGCTTGGTTGTATCTCAATAGTAGTGAGACAGAATACGATTTGTCTTTCTCAAAGAATAACTTCCTCAAGGAAAATACGATTGATCTTGGTGAATATGCATCACCAAAGTTTGTGGATGTAGATATGGATGGGTTGATGGATATTGTCTGTGGTACAAGAGGAGATTTTAATAATAACTCAAATGACCAAGCCAGATTACTATACTTTAGAAATGTAGGATCGAGTAATAATCCCAGTTACGCCTTAGAGGACAATGACTTCGCATTAATGAATCAGTTTACCAACTTGTCTCTAGAGTTTCACCCTGGATTCGGAGACTTAGATAGTGATGGAGATGTTGACATGGTAGTTGGGGAGAATAATGGCTATCTCTATTACTTTGAAAATATTGCTGGAGCAAATAACCCATTCGATTTTGCAAATCCAGTTTGGCAGTATATGGATATCCGTCCAGGTACAACGAGCAAGCCAGCTATCTTTGACCTTGATGGTGATGGACTCAATGACCTCATCGTTGGAGAACGTAACAAAAATACTAATCCCATTACAGAAGAAGTTGGATCAATCAATATGTATCGGAATATAGGTTCAGTCGGAGCCCCACTCTTTGATCGCGATATTCTAGCTGATGGCAACTGGCCAAATGTAGGGAATGTGGTCGGCGAAGCACCAGGTGCTGGAAATGCCAGTTCCTCTCCAGTATTTTATGATACAGGTGACGAAACATTGCTTATAATAGGAACCCGGATTGGTGATGTTCAGATGTATGGAGGTGATCTTAGTGACTATACTTCAGTCTATGATACATTATCATTGGCGCTAGGGGAGATCTATGAAGGTAGGAATAGTGTGGTTGATGTCGCTGACATTGATAATGATGGATTTCTCGAAATGATTATAGGGAATGAAAGAGGTGGCCTTGCCTTATATAATACAACTGTGTCTGCAGCAACAGGAGAGATTCAAAGTAGTGTTGACGACGCAGAATCAATCAATGCGGTTAGTATCTATCCCAATCCCACATCTCGTAGACTCACAATTGAGGCAACAGAACGCATTGATCAAGTTGTTGTCTACAATCAACTTGGTCAAGTAGTCCACTCACAAGAGATAAATAATTCCATTGGCCAGCTGCAGATGGAGCACTACTTATCAGGTCTTTATCGGCTTGCCATTTACCTTGAGTCTGGAGAACTAATCATTCAGACAGCGGCAAAGCGATAGGAATTCTAAAAGTCATCAGATTAATCAATAATCTGGACTAAGTATGCTATATAGAAAACCCTATATTTGTGGCAATGGACAAAATAATCATTCTAGACTTTGGATCGCAGTATACCCAACTGATTGCAAGACGAGTAAGAGAGCTCAATGTCAATGCACTGATCCTTCCATACAACAAAGAATTTGACTTCGACGATGGGAATGTCAAGGGACTTATCTTATCTGGTAGTCCGTGTAGCGTGAGAGGAGAAAATGTGCTAGATGTTGACTTAAGTAAGTACCTAGGTAAAAAACCTGTATTAGGTATCTGCTATGGTGCTCAATACATTGCTCATAACTCAGGTGGCAACGTAGAGCAATCTGATAAGCGGGAGTATGGAGCGGCTAATCTCAATAGGAATAATATCGTCGACCCATTGATCGAAGGTGTAGTCAATTCGCAAGTGTGGATGAGCCATGCTGATAGTATCACTAGCATTGGTGATAACTATGAAGTGATGCTCACAACTGACTCTATCCCTGTAGCTGCATATCGAGCTAAGCCTGGTGTCTATGACCAACCAGTTTATGGTGTGCAATTTCACCCTGAGGTGACGCATAGTGTGGATGGTAAAGTGATGCTAGATAATTTTGTCACGAAAATCTGTAAGGCTTCTAAGGATTGGACTAGTGAAAAGTTCGTCGATGATATGGTCAGCTCTATTAAGGAACAAGTCGGAGATGATAAGGTCATCATTGGTCTTTCAGGTGGAGTCGACAGTTCAGTAGCAGCTGCGATGATCCACAAGGCAATTGGTAGCCAACTGACAGGAATCTTTGTCAACAATGGCGTCCTAAGAAAAAATGAATTTGAAGAAGTCACTGCGACTTATAAGCAATGGGGCTTAAATGTCCTATCAATAGATGCATCCGATGAGTTTCTAGATGCCTTAGATGGTGTATCTGATCCTGAAAGGAAGCGTAAGATTATCGGAAGTGTATTCATCGATGTCTTTCAGAGAGAAGCAGCTAAGATTACAGATGCTAAGTGGTTAGCACAAGGAACGATCTATCCTGATGTGATAGAATCAGTCTCTGTATTTGGCCCATCAGTGACGATCAAAAGTCATCACAATGTAGGTGGCTTACCAGAACACCTCAATCTCCAACTTCTAGAACCACTGAGAATGTTGTTCAAGGATGAAGTGAGAAGAGTAGGGAAGTATATGGAAGTTGATGATGCAATATTATCAAGGCATCCATTCCCCGGACCTGGACTAGCAATCAGAATTCTCGGAGAAATCAGTAGAGAAAAAATCAAGCTCAATCAAGATGCAGACGCTATCTTTATCAATGCTCTCAAGGAATCTGGCTGGTATGATAAGGTATGGCAAGCAGGAACAATGCTCCTACCTGTTAAATCAGTAGGTGTGATGGGAGATGAGCGAACATACGAATACACTTTAGCGTTGAGATGCGTTAATTCTACAGATGGAATGACTGCCGAATGGTCCAAACTTCCATATGAGTTACTAGCTAACGTGTCCAACACGATTATTAACACTGTCAAAGGGATAAACAGAGTAGTATATGATATCAGTACTAAGCCTCCAGCAACGATTGAGTGGGAGTAATCTCTTACTGCCAATACTTGTATTGTTACTGATTTGCTCCGGATGTAAGACTAAAAAGAGCGGTGTAACAAACAATACTCGGAACAACACTCGTACGACAAAGCAAGATAGGAACAGTCAAGTCCCTATCAATAAGAACGTCAAGGTCATAGAATGGACTATCAATGACTCTCACGACAAGACCCCAATCGGTGCACCCACTGTAATTAAGACTACACAAAAGTCTAACTACAAAGTGACACTTCTTGTACCATTTAGTAGCACTGCTGCAAATACAAGCGAACTAGCCAACAAGCAATCTGGTCCATATAGATTTACAAGTTATTATGCTGGAGCTAAAATGGCAGGCGAAGATATTTCAACTGACTCACGGATTGATGTCGCAGTGTATGATAGCGAGTCTACCGATATAAATGATATACTCAACAACTCTGCTGTAGCAAATAGTGACGTGATCATTGGCCCATATGATAGTAAGCAGCTTAAGGTAGTAGCGGAGTATGCTAAACAGCAAGAAATTACACATATCTCACCTTGGAAGTCTAGCAGCAGTATTGCCACTGATAATCCGTATCACGTACAGACTAAGCCAAGCCTGACGAAGCACTATGAGGTAATGGTACAGAATGCAATCAAGTCATTTCCAGGAAAAGACATCTATGTACTTGGTAAGAAGTCGTCATCTGACCAAAAACGAATGGCCTACATCAAGAAGCTTGGTGGGGCAATGGGTAGATCAGATATCAAAGCATTTACCGTAAGTGAAGATTCGCTCAGAATGGGAGAGACTGCCTTCGATAGTATCTTCGTACAGAATCAAACGAGTGTTGTATTGATTCCAAACTGGAGCTCTAGTGATGAAGGATTTATCTACGGATGTGTCAGAAAACTTAGAGTTGAAAAGAATGAAGCCAATCTTGTAGTCTATGGGATGCCTAAGATGATGGACACCGATAAGATCACATATGACTTCTACAATAATCTCAATATCCATATTGTCCGATCTAACTACATCGACAAACAATCTAGCGCTGCTAAAGATTTGAGGAGTAGGTATTTTAGCCAATTCAACGCCTTTCCTGCTGAAGACATCTATGGAGGTTATGATATGATGGCCTTTGTGATCAATAACCTCCAAGACTATGGTAAGAATTTTCAAATGAAGCTAAGTCTTGATCAACATCCTTATCTAGAGACATCATATGATATCATCCCAGTCCCAAGAGATGGTGTTGAGTCTATCAAAGGCCCAGACGACATCAAGTACTATGAAAATAATGCCTTATCCGTCTTGGAATTCAAGAATGGGAAATTTATCAAAAAATAAATGGCACTCTTAACAGAGGCAAGAGAAGAACTCTTCAAGAGGGTAATTTCCAAGACTCAGTTTGACTGCACAGTCATCCTAGAGAATGTCCACGATCCACATAACATTGGTGCAGTGATTCGGAGTTGCGATGCAGTAGGTATCCGTAAGATCTACGTTATTGATACCCACGAGAACCTCATCGATCGAGAATTCAAAAAAGATATGTCTACCTCCACAGGAGTAAGTCGATGGATTGATATTGTCAAGTTTACCTCAGTAGAAGATGGAGTTTCTGCAGTCAGAAAGGACTTTAATCGGATAGTAGGTACACACTTGGATGCTGAGTCAGTGAGTTTATACGAAGAGGATTTATCGGGTTCTGTAGCCATTGCATTTGGAAACGAACATCAAGGAATGACTGAAGAACTCCTAGCACATTGTGATGCAAACATTATCATTCCGCAAATGGGCATGGTCCAAAGTCTCAATATCTCAGTCGCTTGTGCGGTGACAGTATTTGAAGCCGCTAGGCAGAGGTTGAGTAAAGGAAAATATGACGGTGATTTTAATTCTGCTGATGCCAATCAAGCTGCTAAGTATGATCAATATGTGCAGATTCAGACTGAGCGAAGATTGAAGTGATCATGCTTAATTAATTGATTATCCTCCAGCCAACTTCACATCAGTATAGCCCTTCTCTTTAAAGTATTGTTGGATTTTTTCTCTTTGATTACCTTGAATGATGATTTCACCACCTTTGGCACTCCCACCAACTCCACAAAGTTTCTTGAGGTCTTTGCTATATTGAGTGAGTAGGTCATCAGGCTCTTGTTCCAATCCTCTGATCACAACTGCAGTCTTACCTCTACGTTGCTTTTTTTCTAGACATACTCTGACTCTTGCATCTGTGTCGATACTTGCTTCTTCTTTAGGCAGGTCGGGAGCATTTTCTGGATTTCCTAGTGATTGAAATGCATCCCAAGAGAGGTTTTTGTCTTTGTTTCCCACAGTAGTGTGATTTGCTAACTTGTTATTCTTATGAATCGAATAATGCTCTCAAAAGTTTCTTAGAAGTTTACTTAATTCTAGAATCAATACACATAGACCATTCTCAATACTCTAGCTCCTTCATATTCTAGGCCAACCAAATAGAGTCCACTTGGTAGGTTGTCGACTTGTTGTCGGTTAGTTGGATGTGTAGATGTATAGATTGCCCGTCCATCTACTCCATAGACTGACATGCTGAAATCAACTTCACCCGTAGCATTGATCGACCCAGATTGTGTATTAAATACTATTCCGTTGATAACTTCTTCTTCAATTGATAAAATAGGCGAGGACTCAACATTTAGTGTTAGAGTACATTCTTCATTTTCAGAATCAGTCAACGTGATTGTATTGTCCATACCCGGTGTCAACACCAGAATTACCGATGAACCATAGGTATATGTTCCTTGTACCTCTCCATTGATTTCTATTGTATAGGTACCATCAAATTCGCCACTGAGTACTTCTATGGTTGTATTGACGTCATTATCTTGAATACCCACTTCCCACTCTGGACAATCATTTTCATCACCAGTCCCAGTTGCATCATCACAGTTTGTTGGAATTTCTATTGTTGTACAACATTCATCAGGATTATCATTGTCGCAAACACTAAGAATAGAATATTCATCATTAATCTCTATCCCTTCTATCGTCTGAGGAAGATCATTATAGAGATAAGAGGCGAAGTATTCATCGTTAACAAAGACATCATAGAAGTCATTTGTGGTATTGATTGGTTCAAAATTTATCGATAGCGTAATAAACTCTAGATCATCAGAACACTCAAGATCAAAGAATTCTAGGCCATTGATACTGCAATCATCTTCGTTATCTTCACAACAAGG
>CALISO010000074.1 GCA_938041445.1 uncultured Saprospiraceae bacterium
CCTACTCCAAGACCTGCAATAATGTTAGTTGCTGATCCAGTCAACGATTGCTTTACGATAGACATTACTGGCTTAGTTCCAGTACCTGTATAGTGCTCAGTAACCATACCGATCAATACACCTGCGACTAATCCGATGATTACTGCGATGAATATTCCAGTCGGTGTATATGTTGCACCATTGAATGTCCAAGATTCAGGAAGCATCCAAGTAGCGATTAGATAAGTCATTGCAATCATAATACCTCCTGCGATAAACTCACCTCTATTAAGTGCTTTTTGTGGATCACCACCTTCTCCCACTTTTACAAAGAATGTACCGATGATAGAAGTAATGATACCTACAGCTGCTAGTACAAGTGGTAGGATGACAGCGGATAGACCACCAAAGTTATCGCTCCATCCAGTCGTTCCCATAAAGACAGCACCTAGAACCATCGTACCAATGATAGACCCTACATATGATTCGAAGAGATCGGCTCCCATACCTGCAACATCACCAACGTTATCACCAACGTTATCTGCGATTGTCGCTGGGTTAAGTGGGTGATCTTCTGGTATACCTGCTTCTACTTTACCTACAAGGTCAGCTCCTACATCTGCTGCCTTAGTATAGATACCTCCACCAACTCTTGCGAATAATGCAATCGATGATGCACCAAATGAAAATCCTGTAAGGACAGTTATCACCTGAGTAACTTCAGCTTGATTGCCAATGCCGAACAACCCAGAGTAACAGATAAATAATGTACCCAATCCAAGTACTCCAAGTCCTACAACTCCCATACCCATCACGGCACCACCACCAAAGGCAACTTCTAGCGCTTTTCCAAGACCTGTTCTTGCAGCGTTAGTCGTTCTGACGTTCGCCTTAGTTGCGACTTTCATTCCGATAAATCCAGCAAGTGCCGAACAGATAGCTCCTAATACAAATGATACAGCGACCAAAGGAGAAGATCCTTCATTCATTCCACTCCATGCCATCAGGCAAGTAACGATTGCAACGAAGATTGCAAGGACTTTATATTCTGCTTTTAGAAAGGCCATTGCTCCATCAGCAATATTATTGGCGATACGGGCCATTTTTTCAGACCCTACTTCTTGTTTTCCTACCCAAGCTGACTTCCACATTGTGAACGCCAAGGCTATCAATCCAAATACGGGAATGATATAGATGATATTTTGACTCATAGGTTAATGTTAAGTTTTTCGGTTGATTAGATTATTATTAATAATATGTTAAAAACGCATGCAAAAGTAGTGTAATTTCTAAGCATTGCAAAACTCATGGTGCTATGATGTATAACATCTAGCCTTCAGATGCTTATCTATGATTTTTGTAGCCTTGTAAGAGTCTTCTTTGCTCGATTTTTGAAACCTACAGTTCCAGTGTCTAATTGCACTGATATTTCGTCACGCAGCTCTGATTTTAGGTCGGGATGCTTGTTAGCGATTTTCTCCAATACTGTCAGAGAAAAAGATCTGATCGCTGTGGCATATTTGCTATCAAGCAGATATCCAAAGCAATACTCAAAGAGTTGACCTTCTAGATCTTCAGGGATCTCTATTTCTTCAAATATTCTTACGGTATTGCGTATCTGTGCATCGTGTTGTGCTGTAGGCAAATGATCAACCATCTTTGAAAGATATGGACGAAGAATCTGAGGAGCCTCCAACCCCAAGAACATCACTGACCAAGAAGCTCGCTGGCAAAGACGAATAGACTTAGAAAAGTAGCATTCCATCAAGTCATCCACCAGTGCAGGATTCTTAATAATCGCATCTTTGATGGCAATCGCATCTTCTCGACTATGTCTCGCCTCTAGTGTGGATTTGATCTGCATAAGATATCTATTCGCATAAAAACAATACCACGAAAATAAGATTTACCTTTGTAAACTACTTAAGATTACTATGATACCCGATACGATGACAACCCATTTCCTAGAGGAGATTAGCTTACCTACTGACTGGGGAAGATATAGGATGCTAGCATTTGGTCAAGACCAAACTGAAAGATATCCACATATTGCCCTAGCTCACCCCGAGGCAGACTTATCAAGTGATGTTATTGTTCGGATCCACTCTGAGTGTATGACAGGGGATTTGTTTCATTCGCATCGATGTGACTGTGGACAACAAATGATTCAATCTATGAAAGTCATCACTGAAGGTAAAGGCGTGTTTATATATCTTAGGCAAGAGGGTAGAGGTATTGGACTTGTTAACAAGATGAAAGCCTATAATCTACAAGATGAAGGTAGAGATACTCTCGAGGCAAATCTTGATCTTGGTTTTGAGGCAGACGGGAGAAGGTATACCGATGCAGTCGCAATACTTGAGCATCTTGGTATCAACAAGATAAAACTACTGACTAACAACCCCGATAAAATCTCAGCAATACGAGAAGCAGGTATAGATGTGATCGAACGATTACCTATTGTCATTGAACCATTAGAGGAGAACGCTGATTACTTACGTACCAAAAAAGACAAATTCAGACACCTTTTATAGCAATTTTATTATGTCGTTTTCTAGCAGAGTCAGATACAAATCACGTCAAGAGAAATCAAAGATCTATAGCAGAAGGCTCAAGGCTTTTGCCATTATCTTTTTGCTTGCACTACTCGTATATGGATTTATGCATCGTGTCTATATCAAGGACTACATCAGCTTAATGTTTTATTAAGCCAAATCCAACCAACCAAAATAAGACCAAACTATGAGCAGTTTTTTAATCGAAGAATTTACTACCTATAAAGTCTTTCTCTATGGAAGAAAAGTTAAAGGAGAGCAAACAGATCAAGCAATCTATATCAACATTCCTTCAGGTAAGGCGCATTTTTACTTTTGTAGTAATTATATGAAAGATAACTATATAGAAGAAAAGAATGGAAAAAAGCACTTTCATGTTTTCTTGAGAGCAGAAAAGTACCCCAATTGGATAGACCTCTTCAGAAATGAGTCGCCACTCTTCTTCTTTTATGACTACGACAGGGACTTATGTTATATAACTACGTCTGACGAACCAGTTGGTGAAGGAGAACTCAAGTCAATCACGACCCAAGTTTAGGTTGTCTTCACCTTTAAAGTCTACCAATTCAAATGCGAATGCACTAATATTATGTGAATCAGTGCAAGTAATTGGTAGAACCCCCAAAATTTTCTAACTTTGTCATATAATAAATATCTTTAATATGTCTAAGGCTACCTTACACATTGTCAATAACTTGACTAGACAGAAGGAAGTATTCACTCCGATTAATGATGGCTTCGTAGGGATGTATGTCTGCGGACCTACAGTCTATAGTGATGTACACCTCGGTAATTGTCGAACTTTTGTCAGTTTTGATATCATGTATCGGTACTTATTATACTTAGGTTATAAGGTGAGATATGTTAGAAACATTACCGATGTAGGTCACCTACTTGATGATGGTGAAGATCGAATGGCTAAAGGCGCCAAAGCAGAGCAACTCCAACCAATGGAAGTCGCTCAGAAGTATGCCAATGGATTTCACCATATGATGCAGATCTTCAATACGAAGAGACCTAGTATCGAACCAAGAGCAACGGGACACATCATCGAGCAGATAGAGATGGTCCAGCAGATTATCGATAATGGATTTGGATACGAGGCGAATGGATCTGTCTACTTTGATACACTCGCTTATGCAAAAGAGCATCCATACGGAGAACTATCGGGAAGAGTCATCGATGAACTCAAAGCTGAATCAAGAGACCTTAAGAAACAAGGAGATAAGAAACATCCATCAGACTTCGCGATATGGATGAAGGCTGATGATAGCCACATTATGAAGTGGGAGTCTCCTTGGTCACTGGGATTTCCAGGATGGCATCTTGAATGTTCTGCAATGAGCACCAAGTATCTAGGAGAAACATTTGATATTCATGGAGGAGGGAATGACTTAAAGTTTCCTCACCACGAAAACGAAATAGCACAGAATAAGGCCTCTTGTGGATGTACACCAGCGAGATATTGGGTACATACTAATATGCTCTTGATGAATGGTAAGAAGATGAGTAAGAGTGATGGAAACACTATTACACCTCAGCAGTTATTTTCTGGAGAGAGTGAGCACATTACCAAAGGTTATTCACCGATGGTTGTGAAGTTCTTTATGCTGCAGTGTCACTACAATAGTACGCTTGACCTGACTGACGGAGGATTGCAAGCCGCAGAGAAAGGATACTACAAACTGATGGATGCCTACAGAGCATTGACACAATTGACTTCCACATCAGAGAGCGGTAGTGATGATGAAAAACTCAATGGTATGTTGGACACTGTTGTCACAGAAATGAGTGATGATTTTAATACACCAAAGGCACTAGCGAAGCTATTTGAACTGGTCACAGAAGTGAACAAATACAAAGAAAATATCTCGGATATCCGTAATGTTGGTAGTGATACACTTGATAAGATGAAGAAAATCTTCTTCGATTTCTTATTTGATATTTTCGGCTTGACCGAGCCTGGACAAGAAGGCAACTCTGATAAGTTGGATGGACTGATGTCTCTTGTCATAGATCTAAGAGCTCAAGCTAGAGATCAGAAAGATTGGCCTACATCCGACTTGATACGTGACCAACTTGCTGAATTGAATATTGTCATCAAAGACGGCAAAGACGGAACGAATTGGACCGTTAAGAATAGCTAAATCGATAAAATGCCTCAATTATGAATTGGAAATATCTTATTGCATTTCTCTTAGTTGGTAGTCTAGTGTTGCAATCGTGTGAGTCAGATAAAAAGACAACTACGACACAGACTAAGGCACCAGTAGAGAAGAAGGTCAAGATTCCAGCATTTAGTGCCGATAATGCCTTTGCCTATATTGAAAAGCAATTATCATTTGGTCCTAGAGTACCGGGTACTGAAGAGCATGCCGCATGCAAGGACTGGTTAGTCAGTGAGCTAGAAGCACACGGCGCAGATGTTGTAGTCCAAGATTTCATCGCCAATATCTATACCGGTGACAAGTGGCAATCATACAACATTATCGGCCAGATAAACCCAGAAGAAAAGAAACGAATCATCCTAGCTGCACACTGGGATACAAGGATGATTGCCGAAGAAGACAAGAATAAGAATAGACAAAAAGAGCCGATACTTGGTGCCGATGATGGAGGTAGTGGTGTAGGAGTGTTACTAGAGATCGCTAAGATTCTGAAGGAGAATCCGATAGAAGATCTTGGGATTGATATTATCTTCTTCGATGCAGAGGATCAAGGAAAGAGAGGTCCAACAGAACCTCCAAATCTATGGTGTCTTGGATCTCAATATTGGAGTAAAAACAAACACAAGAAAGGATACAGAGCCAACTATGGCATCCTCCTTGATATGGTAGGAGGAAAGAATCCATACTTCGGAAAAGACCTAATCTCTAAGGAGTACGCCGGAGTCCTTCAAGAGAAAGTGTGGAGACTAGCACACGGTATGGGCTACTCAGATATGTTCAGTATGGAGACAACGGGTAATCTTGTAGATGACCATTACTTCGTCAATACGATAGCGGGCATCCCAATGATTGATATTATCAATTATACTCCAGGAGAAGACAATGGATTTGCTGATCATTGGCATACACATAATGATGACATTTCAGCCATCAATAAGAGAACATTGAAGGCAGTGGGTCAAGTTGTCACTGCAGCCATTTATAAAGAATCAGGTAACACCTTCAAATAAAGGCATACTCAATCATAAGAAACTACCCCAAAAGCGAACGAACGCATACCCTATGAAGAGAATTTTTTACATAACGATTTTATTACTTGGCCTATCTCTTAGTACATCTGCTCAAGAGCTAGTCAAGCCTCAGACTCTTCACTCAATAGAAGACGCTAAAGTATATGTAGACGCTGCAGATTATATCAATGTTATCGTTGAATCGTATAATCCTTCTGATGATATCATCGCATCATTGCATACCGTCACAGGACGCAAATTGGATAGTCAAGTACTCTTCCAAGGTCAAGCAATATTTCCAAGTGAGTCGCTGATAGGTAGCGGTCTATATATCGTAACCTTGAGATCGGGTCCATCTGTACAATCACATAAAATCTCAATCAAATAGATACTCCACCAAAGAAATATCTTTCCAAACTTGATGCAATAGCAAAGCTGGAAAAGTACTGTGCTTATCAAGATCGATGTCATAGTGAGGTCAGATCAAAGCTGATTAAATTAGGAGTATACGGTGACACACTGGAGGAAGTGATCTATGACTTAATTGAAAACAAGTTTCTAGATGAAGAACGGTTTGCTCGTAAGTTTGCTCGCGGCAAATTCAGAATTAAGCAGTGGGGAAAGGTGAAGATTACAGGGATGCTCAAGGCAAAACAAGTATCTGACTATTGTATCCGTAAGGCGATGACCGAAATTGAAGAAGAAGATTATGACAACACCCTCCGCCAAGTCCTAGAAAAAGAACATCAAAGATTATCACTCCGAGTCTCAAATCCCTATGAGATGAAGCAAAAACTCTACGCTAAAGCAATCCGAAATGGTTTTGAATCTCATCTGATAAGCGAGATATTGCCAGATATATTAGCTGGGGACTGAGTAACGAAACCGGAGATACTCTTCAGTATCTCTACGAATTAGGAGTAGATATGACTCATACTATTGTCTGTGAAGCTATTCGAAGGTATTTCTAATTTTTATTACTTATTCGTCGTGCCTAAAAAAGAATGAAGATTATGTTTAACCGAATGTTGCAACATCTCATTCAGGTTATAAATATTAGTTTTGTTATTCTAGTAATGAATGTATGAAATCAATTCGACCATTTTTTTTAGTTTTTTTATTAGGAATTTGCATAGGATGCGAGTCAGGAGACTTATGCGACGAAGTAAATTGTGGACCCGGTGATTGTGTCGAAGGAATCTGTGATTGTCCGTGTGGATTCTCTGGAGCTAATTGTGAGATAGAGGATTTATGTTTCGGTCTAGAATGTTGTAATGGGGTTTGTGACCCTCAAGCTGAAGCCTGCAATTGTAATCCAAACTATTATGGAGAGAGTTGCAATATTTTATGTGTAAATGGAGAATTTGCAAGTGGAAATTGTAATTGTGCGGTAGGTTACGAGGGTGTTGCATGTGAAATTAAAAGTAGAGATGGTTTTCTAGCATGGTGGAGTTGCGAACAATGGACCAGAGTTTCAGAACATGTTGACACAACATTTCAAGACCCTTTACTAGGCTCTATAAAGATTGATTGTGGAAACAGTGTACCTGAAATTGTACTTTATCCTACAGAAAACAGCAATGGTCTAATGCTTCTTAATTCAGGTAATAAAATTGTAGGTCAAGTAACAGGAAAAATGATCAACTTTGAATTGCAATCATTTACTGAGTTCTCAGTCCATGGTTCAGCCACAATGATCGATGACCAGAATCTAAGTCTTGAACTAAATTTTTTACAGTTCGCCACCTCCTCAACAGAGGTAGCTAGAGGAAAATTCATTCTTTTTCGTCACTGGGATGAGTGTAATTGATGGATGTTTTTACAACTTGTTTTAATTCTGCAGTTTCAATTTTTCAAAACACATATTGAACACTTAACTTGATAGAAATCGAAGCCATAGTCTTAAACTATATCTTTCCGATATCAAGACCTTGATTGTAGTGGTAGGTAGGGGAGTTTTACACAAATACTGAATATGTTTATAAATTTACATCATTTTCGTTTTTAGGTGTCAGTAGCCTCAAGATGTCTTAATAAGCCAATAATAATCACATCAATTCTCTATTCTCTCAACATTTAACATTCACGACTTAAGAATGGGCAATTCCGCATAACGTATTAGCTTTCAAGCTATCATAAAAGCGGTAGAACACATTACACTTATTTATTTATATAAATTTTATTAATGTATAGCCATTTAGTTGCTAAATAGATATAGTTGCTATACATTTGTGATATAATGGTACTCAAGAACCGAGTAAGATGTAGTTTTCTTATTTTGAGACCTTAGTCGAAAGAGCCTGGAATTGAAGAATTTCAGGCTTATTTTTTTGCCTTAGCCTTAAGTCTCTGTAAAAACGGAGATGCGAATATGAACGAGTTAAGATTTTCGTTTTCGCTAGTCATCACTTCATGACGATTACCCTTCCATACGATCTTCCCTTTATCTAGAAAGCAGATGTTTTCACCGATTTCCATCACACTATTCATATCGTGAGTATTGATCACTGTTGTGATATTGTCTGCTTCAGTTATTTCTTTGATCAGGTCATCTATAGTGATTGATGTCTTAGGATCTAACCCACTATTAGGCTCATCACAGAAGAGATATTTGGGTTTGTAGACAATCGCTCTTGCGATGCCTACTCTTTTTTGCATACCACCACTGATTTCAGATGGGTACTTATCATTAGAACCATTTAGTTGTACTCTTTCGAGACATTCATTAACTCTGTGGTTTTTTTCTTTCAAGGTCATCTTACTGAACATATCCAGTGGGAACCTTACATTCTCGGCGACAGTCATAGAATCAAATAATGCATTCCCTTGAAAGAGCATACCTACCTCCATTCTGAGAGCTCGGAGGTCTTCCTTGCTCAAGTCAAAAAAGTCTCTGGTATCATACCAGACTTTACCATCTGTTGGCTTGAATAGTCCCACCAATATCTTGAGAAGGACAGTTTTACCTGCTCCAGATCGTCCGATGATTAGATTAGTCTTACCAGCATCAAATTCAAAGTCCATACCCTTGAGCACTTGGACATCATCGAATGACTTATGGATATTTTCTATTCTAATCAATTGATCAACTTTTTACTTGTAATGATAAAATTCTTAATCAGCTACCCCGTGGTTAACAAAATCGCGACAACATAATCGGAGACTAGAACTAATACACAAGAGTATACAACTGCTCGTGTACTGGCTTGACCTAGTTCGATATTACCTCCTTTGACAAAGTAGCCTTGATAGCATGATACGGTGATGATGATATAGGCAAAGACAACCGACTTGACAAACATCATCAGGACATTATATTCATTGAAGAATGATCGCAACCCTTTGACGTAGTCAAAATTTGTAAACAATCCTGTTGGTACTGAGGCTAGATATCCGCCGGCGATATTCACAATCGCAGCGATAAAGACGAGGATTGGTATGGCTATCAGCCCACCGATAATCTTAGGTAACACTAGGTAACTAGCCGTGTTGACACCCATAATCTCCATCGCATCGATATGTTCTTTCTGACGCATCCCACCGATTTCTGCGGCGAGATTACTACCTACTTTACCCGCGAGTACGAGACAAGTAAATGTTGCTGCTAGTTCGATAATGGCCATATCTCTCACGATATAACCAATATAGTAAGCTGGTATAGAAGTACCAGTCAACTGATAATACATCTGCTGAGCCGTCACTGCACCAATAAAAATTGAGATAATAAAGACGATCAATAATGACCCCACTCCGATATCATAGACTTGTCGGACCACCTCCTTGTAAAACATAGAGAAATTCCCTGTTTTCTTATAGATATTCTTATGCCACATGACATATCGACCAAGATGGATAAAGAGTGACTTCATGTGTTTATCTCTCTGATAAATGTACTGAACAAAAGTACTTGATTAATTTGATAGATAACTAAGACAAGTTTACCCTCTTGATATTTGCTCCAAGCGCATTCAATCTTTTGTCAATGTCTTCATATCCTCTATCAATCTGATTGATATTATAGATTGTACTTTCTGACTTGGCGGATAGAGCAGCGATTAAGAGTGATACTCCTGCACGGATATCTGGAGAGGTCATCGAGATACCTCTAAGTTGATACTTGCGTTCTGTACCGATCACGGTAGCACGGTGTGGATCACAAAGGATAATCTGAGCACCCATATCTATCAACTTATCGACAAAGAACAATCGACTCTCAAACATTTTTTGATGAATTAATACACTACCTCTTGCCTGTGTTGCTGCTACGAGTAAGATACTCATCAAATCAGGAGTAAATCCTGGCCATGGTGCATCATATATCGTTAGAATTGAGCCATCAATAAAGGTTTGTATCTCGTAAGTATCTTGCTCTGGGATGTGGATACTGTCTTCTCCGATGTTCATCTTGATTCCAAGTTTTTGGAAAGTAGATGGGATATTTCCAAGCATTGGGATGTTGAGATCAGTTATCGTGATATCTGAGTTAGTCATCGCTGCAAGTCCAATAAAACTTCCGATTTCGATCATATCCGGGAGCACCCTGTGAGTAGTACCACCAAGTTGATCAACACCTTGTATTGTCAACAAGTTAGACCCGACTCCGCTAATCTTTGCTCCCATACGATTGAGCATATTGCAGAGTTGCTGAAGGTACGGCTCACAAGCAGCATTATAGATTTGTGTTTCTCCACTAGCCAGTACGGCAGCCATTACGATATTGGCAGTACCAGTTACAGAGATTTCATCCATATGGATAAATGTGCCTGTTAGACTAGAGCCATCAAGGTAGTAGTTGTCACCTGCTTCCTCATACTTGAATTCTGCACCGAGCTTTTGAAAGGCTAAGAAGTGTGTATCCAACCGTCTTCGACCAATTTTGTCTCCACCTGGCTTGGGTAAGAAAGCCTTACCGAATCTTGCAAGCAATGGTCCAAGTAACATAACTGATCCACGAATCTTACGAGCTTCTGCTTGATAATCTGCTGAGGCAAAATATTGTAAATCTATATTGTCGGCTTGACATTGGTAACTGTTCTTAGTCAATTGATTGACTTTGACACCGAGTCCTTTGAGTAGTGAGAACAACTTCTGCACGTCTACAATGTCAGGGATATTTTCTAGTGTCACTTCTTCACCAGTCAATAAGACGGCACTGATGATTTGAAGGGCTTCATTTTTTGCGCCTTGTGGAGTAATGCTTCCAGAGAGTTTTGCATTACCTTGCACGATAAATGCTTCGTTAGCCATGTATTTTTTGTGTATTTGGTTATCAGATAAAGCACAATATATTAATTATTTTTATAATATATATGTTAGTCTTCATTGATATTCAACGATCATAATCGGAGAATAATCTTATACACAAGACTATAGGATCAATATGCAATCATGAAATTACCCGTAATCGCAAGACAGATCACTCATCTCACTGATGCTAGATATTTTGCAGCCCTTGAGGTTGACTATTTGACTTATGATCTGGGCGATGGCCCAGGAGCGATAGATGAGCTATCCTATAAGGCAATTACCGAGTGGGTCGAAGGCCCAAAAGTGTTGATAGAGAATCCTCCACATCGAAGTTTCGATGCAGAAGTGAATTATGTATTTGATTATCCACTCGAGGTAGAAGAACCGGACTTTGTGCAGCTAGATTTTCTGCAATTCAAGGAGCAGGCAATGACTCAACACCCAAAGGGCAACTACATTATTATGCTTGAGGAAAAGGAGTATCCAGGAGCTGGATTATTGAAAGCATTGACCAAGTATGAAGGCACTGCAAATTTCTTCTTTCAATCCGATGACTATCCAACCACATTTATTCAATTTCTAATTGAGCAATTTCCACTTACAGGAATTGTATTGAAAGGAAGCGCAGAGGACAAACCAGGATTCAAGTCTTATGAAGATCTAGATGACCTAATAGAATTGTTAGAAGAATATTAGACCATTCTCACTTAGTCGTAGTAATTTACATCAGACATAAACTCTGCAAATATGAAATATCTCAACACTCTACTCTTTTGTTTATTTTCTATATTCAACTATGGCCAACTTGACACTGTGACCCTAGAAACATCTATACTAGTCAAGTCAGAAGTGGCGATAGGGCTCAATGTGCCATGGGATATTGAGTGGGGACCAGATGATCACATTTGGGCAACCGAAAGAAGAGGGACAGTTGTCAGGATAGAGCCTAACTCAGGGCTGACCACGACAATATTGGATATCAGAAGTCAGGTGTCAGCTGTGCAAGAAAGTGGTCTACTTGGTCTAGCTATCCACCCAGATTTTGAGAATAGTCCATTTGTATACCTTGTATATGTCTATGGAGCCGATTTTCCATCTGGAGAACGATTGGTGCGATTCACTTGGGATGGTAGCCAATTAGTAAATGAGGAAATCATTCTCGATAATAATATTAGTGCAGGATTTATCCATAATGGATCAAGACTGATGATCACTGATGATATGAAATTATTGATGACAACAGGAGATTTTGGTGCTACCGATACTTCCCAAGATCTATCTAACCTCAATGGAAAACTTCTCCGGATTAATCTGGACGGTACCATACCAGATGACAATCCTGATCCTACAAGTTATGTGTACTCATTTGGACATCGTAATAGTCAAGGTATTGCCTACGGGCCAAATAGACAGATCTACGCTTCCGAACATGGGCCAGACTCTTCGGATGAGTTCAATCTTATCTTGCCTAATCGCAACTATGGTTGGCCAGCGGTAATAGGGTCATGTAATACTAGTGCAGAGATAAATTTCTGTAATAATAATGATGTTGTCGAACCATTGATTGAGTGGACACCTTGTGTCGCAGTCAATGGGTTATCGTATTATGATCATCCTGCAATACCAGAATGGGAAGGTAAGATGTTGATGGCAGTATTAGGTGGATTTGCTCGGTTACCAAGAGTGTCTGTCTTGACATTTAATGAAGATGGTACCCAAGTGACACAGGAAGATCAATACTTTGATGAATTTGGACGAATCAGAGATATTATAGTCAGTCCAGAAGGTGTTGTTTACTTTGCGACAAATGGGAATAACTATCCCGGAAGTGGACCTAATATGATTATTGCATATTCTAAGGAAGGAACAGTAAGTAGTACAGACGATATACTAGATCAAGAGATGATAACTCTTTATCCTATTCCTGCGCATAGAGGGCAAACAATCTCACTCACATATAACAAGGACTTAGCAGGTGGACAGTATCAAGTCATTGGATATGATGGCAAGATCAACCAGGAAGGCTCACTGCCAGATGATAATCAATCAATCAACATTAAAGACATTCCTTCAGGGCATTACTATGTGTCAGTAACATCTGACATTGGAAGAATTACTAAGAGTTTTGTCGTAGAATAGGAATAGATGCAGAGAGTAATAGGAAAATTTAGTGGAGATGAGGAAGGGCCTTTGTTGGTCATTATTGGTGCTATGCACGGTAATGAACCAGCTGGTGTAAGAGCAATAGAACTGGTTTTGAAGATGCTGGATGTAGAGTATATCCGTAACCTTAAGTTTACCTTTAAGGGACATGTACTTGGTCTCATTGGAAATTATAAAGCGCTAGAGCAAAAGAAACGCTTCATCGATCGGGATATGAATCGGTGTTGGTCGCCAGTAGTGATGGACAATCCTGATGACAATAGCATAGCAGAGTTTGAGGAAATCAGAGAAGTTCACAACCTTGTGATGGAAGAAATAGAGTCTGGAAACTACTCTAAAGTGATCATTCTAGATATGCACACAACTTCTTCGGATCTTGGCATTTTTGTAATTCCTAGCAGTAATCCAGAAAGCCTCAAGATCGCAAAAGAACTTCAAGCCCCAGTTGTCCTTGGAATCGCTGATGGACTCAAAAACACTAACCTGCATTACTTCCATAATCTAGAATCAACAGTGCCGATTATTCCAGTCGTTTTTGAATCTGGGCAGCATCAGGATCCGATGTCGGTCAATAGAGCGGTAGCCGCAATCATTAATTGTATGCGTACGGTTGAGATGGTTGATTCTGAACATGTAGATAATATTCACGATCACCTCTTGTTGAAATTTTCTGAGCCATTACCCAAGGTGGTTGAGCTATCTTATAGTCACGGAATCACGGCAGAAGATAAGTTTGTGATGAGACCAGGGTATAAAAATTTTGATTCCATAACAGAAGGAGAGTGGTTAGCTGATGATGCTAATGGTAAAGTCTTTGCTCCCTCAGGAGGACGGATACTTATGCCACTCTATCAGGTGCAAGGAGAGGATGGATTTTTTATTGTAAGAGAAGTAAACCGATGATCACAGAAGAACACATCAACACTGTAGTTCTCCAGATGGAAAACGCAGCATCAGAAGAAAATGACAAGTCAATTGATAAGCATGTTGACTACTTTGACTACCTAGATCAAGATAGTTCTGTCCTCTTTGACGAGGAGAAAGAATATCTCTATGGTATTGTATTTGTCTTATTAGAAAGCTGTGGGATTATTATTGAAGATTTAGATGCATTAATTAACCACGAAGAATCCAACTGGGAAGTCGTTCAATCTCATAAGCTATTAAAAGAGGCATTTGACACCTTCTTTTTTAGATATCCTGAGGAAGACTTACTTGCATATGTAGAAGATAGTCTATCCGTTGACCCTGAGGAAGAAGACTTTGAGTTTTTGACACAAGTCGGGATTGAGTTTATGGTTGTCAAGGCAAAATCTATTATAGATTATTATATAGAACAGAGAAATTAGGACAATGAAATTACTAGTATTTGGCAGCATCTTAGTTGCAATGTTTGCAATGTCATGTAATAGGAATGTGATGCAAGAAGTCATCATAGACGAACAAATGTTAGATACATTGACAGTGACAGCCACACCATTACTTGATGGGTATGAACAGCAATTACCAGTACGTAGAGTAACGACAACTCGGATTGTAGACCTATTACATACGAGTCTTGAGTTGAGTTTTGACTGGGAAGAGAGTGATGTCATAGGAGTGGCTGAGCTAGAGTTGACGCCTTATATTACGCCAATAAATCAAATCACTCTTGACGCAAAAGATTTTTCAATCAATGAGATACTTGTTGATGGAAGCCAGACAACAGATTATACATATGATTCTCTTCAACTAGTGATCAATCTTGGGAAGACACTAGATAAAGATGAAAATATAAAATTGACTATCGACTATACAGCCCATCCTGATGGCAAATTGAAAGCGGGATCAGCTATCACATCAGATCAAGGATTATTCTTCATAGATCCTCGCGGAGAGATCGCATCTAAGCCAACTCAGATATGGACACAGGGAGAGACAGAATATAACTCCAGATGGTTTCCAACGATTGACAAACCCAATGAGAGATGTACACAAGAAATAAAAGTGACAGTGCCAGATACTCTCACAACTCTATCTAATGGTAAGTTGGTCAGCAGCCAAAAACTCGCCGGCAATCTTCGCCAGGATCATTGGGTGCAAAACCTTCCCCATGCTCCATACTTATTTATGCTAGCGATAGGTGATTATGCAATTGTAGAAGAAGTTCAAGATAATATTGAATATCAATATATGGTCTATCCAGACTATGCTGAAGATGCGAAAGCGATCTTCAACCATACACCAGAGATGATGCAATTCTTCGCTGAGTTGATAGGATATCCATATCCATGGGATAAGTATTCACAAGTCATTGCTGAAGATTATGTGTCAGGCGCAATGGAGAATACAAGTGCTGTCATCTTCGGAGAATTTGTCCAAAAAGATGCTCGAGCATTGATTGATGCACCTAATGATAATATCGTTGCACACGAACTATTTCACCATTGGTTTGGAGATCTTGTGACTTGCGAGAGTTGGTCCAACTTAACAATGAACGAAGGCTTTGCTAACTATGGAGAATACCTCTGGCTTGAACACAAATACGGAAAGGACAAAGCAGAAGAACACAGACTTTCAGAACTGCAATCTTATCTGGCGTCTACGGAATCAGGAGCTACTCACGACTTGATAGACTTTAATTATGAAGACAAGGAAGATATGTTTGATGTGCATAGCTATAATAAAGGGGGATTAGTTCTACATATGTTGCGAGACAAACTAGGAGATGAAGTATTCTTTGCTGGACTTTCTCACTATCTACATGATAATGAATTTACAGCAGTAGAAGCTCACGACCTACGACTTGCAATGGAAGAGGTGAGTGGTCAAGACCTCACACTGTTTTTTGATCAGTGGTATTTTTCATCAGGCCACCCTACGTTATCAATTGATGTCGACTATGGTGATAATAGCATCTCACTTACGGCTATTCAAGAACAACAAGAGCCTAACCACCTGCCTATCTACCACCTGGAGTTACATCCAAAAATTTACTACGTTGATGGTACTTCAGAAGAAGTTAGTTGGACAATAGATTCTCGAATTGCAAAGATAAAATACCCAATCGATAAAGAGGTTGTCGTTGTCGTTGTCGATGGTCGACATATAACACTTGGGACAATTCTTGACCCACCGTTATCTGCTGAACAGAGTAACTATCTAGCGCTTTATTCAGATTCTTACCAAGAGGTGATGAATGCCTTAGCGACTAATCCAGAATTATCTGAAGAGGCGTGGAAAAGAGCAAGTACTTACGCATATGAAACAGTAAGAAGCACGACTATAGATTTACATCCTGAGCAGTATGAAGTCAATGAATTGTTTGATATTTTGCGAGAAGATCCAAGCAGTCGAGTACGTCAGTCTGCAATCTTTGCAATTGCAACCACGGGTAATATAGTCTTTGCAAATAAAGCAGCCACCATTGGTATGAAAGATGAATCCTACGAAGTACAAAAGCAAGCCATCTCAATTGAATACGCTATTGATCAATCAGTAGGGGAGACTATTATTGATAGTTTGGAGGTCAACAACCCACTACCATATCTCGACATCATTTCTGATATCAAGTCACAAGAACTGACAAAGGAAGACCTACCTTTTTACCGTAAATATTTGGACGAAGGGGTTGACTTGGGTATCTACTATATGGTTAACGACTATATTGCTTTAACAAAGACTTTATCTCCCGCAGAGATTGGAACATCTATCATGCATTTTAGAGAACTCAAGTCTTTCACTAATGAATATTACAAAGCGTATCTCTACAACGGATCTATCGATACACTTAAGGAAACATTAGGTAAGTCTTTGAAAAATTATGAGGGTAAGGACAAAGAGTACTTGCAGGGTTTGATTGAAGAGTAAGAGGCAATATCAATCTTGAACTTTACATTTTGTAGTTTTTATTTGCCCAATTGATAGTTGGTTCAATCCATACATTTAGGGGTTTGAATAAGAATCCATGTCCCATCCCAGTATCTAACTCTATCTCCTTGAAATTTTTCAACTTACAAGTTGAAGTTGCTTTCCTCTTCTGTGCTGATACACCGTATGGATCCGATTTATCATAAATTGTTAGAACATTACCGCAAAAATTAATTTCAGGAATGTTTTCGATATCATCATTTGAATAGCAACCAATAAATACAAAATTTAAATGTTGATTGTTGGCAATTGTTGAAACGTATTGTGCAATATATCCACCTTTTGATGTCCCGACAATTGTTATGTCGCTAGGCGCAAATCCCAGATGAATCAGGCTGTCAATTTGATTGACTAGCTTTTCAGCATAATCTCTTGCATTGACATTGCCTTTTCTTACTTCACTGATAACGTTAAAACCTTCTTTTTCAAATTCCTCAATTATTTCCTTGTATTCTGTTCGTCCAAACTCAGGATGAAGTTCCTCTAACTCATGGGTTTCTAAGAATCGATTATGCAAAAAGAAAATTATTGGTTCTGAGTTTTTGGAATTACACCCAGCAAGAAATATTGTGAGGAGTACGAATTGTTGAAGTTTCACATACATTTATTTTAAACTGTAGAGACTATGAAAAATAAACACTCTGAATTGTCGAAACAATCCAGAGTGTTTAAAAGAGAATCGGTCAGAGACATATCTAGTATATCACAGTAATATCACCAGCCTTAGTTATCTTACCTAAGCCAGGCACATCAAAGACAAAGAGGTAGACATAGACTCCTGCTTCGATTCGTTGTCCATTGAAAGTTAAATCCCAACCTGCGGTTGGATCATTAGTTTGGAAGTTAGTATTGATGTAGACAAGATTACCCCATCTATCATAGATTGACATCTCATCCGTAATGATATCTTCACTACCCGACTGTGGATAGAATGTGTCATCATCACCGACAAGAATGATATTAGGGATAAAGATATCCTCTTCTCTATCAACCAAGAACCTCACTGTTGCAGTCGCCATACAACCCTCCGAATTGGTAATTGTAATCTCATACAACTGACCAACTAGTACATCTTCAAAGTCTACAGTCAAGCACAGAGGACATGGTATTGGCAATTCTGGCGACCACACAATGCTTTCAATATCACCAGTAGGGATGTTGGTCGTCAAGTTAACTGTTACATCATCTCCAAATTCTACTTCTACCACAGGTTCATCGACCTCAAGAGTTACAGTTTGAGGTTCTTCCAGCACTATTGTTGTTAAGAAGGCACAGCCAAGCGCATCAGTAACTTCCACTAAGTATGACCCTCCACTAAGTCCAGTGAAGACTCCTGTTGTGTTCTCCATATTGTCTACCGAGTATGTATAAGGTGGTTGCCCTCCAGCAAGAGTTTCTAATAAAATTTCGCCTGCAGTTAAATTTTCACAAGAAGGATCAGTTATCTCGCTAGCAACTTCAGATGGGCCACCATTCGGATTGACGACAAACATATCCGATGTCACACAACCTGTAAGCACATCTGTGACCTCAACGGTATAAGTGCCTGCAAGAGTTGCAACGATATTTGCAGCATCATTTGCTGACAAGATATTTCCATCTGTTGTTGACCAAGCAATTGTCGTTGCCGCACCACCATTATCTATAATTGCACTGAGTGTAACTTCTGGATTTTCACAAGGCAAGTCTGGATCTCCCATCGCTTCCACTGCTGGAAACTGGAAGAGTTCGATCACTTCTATGGTATCAATATTCTGACAATTATTGTTACTATCGGTTCCTTCCAGATAGTAGAGACCTGGTGTTGTCACTTCTAGCTGAAGAGTATTTTCTCCAGGCAGCTCTCCTGCATCGTCTGACCATTGATAGGAGATAGATCCACTGCCTTGTGATTGACTTGCGTCAATGACTACTGCTAGGTTTACACATGTGAGCGGATCTGGTTCTTGTATCAATAGTAGAGGAAACTCTTCCTGATCTTGGATATTGATGACTGATTCATTACTACATCCTGTAATCGTATCCAAGGCAATTAATGTGACTTCTCCTCCTTCAGAAATTACCACTTCAAATGCTTGGGTAATGTTCTTGCCATTGATCCATGTATAGATGACGTTTTCTTCTGATGCCCCTGAAGTCAAGGTTACAGCATCGATGACACAGTCGATGACATTATCTGGATCAGCAGAGATGATTGCCAACGGTTCGTTACGTTCATCATCAATCGTCACACTGCTTTCATCATCACAATCATTTACGATATCAGTGACCACGAGAGTAAAAGTTCCTGGTTCAGTTGTATCGTATGTGGGATCTGTGCTGACAACATTGCCATCTATATCTGTCCACTCATAGGTAAATGTCGTACCAGTTGCAGTACCAGGACCACCCAAGGTTACAGAAATGATATCGCAATTGATCAGTTGATTTGCTCCCGCATCGGCAGAAGCATTACAACCACAATTTGGTGGGTTGACAACAAATGTTGTATCACAAGAAGTACTTGAATCCGTGATTGTAATTGATAGTGACTCATTGATATCGATACCACTGATGGTCACTATTCCAGAGTTAATATCTGCACTGTATGGGGGAGCTTGGATATCGTCACCTGACGTTGTGAATTCAGCTGTATAAGTCAAATCATCATCACTACAGTTTAACGAAAGTGCTAGTACATCTGGAGTAGGCGATAAGACTACTTCAACATCTGTAGCACCCGTACAACCATCTGTATCTGTAACAATGACACTGTAATTTCCTGTTTGGTTGACGATTATTGCTTGAGTGATTTCACTATTGCTCCATTCGTATTGCTCGTAGTCACCGTCCACGGTTAAGATTGTTTGACCATCAAGACAGATCTGCGGTTCTCCGTTGATACCAGGAGTTGGTAGCGGTAATACCTCTACCAACACTTCATTAGTACCAGTACAACCGCCGACATCAGATACCTCAACAGAGTAAAGTCCACCAGTTGTGACTTCTATGGTTTGAGTCACCTCATTTGTTGACCAGAGATAGGTTGCAAAATCTCCAGCATTTAAAATCGTAGACTCACCATCACAGAACTCTCTATCCCCAGTAATTGCAGGCATAAGAAATTCTTCCTCAGTGACCATAATTTCAGAAGAAGCAACGCAACCGTTAATATCTGTAACCTCTACAGAAATCAAGCCTTCCATACTCACGCTGATTGTTTGTGTTATTTCATTTGTAGACCACAACCAACTTGCCCCATCTCCAGCATCTAGGGTAGTAGATCCATCCACACAGAAAGAGGTACTACCTGATATTTCAGCAATAGGATCTCCATAGTAAGAAGTGTTGACACTCGTCGATCCTGTACAGCCATTGATATCAGTCACTTCTACAGAGATTATTCCAGGTTCAGTAACCTCCAATGTGGGATCACTCGATCCATCAGACCATAAGTATTCTGCATATACATTTTCCAATGAGAGAATTGTTGATTCGCCGAAGCAAAGCTGAGGATCTCCTGCCATCATCGGACTTGGATTGGGCACATCAACAACTACGATACTTGATGATCCTTCACAGCCAATATTGTCAGTTACAGTTACTGTGTAGGTACCACTCTGGTTGACAAGGATTTCATTGACCCCTGTATTAGTAGTTGACCATTCATAAGAGGTATAGATATCAGGCACACTCAATGTTGTACTACTTCCGTCACAGAGATTGTTATCTCCAGCTATTTCTACATTAAGCGATTCCACTTCTGTTACTGTGATATCGGCTGTTCCACTACACCCTGATTGGTCAAATACTGTGACCATATAATCTCCAGGTTCAGAAATCGTAATTTCTTGAGTGTCTTCATTTGTACTCCATTCGTATGTAATAAAGCTTCCCACACTGAGAGTACTTGTTGATCCTTCACATAATTCTTCGCTTCCTAATATTTCTAGTGAGAGGTTGAGTTGTTCGCTGATCTCTACAGAAGAAGATCCTGTACAACCATTGGCATCTGTCACAAAAACACTGATTGTACCTTCAGTATCAACCATGATTTCAGATAAAGTCTCATTGCTCGGACTCCAAGTCACTGACTCAAATGTGGAGTTGAGAGATAAAATGGTAAACCCGTCTGGACAGAATGTGGTCGAGCCCAAAATGGAGACTGTAGGATTTGGCAATTCATTGATTGCAACAGACGAAGAGGCTTCACAACCAAATGCATCTGTAACCGTCACTGTATAACTTCCACCAGAATTAATGGTAATGTCTTGTGTGTCCTCATTAGTACTCCAAGCGTAAGTAGTGAATGGACCACCAGCTGAGAGTATGGCATCACTTCCTTCACACAGAATTTCTGGACCTACAATGTTTGGAGATGCCAAAGTATTGACAGTAACATTGACAGAAGTAGAAGACGTACAACCATTATTATCAGTTGCAGTTACAGAATATTCACCTTCAGCATTAATTGTAATAGATTGCGACGTTAATTGGTTAGACCATGCATAAGAGGAGAATGTTCCCACCGCGGTAAGGTCAATTATTTCACCGTCACACAGCTCTGTTTCTCCATCTATAGTCACTTGTTCTGCGTTGGTAGTTGTAACTGTTATTTGGCTAGAACCACTACATCCAGAAGCATCAGTAACCGTGACCGAATAATCTCCAGCACCTACTTCTATAGACTCAGTGCCCTCGTTCGTATCCCACTCGTAGGTAGTGAACGTACCGAATACTGATAAGGTCGTCGTAGATCCTTCACAGACATTTTCATTACCATTGATGGTAGGTGAGAGTTCATCATCTTGCATTACTTGAATAGAGGATGAACCTGTACAACCATTATCATCGGTTACAATTACGGTATATGTATCAGTGGTACTTGCGGTGATTTGCTGGATATTTTCACCAAAAGGCAACCAAGAATATCCAGCCCAAGTACCTGCATCAAGGGTAGTACTTCCACCTTCACAGAATGTGGTACCACCATCGATAAAGACCTCTAACTCGTTATTTGCGACAACAATTACAGAGCTCTCTCCAGTACAACCATTGTTATCGGTAACAGTAACACTATAACTGCCAGAACTGTTAACGGGTAAAGAATTAGTTGTTGTCACGCCATCGCTCCAGCTATAATTCAAGAATCCGGCATCAACAGTCAAAGTCGTAATCTCCCCATCACAAATATTGAGATCACCTGTAATGGTAACCGTAGGCGGAATATGTTCAGTTAAGTCTATTGTGCTGATGTGTGTACAGCCATTAATATCGGTTACCGTCACAGAGTATGTATCTGGAGTAGTTACAGTGATACTACCATTCGTACTTGAGTTAGACCAAGTATAATCTGTATAATTTGGATCGCTTGCATCTAGCACTGCATCAGTACCTGGGCAGAATGGATTATCTCCTGCTATGGTCGGAGCCAAAATATCAGACTGCACAACAGTCACCACAGATGAACCCGTACACCCACTACCATCGCTAACTTCTACAGTGTAGTCACCAGGAGTATTTACAGTGATTTGCGATACATTTGCTCCGACCTCTGGCCAGAGATAAGTATCGAACCCTGCACCTGCTGAAAGCGTCACTTCTTCTCCTTCACAGATAAATAAATCGCCAGTAATCTGAGGTTCTAACGATGTAGATTCGTCTACTGAAAGTAAGGTGATGGATTGACATCCATTTTGATCTATAACCTGTAGTGTGATATCATCAGGGGTAGAAACAACAAGTACATTACTTTCTTCTCCGCTAGGAAACCACAGATAAGAATCAAAACCTGTCTCTGCTGTAAGTGTAGTAGAAGATCCTTCACAATAGGTCAGTGAACCACTTATCTCTGCTGGTTCTGGTTCAATAACATCTACTGTGAACTCATCTGTACTTGTGCAGGCATTAAAATCTGTAACAGTCACAGTGTACGTTCCATCTTCATTAATGATGAGAGTCTGATCGTCATTACCGTCTCCCCAATCATACATAAAAAAGCCATTACCAGCATCAAGCTCTGATACTTGGCCAAAGCAGATGATATCATCTCCCGTTATTGTTGTTGTTTCTGCATCTACAGCAGTGAGCGGTACGTCTACGATTTCTGATAGACAGTCATTCACATCACAGACTACATAGTACACAATATCTCCCGTAATAGGAGGCGTAGTGAAGTCGTCTCCAATAAAGATGACATTCGTTCCTGCAGCGTCATCATACCAAATGACTTCCCCATTACAGTCGGACGCTTCAAGTTCAGCAGGTATATCCATACAAGCATTGAAAGGTGCGGTTATCGTTGGTACTGGAGTTGGATTAGGAGTACCCATGCATGGCACACATTCTTGACCTTGACAATCAATAACTCTGATATCATTAATTGTACAAGGGTCTCCATCAGAGCAAGGCTCATCAAAAGTCAATCCATTGCTACAATCAGTGACAACTCCAGCACATGGTCCACAGAATGACCCGTCACAAGCAACTTCTCTCAAATCATTTATCGTGCATTCATCATTATCATTACATGCAATGAATTCTGTCAGACCATTACAGTCTGTGAGTACTCCTGCGCATGGAACGCAGACATTGCCTTCACAATCGAGAGTCTCTCTATCGTCAATAGTACAATCATCACCATCAGAACATGCTGTTGGTGTTGGCGGTACTAGGGTAATTACTTGATTGAAAACGGCTGGGCCATTCCCACAGACATCTGAGTACATCCACATCCTGGTAATACTTCCGCCCGTACAAGCATCAAGGTTTCCTGATTCTGAACCAGGTACAGTACCTGAAAGATCACAATTGTCCTCCCACTCAAGATCATCAAATGCTGGAAGGTCAGCAAGACAACTTATCATAATGGCAGCATCTGGCGTATTGACAAATACTGGTGGTGTTAAATCTTCCAAGGTAATGACTTGCACATGTGTAAGTACATCTCCACAAAGCGTACTTGTGACTTCCCAAGTACGGATTATTTCATCACCACAGATGAGAAGTTCTCCTGCTTCTTCAGGTGAAATACTAGAGCCTTCTTCGCAAGCAACTCCAGTCGGTGCATTTGAGTAGTCTAGGTCTTCTGCTGGAGGTATTGGATCGCCACATTGTATTGTGACATTTCCCGGCAAGGTAGATATCCAAGCTAAGTCTGGTACCGGATTGACAGTGATAGTCTGAGTGTGAGTAACCAGGTTATCACAGAGATCCATATACTCCCACATTCTTGTAATTACGCCACCATTACAGTCATCAATTGTACCCATTTCAGTACCAGCAACTGTACTCGTGCCATCACAGTTATCAGTCCACTCTAGTTCTTCCATAAGCGGAAGATCTAAGAAGCAATCGAAAGTCATATCCGCAGGAGTGCTTGTAAATACTGGTGGTGTAATATCTTCAAAAGTGAATGTCTGCACGTAAGTAAGTGTAGGTCCACAAGTCGGGATTACTTCCCAAGTCCTTGTAATCTGATCACCACAGTTAACGAATGCTCCAGCATCAATAGGAGAGATAAAATCAGTCTCCAAGCAATTTGCACTTACAGGAGCATTAGAATATTCTAAATCTATAGGGTCAGGAAGTGGATCAGTAATACACTCTATTGTGATATCTGCAGGTAAGGTTGTTAACCACATAATATCGGGGACAGGAGTCACAGTGATTGTCTGTGTATGTGTAGCAGGGTTGTCACAGAGGTCGAGGTACTCCCAAGTTCTCATAATGGTACCACCTACGCAGTCTACGATCGTTCCCGTTTCTACACCAGGGACACTATCTGTACCATCACAGTTGTCAGTCCAGACCAAGTCCTCCATCGTTGGGACATCAAGGTAGCAATCGAAAGTCATATCCGCAGGAGGATCTGTAAACTCTGGAGGTGTGATATCTTCAAATGTAAAAGTCTGCACGTATGTCAATGTTGGCCCACAAGTTGGAATCACCTCCCAAGTTCTTGTAATCTGGTCACCACAATTTACGAAAGTCCCATCATCAACAGGAGGCGCAAAATCTGTCTCTAAGCAATTTGCACTTATAGGAGCATTGGAATATTCTAAATCTATCGGGTCTGGCAGAGGATCAGTAATGCACTCAATAGTTATGTCTTCCGGAAGTGCCGTCAACCAGATAATATCGGGAACAGGAGTCACAGTGATTGTCTGTGTATGAGTGACGGGATTATCACAGAGATCTGTGTATTCCCAAGTTCTCATAATGGTACCACCTACGCAGTCAACGATTGTCCCTGTTTCCACACCAGGGACACTATCTGTGCCATCACAGTTGTCGGTCCACACCAAGTCATCCATCGTTGGGACATCAAGGTAGCAATCGAAAGTCATATCCGCAGGAGGATCTGTAAACTCTGGAGGTGTGATATCTTCAAATGTAAATGTCTGCACGTATGTCAATGTTGGCCCACAAGTTGGAATCACTTCCCAAGTTCTTGTAATCTGGTCACCACAATTAACAAATGTGCCAGCATCAACGGGAGAGGCGAAATCTGTCTCGAAACAATTAGTACTCGCAGGAGCATTAGACCATTCTAAGTCGATTGGGTCAGGGAGAGGATCAGTGATACACTCAATCGTGACATCTTCTGGTAGGGCTGTGATCCAAGTAGCATCTGGTACTGGTGTCACCTCTATCGTCTGTACGTGGGTATCTGTATTTGTACCACAAATGTCCGTATATGTCCAAGTCCTTGTAATCGTACCACCCGTACATACATCAATCGTACCGGCCTCAACCCCTTCAACACTGTCAGTCCCGTCACAGTTGTCAGTCCACACAAGATCTTCCATTACAGGTACGTCGAGGTAGCAATCTAAAGTCAGATTGCCTGGTTCGTCTTGAAGCTCTGGAGGAGTGACGTCTATGAGGGTAATTGTCTGTACGTGCATAATTGGATTACCGCATTGGTCTGAATGTTCCCAAGTTCTTGTTAAGAAATCTTCGCAGATGAGTAATGGACCACCTGTCTCTTCACCCGGTATAGAGCCCATTTCCTCACATCCATCTCCTGTGCCATTGGAGTACATAATTGGTTCCATTGGAGGGACAGTCTCATTACATTCTACAGAAATATCATCTGGCAAAGTAGATGTCCAAACTACTGGTGCAGGGGGATTCACTGTGATCATTTGGGTATGCGTCACAGTGAGACCACAATCATCAGTGTATATCCAAGTTCGTTCCACAACACCAGCTGTACACAGATCAGTCCCGTTATCAACTTGAGTATCAAGGGGGACCATACCCGTACCGTCACAGTTATCCGTCCACACAAGATCTTCAGCTGCTGGGATGTCAAGAAAGCAATCAAAAGTCAATGGGCCAGGTGGGTCTACAAAGACTGGTGGTTCCGTATCTTCAAGAGTCACCATTTGCATTGTATCAAATACTCTTCCACAGAAATCGGTTACTTCCCATGTGATTGTGATTACATCATCACAGATATCGAGGGTCCCATCAATCTCAGGAGTATCTTCTGTGCCTTCTATGAAACAATCACCAATATCATTATTGGTATAGTCTAGATTCACTGGAGTAAATGGAAGGTCAGCACAAGTGATGGTGACGTCATCTGGCACATCGAGAAATTCTATATCAAGTGGTGGATCTATTGTAACTGTCTGAGTTGCGGTGACATCGAATCCACAAGTATCTGGGATAATCCAGGTGTAAATAACAACATCACCACAGATATCTGGCTGTATGTCAGGTGTGCCAAGTACTGTACCTGCAATGAGGCAATCACCTACACCATTATTCGTGTAGTCGACGGGAACTTCTCCATCTAAAAGATCAGCACAACTTAGACTCTCATCATCTGGAAGGTTGGTGAATGTCGGTGGGTCAGTAGCATTGATTGTGATTGTTTGTACATGGGTAGCTGAGTTACCACAAGAGTCTATTGCCACCCAAGTCCGCGTCACAGTTCCTCCATCACAATTATCTCCGTTGATTTCTTCTATACCATCAACAGTTGTAGAACCGAGGCAATCATCTGTAATATCCAATGGACCAAATGCATCAGCTTCACTAAGGCAATCAAAAGTCATATCACCAGGCGGGTCGTCAAATGTCGGTGGCGAAGTGTCTTCCCACTCAATAACTAACTCTACTAAGTCACAGAAACAGTCATCGACCCCACAGTCGTTATAGGTTAACCCCGTATCATCAATATCATCTCCTATTTCTGGAAGGGTATATTCTGGATCAGCGCCATTGTAGAAGTTATAACTATAAACAGAGAATATTCCACAATTAGGAAAGGTGTAAGAATCCGAACTTCCTTGAGCCCATTGAATAATCTCCCCATCCATATCGGTCAAAAAGATGTATTGGTCAAAGTCATCTGTATCTGTAAAGCCTGTTGCTTCATACGTTATCTCAGTGTTAGGACAAGAAGGGCTTGTTGTAGCTGTTATTGTTCCAGCATCTGCAGATCCATCAAGTACAGTGATGTCCTTACACAGTGGTTCTGGGCTCGCAAAAGGTTGGATACATGGCTTGTTATCCACGTCTACACAAATCTCATATACACCAGGAGCAGGAAAAGTATAAGAAGTACTTGTCAGATCTGTACCAGAATCAAAAGGATTAAACGTTGCCTCATTTGTATCAGCAAAGTCATCAAACCAATAATAATTAACAGCTCCGGTATGATCATCAACTGAGTAAGTTACTGGTCCAGTGGGAAAACAAAGTAACTCATCTCCTTGTATTTCTTGATCCCATGGTGGCATATCATTTAGACTACAATCTCCTGTCACAGTTATCTCTACATCGCAAGCCGCTCCATTACATCCATCAACTAAGAAATAGTACGTATCACCTACTGTCATTCCAGTAGGATTTAAAGTTCTACAATCATTATTATTACATCCAGATCCAGCGGTGCCGCATGCCCCAGTAACTAATGAACCAGGTAAATCACTACAATCAGAATATATTGCTGCTTGAAGGCCTGATGTGAAGCCACCACCTGAACACATATCATAGCAAACTTCAAGTTCAAGTGTTTCACACCAAGATAAAAAAGCAAACCAAGTTGGATTATTTGATACTGTACCAGTCAAGCCAGGACACATTGGTGTAGGACCATCATTAGGATGTTGAAAATCACTCATTGTATATTCAAACCCATCAAGAGCTTCTATAGTACACTGGACAGGTGCAGTCTCACACATACATGTGTTCTGGGTACCATCGTCGCACGGATCTGGAGCACCAAGAGTCTGCCCACTCACAATTTGAGCAATAGATATAAGTGTTAAGATTAATAGGAATAATCTAGTCATTACAAATAAGTTTTAAGGGAGCTATTTATCTATTGAAAGTAAGGAATAATGAGGGGAATCCTTCAGCAAGTCCAACTAAATGTTAAAATTCAATTAGATACAGACAGAAAAGTTTGCAAAGTGCTCAAAACCCACTTTTGCGTTCCCAATAATTCTGGTCTTCAACCTCTTGTACGAGTTGGAGATAGTTGTTGTACCGGAGTTCGCTGATGTAGCCTTCTTCGACTGCATTTTTGACAGAGCACTTTGGCTCATTGCGATGCATACAATCATCGAATTTGCAATCGGTTGATTCAATGAAAATCTCTTTAAAATTGTGTGCTACATCCATTACTTCAAAGTGATTGAAACTGAGGTTTTTGATACCTGGAGTATCTATGATCTGCCCTCCACCTTCTAAGTCAAACATTTCTGCAAAGGTGGTCGTGTGCTGCCCTTTGCCACTATAGTCTGAGATCTCACCTGTTCGCAACTCCAGATCGGGTTGGAGGCCATTGATGAGGGTAGACTTACCGACTCCGGATTGCCCTGCGAATAGTGTTAGTTTATCCTTGAGATAGAGTCTCAATTCTTCAAAACCTTGTCCAGTAGCCGCGGATACGAGACTACAGTCATAGCCAATTGACGTATAGACTGCCTTGAGATAGTTGAACATCAGTAGGTCTTCTTCATCATAGATGTCTGACTTGTTGAAGACGATGTGGACTGGAATGTCATAAGGCTCTGTCATCAACAAAAATCGATCGATGAACCCTTGCTTGATTTTGGGTTCTGCAACGGTGATAATTAAGAGTGCTTGATCAATATTTGCCGCGAGGATGTGTAGGTTGTGTTTCTTGCGTGGAGATTGACGGATGACATAGTTTCTACGATCGCAAATTTCTTTGATCATGCCTGTATCTTCTCCTGGGACAGGTTCTAGCATTACGAAGTCACCGACTGCGACAGGATTAGTAACAGGTTTGTCCTCGAGACGAAATTTTCCAATGATTCGACAAGGAAGAATTGTTCCATCTTCAAGTTTAACATCATACCAACTGCCTGTACTACGGACGATAGTTCCTTGCATATTGGCTAGCTGGAAGATGAGATATTTGCACTTTCTTGGTGGATGGCTACTGACATATCGATGATGAGTTCTGGGTCTGACTCAAAGGCATTACCTACAACGACGATATCAGCTCCAGCTTTGACCTTTGCATTTGCAACTTCGGGATTGCGGATACCACCTCCAACAATCATGGGTAAATCGACGGCCTTTCTAACTGCAGAAATCATAGATGATGAAATACTTCGCATTGCTCCACTACCTGCATCTAGATAGAGCATCTTGAGACCTAGCATCTCACCTGCCATTGCTGTACTGACGGCAATGTCATCTTTATCATGTGGGATGGGTAGCGTATTGCTAATATATGAGACCGATGTGGCTCTACCTCCATCTATAAGCATATAGCCAGTAGACAACACTTCTAGGCCCGCCTCTCGTATGTAAGGTGCCGTAATAACATGTTTGCCTATGAGCAACTCTGGATTACGACCTGAGATTAAGGATAAAAACAAGAGTCCATCTGCAGCATCTGTTATCTGAAAAGTACTACCAGGAAATAGTAGAACAGGTATATTACATCGTTCTTTGATAGCTGTGACAACCTCGTCTAAACGGTGATTCAAAATCATACTCCCTCCGATAAAAAACAAGTCCACATTTGCGTTTTTAGCATGGTGGATAGTCTTATCAAGTGAAGTCAACTTCACTTTGTCAGGATCAATCAAGACTGCTAGTTTCTTGATGCCTTTAGATTTGTCAGATGTTATGTCTTGATAAAGTGTCATCTATATAAAGCAAGATAGTCATTGCCTCCTATACAAGACACATTACAGAGGGATATTCCCGTGTTTTTTGTCGGGATTAACAACTTTTTTGTGTTCTAACGTCGCAAATGCCTTGATTAACTTTCTCCGAGTATCTATCGGATCAATGACTTCATCCACAAATCCTCTCTCTGCAGCAAGGTATGGATGGGCAAATTTCTCTGCATATTCAGCCTCTTTCTCTTTCAATTTTTCTTCTGGATTATCAGCCGCAGCGATCTCCTTACGGAAAATGATTTCGCTTGCTCCTTTGGCTCCCATCACTGCGATTTCACCTGATGGAAATGCAAAATTGAAGTCTGCTCCGATATGTTTGGAGTTCATCACATCGTATGCTCCACCATATGCTTTCCGAGTAATCAGACTAATTCTTGGTACAGTAGCTTCACTAAAGGCATAGAGTAGTTTTGCTCCATTTGTGATGATGGCATTCCACTCTTGATGTGTACCAGGCAAGAATCCCGGAACATCGACTAAGACAAGCAAAGGAATATTGAAGCTATCGCAAAATCTTACGAATCTCGCTGCTTTTTTAGAACTATCTACATCTAGAACACCTGCGAGGTGCATCGGTTGGTTTGCAACAATACCGGTTGATTTACCAGCTATCCTACTGAACCCAACCACGATATTCTCAGCATAGTCTTTATGAATTTCAAAGAATGAGTCTGTATCCACAATCTCATTAATTACAGACTTAATATCATAGGGTTGAGTAGATTCAGGAGGGATAATCTCTCTCAGTTTAGGCCGTTGTTCTGATGTGAGTTCGTAATCCGTACTAGGTGCTTTTTCGCGATAGTTTTGAGGCAGATAACTTAGAAGGGTTTTGACATCTTCTATGCAAGTCACATCATTACTCGAGGTTAAATGCGTCACACCAGACTTCGTAGCATGAGTCATCGCTCCGCCTAGTTCTTCAGAGGTGACCTCCTCGTTAGTTACAGTCTTGACCACGTTTGGGCCAGTAACAAACATAAAACTCGTCTGCTCTACCATAAGGGTAAAGTCTGTCATTGCTGGGCTGTATACTGCTCCACCAGCACATGGCCCCATGATTGCAGATATCTGTGGAATGACACCAGAAGCCATCACATTTTTGTAGAAGATATCGGCATAGCCACCAAGTGACTTGACACCTTCTTGGATACGAGCTCCTCCAGAGTCATTGAGTCCGATGATCGGTGCTCCCGACTTCATTGCAGCGTCCATTACTTTGATAATTTTTTCTGCATGTGTCTCTGATAGTGATCCACCAAATACTGTAAAGTCTTGAGCAAAAACATACACTAGTCGACCTTGGACAGTCCCATAACCAGTGACAACTCCATCTCCATAGAACTTTTGATTCTCCATTCCGAAGTCTGTACTTCTGTGCCTGACGAGCATCCCCATTTCTTCGAATGATCCAACATCGAGGAGTAACTCCACCCGTTCTCTTGCGGTAAGTTTCTTCTTTTTATGCTGGCTGTCGATTCGAGTCTGTCCTCCACCTAGAAGAGCTTCTTGTTGTAGGGATTCGAGCTGTTTGAGTTTATCTTTCATTATTTTGGTTCTAGTTGGTCAAGCATAAGTTGTAATATTTGGCCTGCAGCCTCAGACAAAATTGTCCCTGGTCCGAAGACACCTAAGACTCCTTTGTCAAATAGAAAATCATAGTCCTGCGGAGGGATCACACCTCCAACAATCACTGCGATATCTTGTCTTCCACGTTCTTTGAGAGTATCAATCACTGCTGGTACAAGCGTCTTGTGTCCTGCGGCAAGTGATGAGATGCCTATCAGATGTACGTCACTATCAATTGCTTGATTGACGACCTCGGCAGGAGTCTGGAATAATGGTCCGATATCCACATCGAATCCTAAATCTGCAAATCCAGTCGCAATTACTCTTGCACCTCTGTCGTGGCCATCTTGACCAAGCTTAGCAATCAAAATTCGTGGACGACGACCAATATGATTTGCAACACGGTCAGAGAGCACTCGAGCATTTAAGAATGTTTCATCATTCATAATTGACTTTGAATATACACCTTGGATTGTTTTATTGGTTGCACGATGTCTATCAAACACGGCTTCCATTGCTGAAGAGATTTCACCAAGAGTAGCTCTCAATCTCGCAGCTTTTACGGCAGCTGCAAGGAGGTTTCCATCACTAGCTGCAATGGACTTAATATTGGCAAGTGCTTTGTTGACAGCGTCATTGTCTCTTGATGCTTTGATCTGGTTGAGTCTGTGGACCTGTTCAGCGTAGACTTTGTCATTTTCAACTTCCAAGATATCAAATCCAAGATCTTTTTCTTCTTGTTGAAAGACATTGACACCGACTATTTGCTTAGAGCCGCTATCTATTGCTGCTTGTGTTCTTGCAGCCGCTTGTTCTATCCGGAGTTTAGGAATTCCCTTTTCGATTGCCTTGGTCATACCGCCTTCTGCCTCGACCTCTTGGATATGTCCCCAAGCTTTCTTGATGAGAGCATCGGTTAGATATTCTATGTGATAGGCACCTTTGTAAGGGTCAATTGCCTTACAAAGGTCTGTGTCTTTCTGAAGATAGAGTTGAGTATCTCGGGCAATCTTAGCCGAGTAGTCAGTAGGTAGTGCTAGTGCTTCATCAAGTGCATTGGTATGTAGGGATTGTGTCCCTCCCAAGACTGCGGATAGAGCTTCTATTGTGGTCCGACTAATGTTATTGTATGGATCTTGAGCTGTGAGACTATATCCAGATGTCTGACAATGTGTACGTAGAGACATTGACTTTGGATTCTGTGGATCAAACTGCTTAACAATACTTGCCCACAAGACTCTACCTGCTCGCAACTTTGCCACTTCCATAAAATGATGCATGCCTATGCCCCAAAAGAACGATAATCGTGGAGCAAAGTCATCAATCTTCAATCCTTGAGCTAGTCCGGTCTTGATATATTCAAGCCCATCAGCCAAGGTATAGGCAAGCTCTAAATCCGCCGGAGCTCCTGCCTCCTGCATATGATATCCACTGATGCTGATCGAATTGAACTTCGGCATAAGCTCTGCGGTATAAGAGAATATATCTCCGATAATCCGCATCGATGGAGCAGGAGGATAGATGTAGGTATTTCTTACCATAAACTCTTTGAGAATATCATTTTGGATAGTACCCTTGAGTTTGTCAGGTGTGACACCTTGCTCTTCTGCCGCCACAATGTAGAATGCCATAATTGGAATCACAGCACCGTTCATTGTCATCGAGATAGACATCTGATCAAGTGGAATGCCATCGAAAAGCTGCTTCATATCTTCAACAGTGTCAATGGCTACACCAGCCATGCCAACATCTCCTCTTACTCGTGGGTTATCCGAGTCAAATCCTCTATGTGTTGCCAAGTCAAATGCAACAGATAATCCCTTCTGTCCAGCAGCGAGATTTTTTCTATAAAAGGCATTTGACTCCTCAGCGGTGCTGAATCCGGCATACTGCCTAATTGTCCAAGGTCGACCGAGATACATCGTCGGATAGGGACCACTTAGATAGGGCGGTTTGCCAGAGTTGTATGCTTCATGAGGCTGGATATCTTTTGGCCTGTCACTGGGGATGGATATGCCTTCTGGTGTTAAGAAGAATTGCCCATCTTGAGACTCAGGAAGTATCACTTGCGATGTATATGGAGGGAGTTTCATAACCTTGGAATCGCTAGGTGATTAGATTTATACTCTAGGAAAAGCTTAAGCGCTATCTTAGCTGCGAGTTCATCTTCTGGATTTGCAGAAGTATCATCCTTATTTGTAAAGTACTTTGCTACAAAGTGAGTATCAATATCTCCCGAGAGAAATGCCGGATGTCGCATCACAAATTCTCCAAATGACAAGGTGTTCTTCACACCTTCGATGTGATAATTATCAATAGCATAAATCATCTTAGCTATTGCCTCATCACGGTCGGCACCATAGGTCACAAGTTTAGACAACATCGGATCGTAGTAGATTGGCACTTCCATACCTTCTCGATATCCGTTGTCAACTCTGATGCCCTGTCCACTAGGTAGTTGATAGGTGTCGAGTGTGCCGATTGATGGCATAAAATTCGTTTCTGGGTCTTCAGCGTAAACTCTTAACTCAATTGCGTGCCCAGTAATAGACAGCATATCTTGTTTGATTGTTAGATGTTCTCCACGAGCTACTTTGATTTGTTGTTCTACGAGGTCTACTCCTGAGATCAACTCTGTAATTGGATGCTCTACTTGTAGACGCGTATTCATTTCAAGAAAGTAGAAGTTCTTTTCACTATCGAGTAAAAACTCTACTGTACCTGCACCGCTATAGTTACATGATCTTGCAACATCTATCGCAGCCTGACCCATCCTATGTCTGAGATCATCATCTAGTACAACCGAAGGTGCTTCTTCTACAACCTTCTGGTGTCTTCGCTGGATACTACACTCTCTTTCAAACAAGTGAATGTAGTTGTCGTGGTTATCCGCAAGGATTTGTATTTCAATGTGTCTAGGTGAAGTGATGTACTTTTCTATAAAGACTGATCCATCTCCAAAGGCATTAGTTGCCTCACTGACGGCCCTGTCAAATGCTTCTCCGACTTCACTAAGTTCGTGTACTATCCGCATACCCTTACCACCACCTCCGGCAGAGGCTTTTATGAGCACAGGTGTGCCAATTGATTTAGCGATTGTTAGAGCTTCTTCTTTGTCTTTGAGAGCTTTGTCTGTACCTGGCACCATTGGTATGTCAAACTTTGAAACAGCCTCTTTGGCGGCAAGTTTACTACCCATCACTGTGATTGACTCTGCTGATGGTCCGATGAAAGTTAACCCAGCTTCCTTTACGGCATTAGCAAATACCGCATTTTCACTCAAGAATCCATAACCGGGATGAATGGCATCAGCACCGCAGTCTACAGCCACCTTGATAATCTTATCAATGACAAGATAGGACTGGTCACTGGGTGAAGGGCCAACAAGGTATGCTTCATCCGCTAATACAACGTGTGGGGCATTAACATCAACTTCTGAGTAAACGGCAACGGTAGCAATGCCCAATTTCTTGGCAGATCGCATCACCCGACAGGCAATCTCTCCTCTATTCGCGACTAAGATTTTTTTCATTGTGATTCGTTTAGTTTGGTCCATACTGCTCTTGCGATAGTATCAGTATAGTGTTCGATGAGATGACTACCGCTAAGTGGATCGGCGACCTTGTCAAGGTAGGATTCAAGACGAAGTAGGTGTAGCTGATTGATGCCGAGTCTCATTTCTTCAGCATCGCTCGGTTCAAGTCCAAATGGTAATATTGTATGTGCTCCTCCTAAGATAGCGGCAGTAGCACGAGCAGTATTTCCTATTTTCTCATAGTCAAGATCTTTGTGATCAGCTGACCCATAGGTTGCGACAATATGCAAGCGATGTTGCCAATTGCACTCTTGATTAATCAAATTGAAAGTATGGTGTAGAGCTCTGAGTTTAGATATCTCCGACAAGTAGACATCGTTTATCGGCACATTGATATAATATGTCTGAGATGGTTGGTCAATCGATTGGAGCATCGTGTTCAGTGCTGATACGATGTTGTCAACATCAGACTGGCTGGCATCGAATGTCAACCAATGTGTTCCAACCACAAGATTTAGGACTTGATAGTTATTGCTCTTCCAATTGTCAGAGAGCTCCATTGATATGTTGCTATCTTTTATAAGAAAAGTTGTATTAATATATGTGGGGATGACTGAGTCAAATATGACTTTTGCCGAATCTAGATCAAGATTATCAATGAGAATAATCATTAAGTGCTCAACACCGCCACTCAGACTTGCCAAGATTTCTTGGTTTAGTTCTTTAGGATTGACACTCTTATTATAATGAAACGATTGACTAATTTTCCATTGATGGTTGAATTTTGCATAAGAGGGATGTTCAGGTCTCTCGCCTGTAATAGATAAACCTAGGTTACTATCAAGTAACTGTTGCTCAGTAGATAATGCATCTTGAATTCTTTTTGCCCAAGCGCCTCTACTCTCCGTCTCAAATGATGATAACAATGTGTTGATATCAGTCGGTTTCATAAGTAACTAGAACTTGTGATTTTGAGATTGGGTTGCCTTTATCAACTTCGACTGACTTGATGATACCATCTACAGGGGACTTAATGACATTTTCCATCTTCATAGCCTCTAGGATGAGGAGGTTGTCTCCCTTATTGACGGATTGACCAGGTGAAACTATAATGTCTAAGACCAATCCAGGCATTGGAGCGATGACTCGGTCAGTAGCAGGCCCAGCTACCACATCTAGACCAAGTTCTTTGATCAGATTATCTATAGGTAGACTAATATTAGTAAAGTATCTCTGACCATCGATGTCAAGTTCTACTTGAGCAGCATCGAGATCCATTTGGACAATTGTTATACTCTTAGAAGCACCAGAAGCGGTATCAAGAAAGTGGTATTGATGATTACCAAGAGGAGTTAGACTAATGTCAGCGACATCAGCCGGACTTAGATTGTATTCTTTGCCATTGAGCAAGACGGTATGATTAGACATATAATCGATAGATATTGTCTTGTAAATGTAAGCAATCGTTCGGGGAATTACACCCTTATTTCATTGCATCAAGTTTCTTGGCGACTTCCTCTGCTTCTGCAGCCTTGGCATCACTAGCTTGTCTGTCGGTAGAAGAAAGGCGATGTGCCTCAGCTAATAATTCTTTGTACTGCTTTTCTAGTTGCTTCTTTGGGTCTTTTTTCAGGAATCCGAACATATGTTCTTTTTATTTAGGTAATAGAGAAAAGGCGATAAAGGTTTTGTCTTTACTAACTTTGTTGCTTTTGACTATTACAGTCGTTAACAACGAATAACAGACAATGGATTTTAAACAATTGGTATCTCACTGTAAGGAGTATGGATTCATCTTTCAGTCTAGTGAACTCTATGATGGACTCGCAGCTGTCTATGATTATGGACCCAATGGAGTCGAGCTCAAAAATAACATCAAGGCTTATTGGTGGCAAAGTATGACTCAATTGCATGACAATATTGTAGGGATAGATACTGCAATATTTATGCATCCTAAAGTATGGAAAGCCTCAGGTCACGTCGATGCATTCAATGATCCTCTTGTAGACAACAAAGATTCTAAGAAGAGATACCGAGCAGATGTCTTGATAGAAGACTACTGTGCTAAGATTGAAGGGAAGATCAAGAAAGATGTGGCAAAGGCTGCTAAGAAATTTGGTGACAGCTTTGATGAAGAACAGTTTCGAGCTACTAATGGTCGAATCATTGATCGTCAAGCGAAAATAGATAGTGTGCTAGGCAGGATGAATGATCATCTGAGAGATGAGGATATGGTTGCGATGAAAGCACTTATTGAAGAGTGTGAGATATCCTGTCCAGTCAGTGGGACGAAGAATTGGACTGATGTACGTCAATTCAATTTGATGTTCTCTACTCAATTGGGTAATATTTCTGGAGAGGAAGGCAAGCTTTATCTTAGACCAGAGACAGCTCAAGGGATCTTTGTCAACTTTCTCAATGTGCAAAAGACTTCTAGAAAGAAGGTCCCATTTGGTATAGCGCAAATTGGTAAGGCCTTTCGTAATGAGATCGTAGCGAGACAATTTATCTTTAGGATGCGAGAATTTGAGCAGATGGAAATGCAGTTTTTCGTTAGACCTGGTACAGAAATGGAATGGTATGCGAAGTGGAAAGAGACAAGAATGCAATGGCACAAATCACTTGGTACTCCTGAAGAGAAATTGAGGTTTCACGATCATGACAACCTTGCTCATTATGCTAATGCCGCGGTAGATATTGAGTTTGACTTTCCATTTGGATTCAAAGAACTAGAAGGAATACACTCTAGGACAGACTTTGATCTAAATCAACATCAAGAATTGTCCGGACGTAAGGTTCAGTATTTTGATCCTGAGCTCAATGAAAACTATGTACCATACGTAGTGGAGACTTCTATCGGATGTGATAGAATGTTCCTAGCGGTAGTAAGTAATGCACTACAAGAGGAGACATTGACCAATGCAGAAGGTCAAGAAAGTACGAGGATAGTGATGAAGCTTCCTCACCCAATAGCACCGATGAAGGTCGCAGTACTTCCACTCTTAAAAAATGATGAAAATCTGACTAATGCTGCCAAGGATGTGGTTCTCCAGTTGAAGAAGCATACACAAGTGACATATGACGAAAAAGATGCAATCGGAAGACGGTATCGTCGCCAAGATGCAGTAGGTACACCATATTGCGTGACAATCGATCATCAAACTCTTGAAGATGGAACTATTACCCTCAGAGATAGAGATAGCCTAGAACAAGTAAGATTAAGTGTAGACGATGCAAGAGCTAAAATTCTCTCTACGACACAAATGCATAGTATATTATAAGCGTACCGAATTGAATGGTAACCTCTTATATAGATGTTTTTAGTTAAACTATTAATTTTTAAGTGACCACTTTTGTACATTGCAGTCTTCTAACTGAACAAGAAGAATTTATTTTAACTAACTAAAACTAAAAAACCATGTGGAAAGAATTTAAGGATTTTATTTTTACCGGGAATGTTATTGATTTTGCAATTGCTGTAATCCTTGCAGGAGCAGTAGGACTTGTTGTCAATGGATTTGTAAATGATATCATCATGCCTGTCGTAGGACACTTTGCAGGAGGATCTGATTTTGGGGATATGATGATACCTCTAGGAGATGCTGTTGCAGAAGACGGATCACCTGCTAACGCTATCAGATACGGAAAGTGGATTAACTCTATCATCAATTTACTGATTGTAGGATTTGTACTTTTCATGTTAGGAAAAGCTAAGATCAAAGCATTAGGAGCTGCACCAGATCCAGCACCAACTGCAGATCAAACGTTACTTGCAGAAATTAGAGATGCTGTAAAGAAGTAAGCTTCTAGCATCATCTATAAATCATACGACCTCTTCTTAGCATTCGCTGAGAAGAGGTTTTTTTATTGAAGGTAAGTCTAGCTCTTTGCTCTTGATTGTCTTATTGATAATGACTCAAAATCATCCAACTCCAGTGACATATGAAGCATCCTCTGTATCTTTGAGGTAGATGAAAGATTCTTCACCTTTTTATGTACACCCCACAGCTATCGTTGATGATGGTGCTCGAATTGGCAGTGACACCAAGATTTGGCACTT
>CALISO010000075.1 GCA_938041445.1 uncultured Saprospiraceae bacterium
CACATTAAAAAAAGAATAAACATGATGTATCAGAAAAAATCCGGACAGTCGGCTTGGCTGAAGTACTCTTTGGCCTTGCCGATTTTAATTTTATTATTTGTTGTCTTCTCTGGGTATCAGAGTCAGGAGGTTTATACGACAGAAGATCTGATCAAAGAATGGCAGATAGATTGTGAAGGTTCATATTCTGTTTTCCCAGCCAAAATTTATGCGGATATAGATGAATATAAATCCAAAGCAGATTATTTGAGAGAGTATGCTTTCACTGAAGGCTTTGTTGAAGTTATAAATAACTATGATCCCAAACACTCATTTTTAATCGTTGTCGATGGAGAAGTGATGACGGACAATCTTTCTGATTTCATTTCACTTGATCGCGACATCACTGCTGAATCCATGACTATCCTCATAAAGGAAATAGCAACTGAAAAATATGGCGATTTAGGTAAAAACGGAGCTTTAGAATTCATCACTGAGAAAAAACCGTCCGATGACATCTTTAGGCTTATTAATGATTTCATAAATAGTAATGGAATAATCAACTTGTATGAAGGAGAAAAGAAGTATTTTACTTCAGTAGAAGAAGAAATTGAATATCGAAGCCAATTCAACAGTATAGAGGTTTATACTAAAAAGTCTTCAATTGATAAAATACTCGGAGTCAGTAGTGAGACGCCCGTCGTTTCTAACTACTTCAATAATAACTCAGGCCAAGTTGTACGAATCAACGAGAAACCACACCCAATAAAAGACAAAGAAACTTTAGTTTGGAATCTTAAGCTTGAAAACATTAATGACAAGATTAACATAAGAATAGAAAATCAAGAAGGCCTTCTCAATCCTATTTTCAAATATCATGGAGATGAAGATCTCAACACTTTTACAATATCAGAATCAACGAGCCTATGCGACAAAGAAGCCATGTTGGACCTCTTCTCATACCTTGACCAGACTGATCAGACAAAGATTCCACTTGTTTTTATTGATGACAAAGAAATCACCCTGCCGTTAAGCAATTATATAGACAGATCAAAAACAATCGAAATGGAAACGATTGAATGGATGTGTCCAGTTCCAGCCATGGAAGAATATGGTACCCGAGGCGAGAATGGTGTAGTTAAGCTTTATGGGATTTCGTCGTCCTCAAAGCCAATTTCTGAGAAGAACAATAAAGATTTTGTTAAATTAACAAAAGAGAAGAGCAATATCACCCCAGCCTCTGCTTATAGAAAGATTGCACAACCAGGAGAACACATTGTCGATTTAAATTGTATCGGATCAGAAGTTGGCCCATTTGACTTATTCAAGGCTATAAAGCAGTCAAACTATCAGATCGTTAAACTCAGAGCTGAAGCTAATTCTTTTGGTTTACTCAAAGAAACGAATCAGTCCAATATACTAAAAGAGTCTGTTGTAGTAACAGCAAACAACTTTCTTCTAAAAGAAAACATTGACTACACTGTTGACTTCAATACTGGCATCCTCAACATAATAAACTCTACATACAAAAATAAAGACAACCTAATCACAGTCACCTTTGCCTATAAAAATGATGTCAGAGAATCAACAAACAATGGCGCTGAATTTTATGCAGATAAAATGGAATGGGATGGATCTGCAGGAATTACAAAACTAACCGGGGATGTTTCCATTAATTTTCAAAAAGATACACTCCCATTAATAGTAATAAATAACATCGTTAAAGGGAAGGGCAACAAGTATTTTGAAAACCTATCTCCAGATGATATCGAGCACATCAATGTTCTAAAAGGAGAAGCCGCTATTACCAAATATGGAGATCAAGCGTCAGACGGAGTTATAGAAGTACATACGAAAAGCATCTTGGCTCAAAGTGATACGATCTACAGAGGCGTAACAGACATGCCTCTAATTGGTAAATCTAAAGACATTCATAGGTCACATAAGACCATCAAAGAGTATATCAAAAACAACTTCCGAGTAAATGAAAATATGAATATTAGGCCCAATGGAATTTGGGAGGCAGTAACTATAACTATTGAAAAAAATGGTGAAGCCTCACATATTCAAGCTGTGGGATCTGAAACAAACAGTGCGATAAAAAAAGAAGCGGTAAGAGTCATAAAGGAAATGTCCGACGATCTGGGCTGGCAGGTCGGAAAAGATAACGGCATAAAAAGAAGAGTACAGTTTTACATACCAATCAAAGTGCCTTTTGATAAAAACCAAATTGCTGTTAGTAACGGAACCAGCAAAGATCCACTATTCGTATTCAATGGTGTCATAACTGAAAATAGAAATTCAATAGAGGTTATTAACTCCAAAGATGTAGATATCAAATTCTTGGATGACGAAAAAGGAATTGAGATATATGGTCAAAAAGGGAAGTATGGAGTTGTTTTGATGACCACTCAAGATAAGAATATCCGCAATGAAGGCACACCAGTTAAAATTTATGGCGGTTACAAGCTGCCCGCAAATCGTCCAGAAATTCAACTTATCATTGATAACAGAGTCTTTCTAAACGGTGGAGAATTCTTTGGAGGATTAGAAATGGAGAACATTAAAGACATGAACTCTCTTGAGCAGTTTGATTATGTAGCCCATATAACGCCTAAGAATAAATCAAAAGACATTAGAATTACAACACATAATAGAGAAATAAGTGTAAAAAAAGAGGGTTCATTATCTGTTGTCACCATTCATCAAAAAGGCGGCAACTCTCTTTTCCTAAAAGCAAAAGAAATTCACATAAGTGAATCTGAAGGATTAGGAACAAGTAATAATATTGCAGTATCTCTAAAACCAGAATCTATAGAATACGATACAACGATCATATATGATCCTGAGACTTTTACCGAGGCGATGATGATTGAGCCTTCTAAAGAAAAAGCCAAAGTAAAACCTGAAACTAAGTACACTATTCCTACTAATACTTTACAAAGAGCAAAAGTTGAACCTTTTACGGTTCCCGATGGTGACACCATAGTCTATATGCAAACCGAT
>CALISO010000076.1 GCA_938041445.1 uncultured Saprospiraceae bacterium
TCAAGTGGTCTATACACAAGATGTAGATTATACAGAGCAGCTCAAGCTTGACTTGTATAGGCAAGATACAGGGATGTACGTTATCGAGGTTGTGAGTGAGAGTGGTGAGACATTTGTTGAGAAGATTATTCTTCATTAGAGTGCAATAAGATTTAGAAATATGATTTTCGTAGATAGAGTTGGCATTTTTACTGAAGTCAGGAAGGTGGTTGATTTTTAGAGATTTGCTTCCTAAGCGTACTTCTTCATTTTTTCCTTAGATGAAAAAACGAAGCACAAAAATCAAGCCAAAATAAACTCACTCCGTTCGAACAGTATTTTGGCATCAACCGCCACACTTCTAAATAACAGAGGTAGATAAACGAAACAATGATTTTGAAGTGCAGATTATCTTTCGTAGATAGAGTTGGCATTTTTACTGAAGTCAGGAAGGTGGTAGATTTTTAGAGATTTACTTTCTAAGCGTACTTCTTCATTTTTTCCTTAGATGAAAAAACGAAGCAAAAAAAATCAAGCCAAAATAAACTCACTCCGTTCGAACAGTATTTTGGCATCAACCGCCACCCTTCTAAATAACAGAGGTAGATAGCGTATGCGAGTCCATTGGTCATTGTTCGTTGATGTTGTCTAGAATCTATATATTTGATATAATTAATCCTTACAGCTGAAAATAGAGATGATTAAAGCTCCATATCATATTACTCAATTATGCAAGAAAATGCAGCTAGTATTGATAATTCTAGCTTGCACATCACTGAATATAGCAATCGGGCAAAGTAGCAATGGTATGATCACTCCATTCAGCATACAAGGTGACTTTGGGTCTGGTTTCGTAGGCGATATCGTTGTCTCTGAAGATTCGGGATTTGTCAATACACTGAGTATTGTCGCAGGTAATGGTGTTACAGTCAGTGTAATAGATGAGTCTGACAATGCTGTACAATTTGAGATTTATCCCAATCCAACAAGCGAAATTCTGACGATACATTCTACTGATTCAATTGACTTTGTGGAAATAGTAAATACTCGCGGTCAAGTAGTTCTGACAGCCAAGAAGGAAGCCATTGACATCAGTCATCTCCAAACTGGTGTCTATCATCTTTCAATTAATCGTCAATCAACCCTCACATTTATCAAACAGTAACCCTATGTCTAGATTAATCGTATTGATCACTCTTCTTCTATTGATGAGCAGTGGACTCTTTAGCCAAGTACCTCAAGCATTTAGCTATCAAGCGATTGTCTTAGATGGGAGTGCAAATCCGGTGACTGAGCAATCTGTCGGAGTAGAGGTGCAGATATTGGATGGAGCAATCAACGGTCCAGTCATCTACACCGAGACGCATACTGTAGATACGAATATGAATGGTGTGTACACGATGGCAATAGGTCAAGGTACGCCTGTCAATGGAAATTTTACTGAGATTGATTGGGCAGATGGATCTAAGTTTCTCAGTATATCTCAAGATATCACCGGTGGCAGCAATTATGAGTTCATTGGTGCTAGTCAGTTATTGAGTGTACCTTATGCACTGTACGCAGGACAAGCTGAGGTAGCACCTAAGATCTACGCCTACAGAGTGACTGGAAGAGATGATAACGTGTTGATTAATTCTCAGGCGAGTAGCGCTTTGAGTTTTTTCATCATTTATGAATGGATTCAAGGAGAGCCGGAAGATGTATTTGTAGAGTTCAATAACCTTCCAGCGAATACGAATCTATCTGTAAAGTTTGAAGCTGGACATTCTTTCTTTGAACCCTTTGATAACTTATCTGCTGTGGATACAATCTTTGATGGACTGAGAGTAAGGAATCTCGACTTGGTCAGAACAGATCCTACAGTAGACTTGATACCTGGAGACTATGTGATCGAAATCGTCTATCGGACGGCAAGTACAGTATTAACAACTATAGACTATCCTATATCCATATTCGAAAATGATCCTGATGATCCCGATCCAAATCCAGATTGTCTCAATAGTGAGCCTTCAAGCACCCATGTGTTGATAAGCAATGATTGTACTGAGTTAGAGGATCTGCTACTCGATGAAATAGAGATTATAGTATCTGAGTTTGATCCCAATGAGATTAAAGTTCAATTGTTCAATACTGATGCTAATGATATCCCAATCACAGTAGAACAATCACCTAATGGAGAATGCTTCTATCAAGGAGGTGAGTTTTATTTCATCGCTGACGATGGAGCACAGTATGAAGGGAGAATAGAGAGTGTTGATGTTACGGAGGAAGAATTGGTTTTGAATGTATTTGTTGATATATTTCCCAATGACCAGGACCCAGAACCTATGCCTGTGGATTGTACACTGAGGTATACAAGATAATTATAGTCTAGATTAATGAGATTTGTCTTTCTTGACTGTGAAAATTCTCTACTCTATATAAAGAAATGAAAAGGATGGACTAGATCAAGATATCCTCTAGACCAAGTACAGTCTCAAACCCCTTATCGTGGAAGTAAGCTCTTGTAGCATCTGCATCTCGATCAGAGGTAGCAAGTATGAAGTCTCCTCCCCAAGCACCGAGTGATTTGATACTGCCCCAGTAGTCGGAGAAATGCTCTGATTTGATAGTCTCTAGATTCAGTGCTGATGATAAGACTTTCTCATGTTCATCTATGACCTTTTCAAATGACTTAATGGTGGTACACTCAACGATTGCCTCGGTCAGGTCTGTCAATACTTTAGCAAGTGCTTTTTTACCCTTCACCTGCTTAGTATAGTAGTCAATACTCTTGGATGTAGACTGCTTCTTATTGAGATGAATGAAATAAAGGTTGTCGATAAATGCCGGTCTGAAATCATCAAGATTTTCTAAGTAGATATCATCTCCATTGATCTGATACAGAATCGGATTTTCTGCTCCAGCACAAGCCACATCATATCCACTGCCGTTATTCGCCTTGAAGTGTAGGGAAAGTGGTTCAACATCTGCCCAATGCGCAACAAGATGTGTCAATGTTGAGCTAGATCCTAGTCCCCACATTCGGTCAAATTCTAATTGTGTTTCTACTTTGAAACCATTCCACTTATCAAGAAACTCAGAATTGAGTCTTACTGCTGACTTGAGCAATTTAGTTAAAAGGGTACTGATGGATTCATCAGTTGTTGTAGCTGGAGTAAAGTCTATGAGATTGATCTTCGATTCAAACCAAATCTCTCCATTCTTATCGTAACTCTTCCAGTGAATGTCACTGGATCTATGCTTCTTTACTGAAAGCGTCTGACCGAACTTAGTGGGTACAGCGAATGCCATAGCACCATCTAGTACACCATACTCTCCTGTAATGAGTAACTTTCCTTTCCCGTGGAATTTCGTTGCGATAATTGTTTTGGATAATGTTCAACACAAATGTAGAGAATATTAATATGTAAAAAGTCAATATGTCAATTAAATATTTGCATATTAACATAGCCTACATATGTAGTTCCTTTCGCAACAATTATGGTAGGAACGTTGTCAATACTACAATTGATTACAAATTCAAATAGATAGTAAATGAAAAATTATTTAGTCGTTGGTGGCAGTATGGGTATAGGTGCTGGTATTGTTGAACAATTGTGTGACAATAATAACGTAATTGTGCTGAGTAGAACAGCTCCTGTGGCTCATGCAAATGTTAGACATATTGCCTTTGATGTGACAACAGATGATGCATCGGAATTATCTCTGCCAGATCAGATAGATGGGATGGCATACTGTCCCGGGACAATTAACCTGAAACCATTCAGATCATTAAAGCCTGACGACTTTATCAATGATTTTAATGTCAATGTGATGGGAGCAGTCAATATTCTCAAAGCGATAATGAGACCATTAAAGCAAAGTGATGGCCTAGCTTCAGTTGTATTGTTTTCTACGGTGGCAGTTAATCAAGGGATGCCTTTTCACACCAGTGTGGCTTCGGCTAAAGGCGCAGTAGAAGGGCTCACAAGGTCACTTGCTGCTGAATGGGCACCCAATATCCGTGTCAACTGTGTAGCACCATCTCTTACTGATACACCTCTTGCGGAGAAGTTACTGAGCAATGATGATAAGAAGTCTAGTGCTGGTCAACGGCATCCACTTAAGAGAGTGGGAGAGGTATCAGATATCGCGGCTGCGGCAACTTATTTGCTTTCAGATCAATCTTCTTGGGTAACGGGGCAAGTATTTCCAGTAGATGGTGGAATGTCAACACTTAGAGTATGATCGTTGGCATCGACTATGGAAGTAAAGTAGCTGGTACAACAGTAATCTGCTATCCCGAAAACGACACTCTCACCTTCCTACAGTCAAAGAAAAAAGAAGATGCTGATCAGATGATTATCGACTGGGTGAAAGAGAATTCGCCTTCAATGATTATGTTAGATGCTCCTTTGTCATTGCCCATTGTCTATACAGATACTAGTAGTGGGAATAGTTACCACTATCGACAATGTGATCGTGAATTAAAGGCAATGTCACCAATGTTTTTAGGAGGATTGACAGCTAGAGCGATGCAACTCAGAGCAAACTTGTCAGAATACACGATCTATGAAACGTACCCAAAGCAAGTCTTAAACCATAGGTTCGCTGACTTAAAAGAGTTCTACAAAGTTGACATTGAAATGTTTTCAGCTAAACTCTCTGAACGATTACCTATCCAATATGAAGTAACGCCAGATAACTGGCACAAGGTTGATAGTAGTCTAGCTTGGTATGCAGGATATCTACATAATCAGGGAACAGGTGAATCTGTTGGAGATGTATCTGAGGGTGTAATTTTATACTAGTTATGGCTCTAGCGTCTCGGTAAGATTTTTACTCACTGAGAAGATAAACTTAGTACCCTTACCTACAGTAGACTCTATTGATATCTTGCCCTCATGTCTATGGATGATTTTGCTGCACAATGATAACCCGATCCCTGTGCCCTCATACTCTCCTTGTCCATGTAGTCGCTTGAAGATGTCGAATATTTGATCTTGATACTCTTCAGCAATACCTATTCCGTTGTCCTCAACAGTGAAGATATGGTATGTATCAGATTCAGTCGAAGAGACATTGATTATTGGTTTCTTACTCTTGTTAAACTTGAGACCATTGAGTATCATATTGTAGAATACCATTCCCATCTGATCTCCATCACAGATAATTGTAGGGATTGCGCCTATGTTCACAGTTGCATTAGTTTTATTAATCCTACCATTGAGATCCTGGACTTTGGATTCTATGATGCTTTTGAGGTCAGTCTTTTTCAGTTTGATATCTTCTGAACTGACAAGCGAGTAAGTAAGGATACTTTTAATCAATGCAGACATTCTATCAACTCCTGCTGTGATATAATTCATGAACTTCACATTCAGGTCATCATCATTGCCCAACCTCTTTTGGAGCAACTGTGTATATGCCCCAACTGTATTAAGTGGTTCTTGTAAATCATGTGATGCAACATAAGCGAATTGCTCAAGATCCTTATTTGACCTTTGAAGATTTTGATTGGACTTATTCAGCTTTTGTAAGAGATCTTTCATTGACTTCTCTCTTTCTTCAAGAGCTGTATTTGCAGATGCTGTCTTCTCAACTTCTTCATTCAAGTTCATATTATATTGACGTAACAATTCATTTCGCTTGCTGAATGTTTTAGTCCTCATGAAAATTCCCATGATGAATAAGAATATCAATGAACCAGCAACTAAGAGCTTGAACCAAAGGGTTTCTATGAAAGCTGGCTTGACGGTAATATCTAATGAAATTGTAGATTGTTCTGATAAATTCTCACCTCCCACTATACCCATTACTTCAAATGTATAATTCCCATTTTCAAGATTGGTGTATGAGACTTGTTCATCATCAGTATAATGCCAATCTTCATCGGCAGTAAATCCAAGAAGTCTATAGGCGTATTGGTTATTGTCAAATTGACTATAGTCGAGGTTAGTATAGTTGACTTCTAGATAGTAGTTATTAGGTGGGAGTTCTACGCTTGATTGATATAGTCCGTTTACTGTAGATTCTGAATCCGCATTGATCACCTTGATATTAGTGAAGTGTAGGTTTGGTTCGAGATTGTAATTTTTTGGTTTTTCATCCTTAATGATTGCAAACTTCTTGTTACCGCCAATGTAGAAGGTATTATTTGAATCTATCATAGAGCCGAAGCTTCTAAATGCTAATTGGTCAATACCTTCTTTTTGAGTGTAGAGGTAAGATTGTTTTTGATTGATATCATATCTGAATAGACCATCCGCTGTACCAGCCCACAGAATTCCATTATTAGTGATGTGCATACCGTTAACTGTGTGCTTGGGTTTTGACTCATTGATAAGGTTTACTTTCTTCGTGTCTTTGTCCATTGTAAAAATGCCTGTAATTGATCCAAAGTAGAGTTTACCGTCGTATTCACTGATACTTCTTATTTGGTCGGTTGGTATTGTATTTATGTCATTTGGATTTCTTTGAAATGTTTCGAATTCTATAGTGTTATTTTCGCGTTTGATAATGTTGATTCCATTGAAGGTTGAAACCCAAATGGTACCATCACTATCTTCAAAAACTTGTGTAATGGCATTATCCGAAATACTATTATTGTCACTTGGATCGTATGTGTACCAAGTAATATCTCTAGTTTCTTTATTAATGTTGACTAACCCGGATTCAGTGCCTACCCATACTTGACCTGATTGATCCTCTATCAGAGAACTGATGACTAGATTTTGTTGGGGTTGTTTCATACTTTCTAGGATCCCATACTTAATGATCTTACTACTACCTAGATTGACACAATACAAGTTATTCATTGTGCCTACATATAATATTTTACTTTTCTGATTATAGTTTAATGCTTGGATTGATTTATTATTAAATTGACTTAGGATTGGGTCATTTTTGACAATCTTATTCTCGTCAGCACTGTATGTAAGTAATCCGGAATTACGTGTCCCCAACAAGATGGTACTCTTATCAATTTTAGCCATTGTACCAACCATTTCAAAATCGACTTGATTGTCCAAGGAACTATAGTCAAGGAAACACCAATCAAACTGATTAGATCTCTGATTGTATAGGCTTAGCCCAGCTGAAGTGCCTATCCAAATCAGGCCTTGTCTATCGACATACAAGTCCTCCAGTTGATTATTGGAAATAGAATTTTGACCACCAGTATAAGAGTATTGGTTTGAGATTACAAGATCATTGTTGCTTGATCTGAAGTCATATCCTTCAAGCTGCTCAGATTTGATAATGTTGAGCCCATGTACAGTAGTTATCCATATATTTCCACTTTTATCTTTGGCAATATCTTGTGGAAAATTACTAGACAAGGTGGTGTAATCGTTCGGTACGTGGAGGAATTGGTTATATGAAGGTTCCCATTCTTGTTTGCCTTGTTTATTATTGGCTTCAGGAGGAATGTGCATTGAAAAGAGTCCACCGCCATGAGTTGCTACCCAATAACGATCTTCTGTATCTTGTATCACCTGCCAGATATTTGCAGTTTTTTCGCTTTCACCGAGTTTGAACTGTCGGAATGTGCCGAGATCATGTCTACCACTCGGATGGGGAAGGTAGAGGTAAAAGTTATTACCCCAAGTACCAAGCCATATCCACCCATTCTCATCTTGGGTAATTGATAAAATTGCACTTGGATTTAGCTGTCCTGGACTACCTGTTGGAAATTGAAATATGCTATCTGTTTTTGGATTCAATACATTGAGTCCATTTTCAGTACCGATGAAGATCTCATCTCCAATTCCTTGTATCGAAAGTACTTCGTTATTAGATAACAGAAGCTTGCCATTGCTATCCTTATTGTAGGTCTTAGTTTCATTGGACTTAACATTAAACTTCACTAATCCGCCAAAGGAAGTTCCTATCCATAAATGATCATTGGAGTCAGCAAACAACGATTTTATGGTATTTGATTCCAATCCAATTTCTCCGCTCTTAAATGTTAAAATTGATTCGTGAGTGTCATATCTATTCAGTCCATCATTCGTACCTACCCAGATGAAGCCAAGATTATCTTGTGCGATCGCATTGACATAATTATTCGATAATCCATCGGTGACATCAATCGAATTAAAATTCAGATGAGTGGTAGTCTGTCCATGTAAGGTTATGGAAATACAAAGGCATAGTAATACATTAAGAGCGGATACCAAGCGGTATCCAAAGCTGGCAGGCATAGTGGAATGGATGTTAATAATATAATGTAAGCACAAATATCCAATTTTAATAAATAAAAAGCAAAATGACGTCCTAAGTGAAAAACTGTATTTCTTGAGATTACATTTGGCCTTAGTTAAGTGATCTAGCTGAAGAAAGTTGTCATTTATTCAGTATAATTTTGAAGTGTAAGCCAAATTGTCTTGATTTTTTTGTATTTACACAAGTGGTATCACATTTGACGTAAGTTTAGAGTCACAACAATGATATAAAGATATGCAGTACGATAATTTCACAATAAAGGCACAAGAGTCGATTCTCAAAGGTCAGCAAATCGCTGGAGGCCAAGATCAGCAGCAGGTAGATACATCTCATCTTTTGGTTGGGATATATAAGACTGATGAATCTATTCCTAAGTTTCTCTTTTCTAAGCTTGGCGTAAATATGGTCAGCCTGATGACTAAGCTGGAGGATATGATCAAGCAGTATCCAAAGGTCACTGGAGGAGATGGGAAGCAACACCTAACTAATGACGCCAATCAATCCTTGAGTCGAGCAAAAAAACTGATGAAGGAGTTTGGAGATCAGTATATCTCAGTAGAACTGATGCTTCTCGGTATTGCAAAAGGAAACGATAAAACATCAACACTTCTCAAGGATATGGGAGTGACAGTTGATGGATTGAAAGCCGCGATTACTGAGCTCCGAAATGGTCGAGTAGTTACTGATCAGAATAGTGACAACCAGTACAATGCCTTGAAGAAATTTGCAATCAATCTCAATGAAAGAGCAGAAAGTGGCAAGCTTGATCCGATCGTAGGACGTGATGAAGAGATCAGAAGAATCCTTCACATCTTATCAAGAAGAAAGAAAAACAATCCAATACTTGTAGGTGAGGCTGGAGTAGGGAAGACAGCCATTGTAGAAGGTATCGCATGGCGAATTGTCAAGAAGGATGTTCCCGAGAATCTAGCAAGCAAGCAGATATTCTCATTGGACATTGCATCATTGATTGCTGGTGCAAAATACAAAGGTGAATTTGAAGAGAGGCTAAAGGCTGTAATCCAAGAAGTCCACGATTCCGATGGTGAAGTCATACTGTTTATTGATGAAATTCACACCTTAATCGGAACTGGTGGTGGTAATGGAGCAATGGATGCTGCCAATATTCTTAAGCCTGCACTAGCAAGAGGAGAGCTACGAACTATTGGTGCTACTACATTGGATGAGTACCAGAAATACTTCGAAAGGGACAAAGCACTCGTCAGAAGATTTCAGACCGTCTACATTGATGAACCAAGTCTAGAAGATTGCATCTCTATCTTGAGAGGTATCCAAGACAAGTATGAGGTGTACCATAAAGTTGACATACTAGATGATGCACTTGTTGCTGCAGTAGAACTCTCTAATCGCTACATCACAGATAGACAGTTACCAGATAAAGCAATTGACTTGATAGATGAGGCTGCTGCTAAATTAAGATTGGAGTTGGATTCGGTGCCAGAAGAAATCGATGAGATGGACAGAAAAGTTCGTCAACTAGAAATAGAACGTGAAGCGATAAAGCGAGAAAACAATGAGAAAAAGCTGAAAGCAATCAATAAGCAGATTGCTGATGCCAAGGAGGCACTAGATAGCATTACTGCAACGTGGAAAAACGAAAAGGAGATTGTTGATACTCTGCAGAATCTTAAGAAGCAGATGGAGGATCTTGAGTATCAAGCTGAATCAGCAGAGCGGAATAGTGATTTTGAAGCTGTAGCTAAAATACGGTACGGAGATATGAAAGAGATTGAAGTCAAAATCTCTGAAGCAGAGAAAGAACTTGAAGAACTTCCAGAAGAAAATCGATTCACTAATGAAGAAGTTACTGGTAAAGAGATTGCCGAAGTCGTAGCTAAATGGACCGGAATTCCTGTGACCAAGATGATGCAATCTGAAAAAGATAAGCTACTGAATATTGAAGATGAAATCGGTAAACGGTTAATTGGACAAAGTGAAGCAGTGATCGCAGTATCTGATGCGGTACGCCGATCAAGGGCTGGGCTAGGTGATGCTAATAGGCCAATAGGATCCTTCATATTTTTAGGGCCGACTGGTGTGGGAAAAACAGAGCTAGCTAAGTCTTTGGCTGAAGTACTCTTTGATGATGAGAAGGCAATTACTCGGATTGATATGAGTGAGTACATGGAAAAGCATAGTGTCTCAAGACTAGTCGGTGCACCTCCGGGATATGTCGGATATGATGAAGGAGGACAGTTGACTGAAGCAGTCAGACGTAGACCATACTCGATCGTTCTACTTGATGAAATAGAGAAAGCTCACCCTGATACTTTCAATATCTTACTTCAGGTACTTGATGATGGTAGACTGACTGATAATAAAGGAAGAGAAGCTAACTTCAAAAACTGTATTATCATTATGACAAGTAATATGGGAGCGGAGACAATCCTAGAAAACTTTGACGACTTAGACGCAGTTGGTGCAGAACATCGTGAAGATATTATCGAGACGACTAAGCTAGAAGTCTTTGACCTTTTAAAGGAAAAACTTAGACCTGAATTCCTGAATAGGATAGATGACAAGATTATGTTCTTGCCATTGACAAAGGCTGAGATTAAGTTGATTGCCAATATTCTGCTCAAGAAGACTAAGAAAAATCTTGCAACACAAGATATGTCAATAGAATTTTCTGACTCAGCAATGGACTTGATTGCTAGCCTAGGATACGATCCACAATTTGGCGCAAGACCATTAAAGAGAGTTATTCAGCGGGACATAATCAATCCTCTATCTAGGCAGTTGTTATCAGGTGATCTAGCTGCTGGTGACACTATCTATGTCGGCACAGATAAGAAGGGTTTTACGTTTACCGAGAAAGATACTAAGTCTACCGACAAGCCAAAAACTCAACCTAAGAAGAAGGGTAAGTCAGAACTAGATAAGCTAAAAGATGCCACTAAAGATCTAGAAGATGAGATCGATAACGTGTCGGATAATTAGATCGGACTATAGTAACTGTATCATAGAGTCCCATCGGGACTAAAGTGAAAAATAGGGGTGGAGTCAGTTCCATCCCTATTTTATGAGTATTAGATAATATCCTTATCTATTAAATTGATGAATTATTTTTCAGGCCATTCCATTGATAATTCATAAATGCACTTCACATGCTTACCAATGATGTTAGCATATTTTTTTTTGACCTCAACTTCTTCTTTTCCATTGCTATGAGTGAACTCTAGTTTCTTCAATGCGCATTCGCTTTCTTCCTTCATGAACATTGTCCTCAGTTCTTCGTCTATTGGGATAGTGTAGACATTGCACATTTCTACTCCATATTTACTTTTGTTTGCCCCTTTTCTAATGTAATTATTTCTCTTAATTGGCTCTGCATCTTTGAAGTAAAATGTGACCTCGTGTTCTTTATCAATATGAAAATGTTCATCACCAGGAAAACAAACCGAGATATTAAAATGTGGGGTGCCATCATAAAAACTTGAAATTCCAAAAGAAGCAACTACTCCTTTTTCCGATAGCCATTCAAAATTTGTTACGACATGCTTTATTCCTGACGGACTTTCTTCATTCACTTTAAAATCACATTGTGCTTGTAAGCTACTTGATAGCAATAAAGAAAGGATAGCTCCTATTATTTGAATTTTCATAGTGGAGGATTTATTTAGGTTAATTCTGTGTGGAATCTCAATGTACTAATTATTTGTGAGGGTAAGCATAACGGAATTATGATATCGAGAGTCTGACCAAGGGGAAGATTCCCTGATCAAAGTATGTTACGCGGCGTATTTTATTCACCTACTATTAGATCGATCGATCGTCTCTCTGAAGAAGAGATATGAGGTTATACCCAATGTTATGGCTCGTGACCATTCAAATATATTCAGTTGTTATCAGTTTAAACCAGTTTATCATTGGTTTAGTGGTATTTCTCACCTGTTATTTGAGTAAAAATTAGTCATGAATATTAAAAGCTTGAATGGGCTCTCTTTACATTTTGGTTATAACGGATGGGGAGTTTCTAATTACGGAGAACCAAGTTGGTTTAAAATAAATATTGTAGAAGACAAACCTCAAATTTCAAAGCTTGTTCTCTATCCTGAAGATGTTGAGATATTAGAAGATTTCACATCTGAAAATCTACATCGCTTTTCTTGGAGTATTGGAGTGCAGGACCTTGAAGGGCAATTCTATATCAGTACAATTGGAAAAGAAGATGAATTATTTGCATGCATATTGACAGAAGGAGACTGGGATGTGTCCACTGTTCCGACAACAGAAGGATTGAAAAGTTTGACAAAGGGTGAATTTACATTATCAAGAGAGATAGTTAAGTTTCTGCATTCAGTATTCGTACAGGCTCAAAATTCTGCTGTATAATTCTTAAGGAAGAATATAAATTAAAGTGTAATTCAAAAAAAGTTTAGATGAGAATTATTGTACAAATAATACTTAATGCTTTATCAAAAAGAATAACCAATCATGTTGAGTCAATTGATGACACTGTAAAAAAAGATATGAACTTAGATTATAAGCTCCAGTCTATATCAAAGTCATCTAAAGAACTCGAAATAGAACTAAAAGAATTTTGTGAAAGAAATCCAGATTCTGTTATGTGTAATAAAGGACACAAACTTAAATGGAGATAATTATTAACACCAAATGATCCATAAATGAAAATAAATTCAATGATAACTTACAAAACTGATAGCTGGAAAACAATCAGTGAAATTACTGTAAGAAATGTATCAGGACAAATAGTTATCCAAGAACTCAAAACCAAAGATGGTTCCACATTTTCAACTCAGAATGAAATTGTAGAGCAACTCAGTATGGAAGATACGATCGACAGTATTATTAATATTAGACTTATTGATCTTGATGACTTTCTAAGCCCTGAAGTAAATATAGAGTATTATGAGTCCTGTTTTAGTTGGAAAGAACATTATGATGATACGCATGACTATATCTCTAAATTATTTAACTCTGGCTGTGCCAGCCTAACTGAGGCTGGTGCAGACCATATCACATCTCCTTTAGATGAATACTTTAAAATTAAAACTAAAGAAGAATCTGATAATAAGTCAAGGTCTCTACTAGACGAACTTGTGCTAGAGCCTAAAACGAAAGTTGATTATAGACATTACATTCTTAGAATATTGATCGAAATGGCAATATCAGACGGACATCTTGATTCAATGGAAAAGGAGATGCTAACACAAAGTTTTGAGACTGTAAAGATTGATCTATCTGAATTAGATGAAATCAGAAAGATACCGTTAGATGAGGCTATAAATTACTTTAAGACTAGCCCTATACAACTCAAAAGCACTTTAACTAGCTTGTTAAAAAATATGGCATTGGTTGATGATAATATAGCAGATAAAGAACTTGAATTCCTAGCATATGTAACTAAAGAAATAAATATCAAATAAATAATTATATTATGAATACTTATAAAGTAAAGTTTGCAATAAAAGCTGGTTCTCGTACGATGGAAACCCAAATAACAGCTAAATCACCTGCAGATGTAAAAAAAATGATCAAAGCTCAATATGGTGACAAGGCTACAATTTACGGTTGTCAAAAACAATAACCGCAATCAAATTGATAAGGGATTAATTATTGTCTATTAATCCTTTATTATTTTGACTTTTATAATTCATGGCAAGATTTGATAAACAAATTTTCTTCCATCATCAGGATCACGTTTTCTTTTTATGACATCTGCGCTATATTTAATCTGGCTCTTCGTGTTGAGCTCTTTTATTAATTGGGCCCTTCTAAATCTTTTTGATTCAGCAGATTGAATATGACTTATCTCAAAGATTTCATCCAATGCTTCTTGGTCTAATGTTTGGCCTTTGTAATTCATTACCATTTTTAACTTTGGATTTTCATTCAGTTCATTATTGGTATTTACCAACCTTGATTTTTTCCTGATTATAATGAATAGTAGAAGTGAACCTAGAAAAGTTGTTAATATTGTAACTGTTTTAATCCATAAAACATCATTGGATTGTGATCTATCTTTTGATTCTAAAATCTCGAATTGTTGAAGCTCTTCGCCTGAATTGTATTTTCCTATAGTTTCAAATTTGTCTGAATAACAGTTAATACTGTCACCTATGATATGCAGTATGCCATTCAACCTAGCTAACCTTAGATTTTGATATGGTGTCAGTTTAGATGTAAAAACTGTATTATTCTCTTTAGTAAATGTGAAATATGGTTTGCGACCTAATTGAAGTGAGTAATTACGTAATTCATAAGTGTTGATATTAGATAAATCATATTTATTTATTTCACTTAGTTGATTAGAAAATGATGTTACTTCTTGAGTTTCAAGATTAATATTGGTTATGGAGTCAGTTGTATACACTTTGAGTAGTGGAGGATTATAAGTGCAAAATCCATTGTTTAGGTTTTGAGTGAAAGGTAAAATTTCCCATTCGGATCTTTCTTCTATAAATCGTATTACCTGACCATGATTATTCCAGAATCCATATCCACCAAATGAATAAATTTCATTATTGTAGATAAACTTCTTGCTTCCAAAGTTATATCCACTAAATCCATTTTTGTAACGATTTATCCATCTACCTCTTTCATATCTAAATACGTCAAATGATCCATCTGGAAGCAAATATTTGTAATCCCCAAGTTCAACAATATCTGCTCTTTGACAATTGAGTCCTTTTGCTTTTAATGAATCTATTATGAGAATTGAAGACTGCCCCAATTTGTATAGTTCAGATTCAGTGATATAAGGCTCACTATCATTGTATACTATTTGACAATGGGCACTTATATGGCTCGCAATTAGGATTATTAATAAAAACGTGTATTTCATTATGAACTATAACGTATGATGGTATTAAGCGTCTATCGACTGAGGAGAGGTATGCTGTCGTTACCTATTACTATCTGTTGCCTTTCTATATATTAATCCAAAAATGCCACCTTTTTTTTGCTTAGGAATAATGAATTTACCTATTATCATTGGATTCTTTTCAATTACTGCATTCTCTTTGGTATATCAGTAATGTTTTTTGATCTAGCTAAATATTACCTCATTTGCAGGATTTTTCCATCTTTTAATAGTTCTCCATATTAAATACAGAACTACCAATCCCCCAACAATCCCTGCACCAATTGGCCCAAGTGCAGTCGCTATCTTCGCTAGTAAATTTTTAGTGCCGCTTCTCCTTCCTGAAAATTCTTGAATTTCACCGCCATTGTTTGTTTCATATGCTATACCTGTTAGAGCAACTGCAAGCATTAATCCTATTAAAATAAAAAATAGATTAATTAGCAATGGTTTCATTTTGCTTTCTGAAGTTACACTTTTGGTCATCCCTTTTATTTGACTGATGTTTTCTGCAACTTCGTTTCTTATGTTTGAGTTTGAAAATGAAAGTCCGAACTTTTTATTCTTATCATCTGATTTGTGATTTATTGTGAGTAGGGCTCCATTTTCGTTGTATTTAATTTGAGATATATTTTCAATTTGTATGTGAGTGGTTGGTTCGAGTATGCTTTTAGTGCCAATTGACCCTAACAGTGAATCCATTGAATCATGCTTTTTGCCACTAACTACAATATCAGTATCATTAAATCCAAAATACTCTTTTCCTTTAGTTGGTGTTTTAATTATTTGATTTTTCATATTTATATCTTTTATACTAATATATCTAGAATTTTAGATTTTGATTCTGCTTTTAGAATGATTATTTCCAATGTTTTGGTGACAAAGCATGTTCTCATCATATCTTGGGTTATATCGCGTTTTTGCCTTTTATGTTATCTTGACATTGCTTGAGAAATTGTTTAATATCTCTGGCGAGATTAAGTTTAGTTTCACTCATACGATGATTATCTTTCTCAATGACTATTTTACATTTGTGTTGTTTGCTAAACTTTAAGGAGTTTTCAACTGGAATAATATCATCTTCCCATCCGTGTCTTACCCATATGTTTTTTGATAGACTTTGGAATGATTTTACTGAATACTCCCTTTCGTTGATGTACAAAGCCGGGGCAATCAAAAACAATCCTTCTGTTTCTATTTCATTTGATATAACAGATGAAACGTAGCCTCCCATACTAGAACCTACTAGAACAACATCTCTTTCTATTTTTCTTAAGATAGTTTTGAGCATCTTTATTCTATCATTAACATCAGTACATTCACTATAATCAACAGACAGATATGTATGATTTAGTGACTCAGTAACTGCTTTGATAATTTGTGATTTTGTGCCGTTTGGTGATCCTTCTTTACCATGTGAAAATATTACAAGCATAATTTTATTCTAATTTATTGAATCTTATTATTGATTTAAGGAAGAAGATTTGAAAACAAATTGTCATTCCAAGAGACATACTTTTTAATCAGTGCTGTATAATCGGGGTCTGACTTCTTGTTTAAATCATCTATCATTTGTACTAGTCCAAATACATTGTTGTAGCGAACTGAATTTAATTCTTTTGTGTAGTCTAGAAAATTGTCTTTATCAGCTTCTTTTAAATCGCTCCAGAATAAAATCTTACCTGATAGTTCTTTGTATTCTATTTTACCTACCTTAACAATATAGTCATTATGTTTTTCAAACGAATTAAATATTTCCCAAGCAGGAGTCGCATTGGTCTTAGTTTTGTTCCATGATTTGAACGCTGCTCTAAATTCTATTGAATTATCTATTCTTCTTAATTTGCCTTTATTGTATGCAAAGAAATTTTTCTGTTCAACTATATAGTACTTACCTTCTCTTTCAAGTAAAAAATCCAGTGTAGCTCTCTTGAGTTTACCGTTATGTGTCCATTTAATGGTTGGTCTCCCACAATTCTTATAATCGGAGCAATTGTTTATCCATATTTCACTAATTTTTTCACCGAACAACCCAATTAGTCGAGAGATATAATTATTTTCTTCAATTGAATTTTTAGTCCAGTTTATTGAGTCCATTCACTATGTATTTATTTTGATTTTCTAATGCGATATATCCGTCTCGGCTATGAGTAGTTGCGTGGGTCAGCACGAACCTTTGCAAATACACACTAACTGATAATCCTTGCGGATTTTCAAAAGTAGATGAAGACAAACAATTACTGATAACCAATATTGTAAAACTTTTTTATTTATTATTTAATCCTTTTGATTTAGGATAACCTATTGGTTGTATTCTAAGTCTCTACGACGAAGGAGTAGATATGCTCTCATACAGATTGTGACCTACTGGCACTTCCTTTTTGTATTCGCAATTTATGAACACTTTACGATTCTTTTTGAGTGGTGGCTTAAAACTCTCTGTTGTCTGCAGGAACAAGGACATCAGTGTGCTATAATTGAGCTAACTAACGTTGTTGATGTTCTTCAGCACTTCTATATCTGAAATTTTTAATTGTGATTTCAGCTTAACAATTCTTTGGTTTTTGTGATAAGTGATTCAATTGCTTGGTTCTGGTAAGCATCTGGATGAGCTTTGCCAAATTGGCCTTTATCATTATCGAAATATTGACCCGAGTTGTTGTTATATTTTGGATTAATCGCAAGGTCAACTATGATGTCAGCACCTTTATCCGCTGAAGACCAAAATTTCCCATAAGCTTCTTTGACCATTTTGGTATTAAGAAGTGAGCCAGGGTTTAGTGCAATCGTATTTATGTCTCTATGTTTTTTTGCAAACTCAAAACTCCATAATAGAATAGCTAGTTTACTCTGAGCATAAGCTTGGTTATCAGA
>CALISO010000077.1 GCA_938041445.1 uncultured Saprospiraceae bacterium
AAGTCCACCAATCAAGACAAGATCAGGCAGATACTTCTTACTCGTAATGCAGAGTCAAAAGGCACTGATCATCAGATTGACACCTACTTCAATGTCTCACACGGTCGACTCAAACTCCGAGAAGGGAATATCGAACACAACCTCATCCACTACCATAGAGAAGATAAAGAAGGACCCAAGCAATCTATAGTTACTCTTTACCAACCAAAGCCCGACTCCACACTCAAGACGATCTTACAGAATGCAATAGGCACACTTACCGTCGTTGACAAAATCAGAGAAATCTACTTTATCGATAATGTCAAATTTCACATCGATACGGTGAAAGAACTTGGTACTTTCATTGAGATAGAGGCGATTGATCGTGATGGTAGCATCGGAGAATCTACTCTACAACAACAGTGTGCTGACTATATGCAACTATTTGAGATCGCACAGAGTGACTTGCTTCCTCAGTCTTATAGTGATATGATGATCGCTAAGAATTCTTAAGAAGAAAAAACTTTATTTTCAGTACATTAGATATCTAACACGATTGACCAAATAAGTGATGGTGAAAATTATCCTAATAATTGCCGTACTTGTCATAGTCTTTGGCGGCGTTTCACTTGTGAAAAAGACAATTGAAAGCAAGAAATGTAAACACTGTGAAGGCAAAGGCTACTGGAGAGATCTAAGAGATGAGCCTAATCATTGCAAAGTTTGTAATGGCTCTGGAAAATCTTAGATAACTTAGAAAAAAATAGTCACCATGGAGCTTTATGCTGCGGTACTCAACTATGCGATTCCATTTTTTCTGATACTTATCACCATTGAGTATGTTATATCTCGTAAGCGCCGTATACAGACTTTCAGATCTTTTGATACAATATCGAGTCTGAGTAGTGGACTGACAAATGCATGGAAGGATGTCCTTGGTCTTACTATCATTATTGTCAGCTATGAATGGCTCTATGACCACATTGCATTGATCAATTTACCAGATCCTTGGTGGATGTATTTTGTAGCCTTTATTGGGTTGGATTTTGCTGGTTATTGGAGTCATCGATTTGAGCATCGCATCAATATCTTTTGGAATCGGCATATCATCCATCACAGTAGCGAGGAGTTCAATCTTGCTTGCGCCTTGCGACAACCTGTCTCTACCATTATCGGAGTGTTCTTTTTCTTGATGATTCCTACAGCTATTTTGGGAGTCTCGCCTAAGGTGATTGCGATCGTAGCCCCACTCCATTTGTTTGCACAATTTTGGTATCATACCCGATTGATTAATAAACTTGGCTGGTTAGAACACATCATTGTGACACCATCGCATCACCGTGTACATCACGCGATCAACGATCAGTATATTGATAAGAATTTCAGTCAGGTGTTCATAGTTTGGGATAAGTGGTTTGGCACATTTCAGCAAGAGCTAGATGATGTGCCTGCAGTCTACGGCGTCAAACGAGCAGTCCAGACTTGGAACCCATTTCTGATCAATATTCAACATTTTAGCCTACTACTTAAGGATACATTTAGGACTGGGAATTTTGCTGACAAGCTCAAGTTATGGACAATGCCCACAGGTTGGCGGCCAGCCGATGTCATAGATCAATACCCAGTTGCTTACACAATAGAAGCGAGCGATCAAGTCAAATACCAAACTCCAGAAACACCTTTCAAGAAAGCCTGGTCTTGGTTTCAACTCATCTTTACTTTGCTACTTACAGGCTATCTCTTCAATACGATTAGTGACCAGACATTTGCACATATGTTACTCTATGGACTCTTCATTATGTTGACTATCTTCAGCTACACATCGTTAATGGACCAAAGTAAGATCGCTCTACCTGCTGAGCTACTGAAGGTCTGTGTAGGTATCTACTCTGTGTATACAATTGGAGATTGGTTCGGGTTAAATAAAATGATCTCTGTGGGGACAATACTTGTGATGAGTTATCTCGTAATCAGTCTAGGTGCAACAGCCTACTTTTCCGTGAATGAAAAAGTGGGTACAGCCTTAAAAGCGCGGTAGGCATCTCATCTAACGATATGACAAAAAAAGGCCCCGATAACTCGGAGCCTTTTCTATGTGGAAGTTATTGATTGTCGGATATTGTTCCCAATGATCGACAGCTCTTGGAAGTTGAACTAATGATTATTGTCGTAAATCCTGAGTCAAAGATATGAGACTAACATGTCGGAAATTCTTTGTTTCGATTTTCAGTATTGAACTGACGATTTTTGACACATATTAGTACTTTAACGTTTGATAAGCACCCGTCAAATTGCGAATTTCACTGCCCGAAGATCTCTTAACCTCATAGATTTTGCTTGCAAAAGGCTGGTATAACGTTACATTCAATTATTCCTCTACTAATTTGGATGCAAAATTCCTATTTTTGGAAAAACCGAAGAATGAAGTTCAAAAATATCTATGTTGCCGCGACATCCCAACATGTGGGTAAGACGACAACGACCTTGGGGCTAGTAGCCTCGCTTGCTAAGCAAGGTTACAATGTAGGATATAGTAAACCTGTAGGACAAAAACATATCACTGTCAATGATCAACAAGTAGATAAGGACACAGTACTATTCGCTGACTTACTGAAGTTTGATATTGTCCCTGATCTTCATAGTCCTGTTATCTTGGGTAAGGGTGCTACAAGGCGAATTATCTCGGACTTTGATCCTACAATATATTGGGATAGAATTACTAAGGCTGGTGCAGAGCTTAACAATCGCCACGAAATCACAATATATGAAGGCACCGGCCATCCTGGTGTCGGTAGTGTGGGCCAAGTCAGTAATGCCAAAGCTGCAAAACTCCTAAACTGCTCAGTCATTATGGTAGTAGAAGGAGGAATCGGGAGTACAATAGATATGCTCAATATGTGTATGTCTCTTTTCAGAGAAAACGACGTGCCAATCCTCGGTGTCATAATCAATAAGGTAATCCCTGAAAAAATCGATACAGTCAAAAAATATGTAGGCGCTTGGCTCAAACGAGAAAACCTAAAACTCCTTGGCGTCATTCCATATGATAAGACGCTAGCTTACCCTCTTCTCTGGACTGTTGCCAAAGCCATCAACGGAACCATCGAACATCACAGTGAAAAAGGTTATCAAAAAATCGAAAATATCATTGCAGGGTCATTGGCCGAATTCAAGGACTTTGAACAAACGGACAATAGTCTGCTCGTAGTAGGACCACGAGTAGTCGACAAGGCCATCAAAAAACTGATTACTTTCTCAGAAGAGAGGGGGTTGGATTCCTGCCCATTATCGGGCTTAGTGATCACAGGTGATGATGATATCCCTACCAAAACAATGCGATACATCAAAAAACACAAGCTCCCTACGATTAGAACTCCATTGGATACCTATGGCGCTGTGATCAAGATGAGTAACATCGAAGTCAAAATCAATCGAAAAACTCCCTGGAAAATCACCAAGGCGATAGAACTAGTAAGAGAGAATACCGATCTCAAAGTACTGAATGAGTTGATTATTGACAAGTAGAAGCTAGTAGAGAGAACACCTTCAAGGCAGACTTGAAATAAGTACCTAACTCTATTGAAGTAGAATGAAATATCGTCAATACTACTTAATCAACATACCAGTCACTCTTGCCTTGAAAAAACTGCGTGATTATTGTATCTTTCAGTATGATGAATTTCGTCAGATTAAGTATTCTCATTATAATAACCATTGTCAGTGCCTTTGAGTTGACTGCTCAGGCTGTCAACACACCATTTGGCAAGAACCGTATACAGTACCACGATGACTTCAATAGTTGGTCAAGGTATGAGACTGAAAATATGGTCACATATTGGTACGGAAAGGCTAAAAATATTGCGCATACAGCCATCCAAATATCGGAACTTGAGCACGACGATATCCAAGAATTACTCGAATATCGCATCAATGAAAAAATTGAACTCTTAGTCTATACTGATCTCTCGGACTACAAGCAGAGCAACTTTGGTAACGAGGAAATCTTCAACAATACAGCTGACCAAGTCAAAACTGTTGGGAATAAGATTTTTATCTATTTTGACGGAAGTCACGAACACTTACGTAGCCAGATCAGGCAAGGCATTGCTTCTGTCTACTTGACTAATATTCTGAATGGGAGCAGCATTCAAGAAGTCGTGCAGAATGCTCTACTCTTGCATATGCCCGATTGGTTTGCTGAGGGTTTAATTGTATTCGCAGATGAATCGTGGAATGCAGATATCAATCAGACTGTTAAGCAACACCTGAGCAATGATCGCAACTTAAACTTTGACAAGTATGCTGATCGATATCCTCAAGCAGCTGGTTACTCAATGTGGCACTTCCTAGAAAGCACATATGGTCGAACTAAGATTTCGCAGATTATCTATATCACCCGGATTTATCGTAGTCTAGAAGGTAGTTTTCCCTATGTTCTCAATGAGTCATATGACACGATCAAAGAAAAGTGGGCTGACTACTATATCAACTATTATGATTTAGAATCAATCGGCCCAATCACTTATCAGGGGACTGAAATCGTCAAAACAAAGAAGAAGCATAATGAAGTCATCACTGACTTGTCGATCAGTCCCGATGGAAGCAATCTCATCTATACTATCAATACTCTGGGTAAGCAGGAGCTGATGTTATACAACTTTCGAGAGGGCACATCGAAAAGAATATTCAAGAACGAAAAGAAAAATCCATTTCAATCAGCAGATACTAACTTCCCAATCGTCACTTGGACACCAGGAGGAAATGCTATCTATGTCTTGTATGAAAAGAAGGATGTCAAGTACTTGCGATATATCTATCTCAAAGAACCTAAAGAGTATGAGGAGGAAGACATACCAGAGAATTATCAACGGATCTATAGTATGGACTATGTCGATGGGAACACACTATTGTTTTCAGGAAGCTATGACGGTTTGTCAGATCTGTTCTATTACAAACCAAAATCTCGATCTACAAATAGAATAACTGCAGATTTCTGGGATGACTTGGATGCTAAGTATGTATCGTACAATGGTCGTAATGGAATCATATTTCGATCGAATCGAGAATCATTAATTATCAAACAAGAAAAACTTGACACAATACTACCTCTCGGCGCATTTGATTATTACTTCCTAGAAGATGGAGAAGGGAAGGAAGTTATAAAGGTGACTAATTCACCTGACATAGATGTACTTAATGGTGGCATTACCTCTGAGGGAAAGTTTGTCTATCTACAACTGAAAGATCTCCAATATCGCAGAGTTGCAAAAGACTTTTTGGGGTCATCTGCTCCTGTGTTTAACTCCCCTGCTTCGTATACTATTGAGAAACAAGATATTTCTGATAGTGGGGACTACGTATACATTGTAGAAGATGCTGACACTTATCGTATACTCTCCATACCTAACATCGACCTATCTGAAGACTATAATGACCCAACGTCTAATCTCGTGACTTATCCAAATCCAGCAGGAGAGTATGAAGATGTCCCACAGCAAGCACCAAGCATTAAGGATTACGATGATGGCAAATTATTTCAATCTCCTTGGTCAGATATAGAAGGAACTACACGAACGTTGGAGGAAGAAGGCTTAGAAGAAGACAATGTAGAGGAGGATTTCGGCAAATATTATACAAACTATTATTCTGGTTCAGAGACCGCTGATGGCAAGAAGATCATCAAGTTTGAACCATATAGAGCTAGTTCTCAGCGGATCACATTTAGACTATTTGACTACTCATTGAAGATTGATAATCAACCGCTCTTTGAAGGATTAGAAGCATTCACCCCTGTGTCACAGCAATTAACAGCTAATCCAAATACGCTACACTTCCAAGCAAAAGTTGTTGACCTATTTGAAGATTACAAATTGACAGGAGGTTTCAGAATACCGACATCCTTTAATGGCTCAGAGGTATACTTGACATTCTTTAATGATAAACGTAGATGGGACAAGGAGTACACTCTCTATAGAAGATTGCAATCTGAGTTTATACCTGACACAGGTGCCTTTGAAAGATTTAAGCAGCACACGATTATGGGAATCGCTAAGTGGAAGTACCCATTGTCTATATTCAGAAGTATCCGTCTATCAAGTACGTTGAGATTGGATAGGTCTTTCTTTGCAATTACAGAAGTCAATCGCCTGAATGAACCTTTTGATTTTGCCAAGAGGCTAAGTGCTCGAGCAGAATATGTTTATGATAACAGTTTTGATGTCCTGACAAATATTAAGAATGGGACTAGATATAAATTCTTCATAGAGGCAATCAACGAATTCGAATTAGATAATAATGATGGGTTCAACTTTGACCCTCACACCTCATTCACTGGTATTGTTGGATTCGACGCTAGACACTATATCCCAGTATTGAGAAAAATGGTCTTGGCGATGCGAGCGGCTGGTTCCAAATCATTCGGGTCTAAATCTATGCTATACTATCTAGGTGGTATGGAAAACTGGGTCCTACCTGAATTCAATGAAGCGACTAATATCCCTGAGTCTATTAACTATGCCTACTCAGCAATCGCTCCACCATTGAGAGGGTTTGATCACAATGCGAGAAATGGAGGTTCGTACCTTATCTCAAATTTAGAATTTAGAGTGCCTGTATTCGCTGCATTGCTTGGCAATAATATTCGTAATGGATTTATCAGGAACTTCCAAGTCGTTGGGTTTGCTGATGCAGGTCTGGCTTGGCACGGCTTTCTGCCAAATAGTCGAGTAAATCCTCTCAATGAAGACACTATCGTCACCACAGATAGTAGCGATGACAACATCTTATTATTAAATATCACTTACTTCAGAGATCCGATTGCCTATGGATATGGTTGGGGAGTGAGATCATCACTGCTGGGATACTATGTCAAGTTTGACTATGCCTATGGTGTAGAGACTGGGACAAGGCTTGCGCCAAAATGGTATGTGAGTTTGGGTTATGATTTTTAGCTTTGATAATCATCAGTTTGATATCAAAATAATTTGTGTACAATAAACATTTAACAATATTGAAAAAAACATCTGTCATAATAGGTTGTGTCTTTCTATTCTCAGTGCTGTCAAGTTGTAATCGATCAAGTCAATACCAAGTAAATACCGACACATCAATTACTGGCAACCTACACCTCTCAGCCTCATCTCAGTTAGACATTCAGCTTGTCGTGTTAGGCGTTGCACAAGACGCTGGCTATCCACAAGCTGATTGTAAGAAGTCTTGTTGCACAGAGGTCTGGAATGACTATTCCAAACGAAAAAAAGTCTCATGCTTAGGAATCAGAAACCCAAAAACAAAAAAAGTCTACCTTTTCGATGCTACCCCTGACTTTAAAGATCAATTACAAATCATTAAAAACAGCAGTGATCAAGACTATGAGCTAGGAGGAATCTTCCTTACACATGGACATATCGGCCATTATACAGGACTTATGCACCTAGGGCGAGAGGTCTTTAACGCAGACAAGGTACCAACCTATGTGATGTCTAGAATGTCCGATTTCCTTAGTAAAAATGGACCATGGGATAATCTTATCAAGAATGGTAACATTGATATTCAGATAATGTCGGCCAATGCACCAATTGTCATATCAGAAAACTTAAGTGTCACTCCATTACTAGTTCCACATCGAGATGAATATTCTGAGACAGTTGGATTTATGATATCAGGTCCTAATAGTGATGCTCTCTTTATTCCAGATATCGATAAATGGAATAAATGGGAAACCGATATTATAGAATTAATCACAAAAGTTGACTATGCATTTCTAGATGGGACATTTTATCGGAATGGAGAAATCTGGGGACGAGATATGAGTGAGATCCCTCATCCATTTATTGCAGAAAGCATCAATCTATTTGATTCATTACCCAATAATCAAAAAGAAAAGATCCATTTCATTCATCTCAATCATACCAATCCACTTCTCAATCAGAATAGTGAAGAGTACATAGATTTTACAAAGACACCTTATCAACTTGCTCAAGAAGGTCAGATAATCTCCTTGTAATCTACATAGTATTCATTCCAACCTTGCACACAGTAAAAAGGTGAAAATGTGATCAGTCATCAGCAATCATCATATCCGAATGGTAGGCCTATTTATTGACATACAAAATCTCTACCTTTGCAGCCTTTAATAGTATCTCCTAACCTTAATATTTATTCAATGAAAAATACAGCAATGCTCAAAGCACTTGGTCTTGAAAAAACCAATGCTGGAACTTCAACTGGTTTACAACAAACTGATTCTGGAAAATATATCGAATCTTACTCTCCAGTGGATGGCACATTGATCGGAACGGTCAGTGTAACAACCAAGAGAGAATACAATGCACTCCTCAAAGTATCTCAAGATGCTGCTGAAGAATGGAAGACTATACCTGCCCCACAGAGAGGAGAGATTGTCAGACAATATGGAGATGCACTTAGAAAGAATAAAAATGCACTTGGAAGATTGGTCTCTTATGAGATGGGTAAGAGTCTTCAAGAAGGATGGGGGGAAGTACAAGAGATGATTGATATCTGTGACTTTGCAGTAGGGCTTTCAAGACAATTGTATGGGCTATCTATGCATAGCGAGAGACCTAATCACAGAATGTATGAGCAATGGCATCCACTCGGCATCGTTGGGATTATTTCAGCTTTCAACTTTCCAGTTGCTGTATGGGCATGGAATTCGATGATCGCTCTCGTTTGCGGAGATGTAAGTATCTGGAAGGCAAGTGAAAAGACTCCACTATGTGCAGTTGCCTGCCAAAATATTTTCCGGAAGGTACTCAAGAAAAATAAGGTTAGTGAAGGCGTCAGTTGTATCATCACAGGTGATTACAAAGTAGGCGAATGGATGACTAAGGATACAAGAGTGCCTCTGATATCTGCAACCGGAAGTACAAGAATGGGAAGAATCGTCGGTACAACTGTTGCCCAGCGATTTGGTAAGACTATCCTTGAACTCGGGGGTAACAATGCAATTATCGTGACACCACATGCTGATATGAAACTCGTGATGACAGGAGCAGTATTCGGAGCTGTAGGTACTTGCGGTCAGAGATGTACATCTACTAGAAGACTCATTGTCCATGCAGATGTCTATGATCAAGTCAAAGAGCAGCTAATCTCAGCATATGGACAACTCAAGATAGGTAACCCTCTAGATGAAGGAAATCACGTAGGACCACTTATCGATAAGAAGGCGGTTGATACATATCTCAAAGCCATCAAAGCTGCCAAAAAACAAGGAGGTAATTTCATTGTGGAAGGTGGAGAATTGAAAGGTAAAGAGTATAAGTCTGGTTGCTATGTCAAACCTTGCATTGCAGAGATTTCTTCAACTAAGGAGATCGTCAAGCATGAAACATTTGCACCTATCCTATACTTGATCAAGTATAAAGGGACACTACAAGATGCGATCAAAATCCAGAATGATGTTCCTCAAGGATTGTCTTC
>CALISO010000078.1 GCA_938041445.1 uncultured Saprospiraceae bacterium
GAAGTATATCTACTCTACCCTAGTATACGCAGTGACAATTCCAGGTCTCGCAGCAGTATTCTTCAATATTTACTTGTTCTTATTCGAAAGACAGCCCATTATGGAGACTAAGCTGCTGGTGCAAATACTCCCAATCATATTAATGATAGTTGCGCTTTTTGCGATAAAGCAGACGGTGAGCCTAGTCAAGTTACCAGGGTTCAATACAATCCCTACATTAATGATGACTATCACAATTGTTCTGATTTTGATGTGGGTTTTAGACAGAACAAGAGTACTATTTGGAGTATTTAGCTTCTTGCCTATTCAATACGTGCTCCTCATTTTTGTTGGACTTTTCATTGGAATGAAATTCTTAATGGGTAGAGCATTCAAATAAAGTAATACAACCGCAATAATTATATGCTGACACAATCCACTTGGCCACATATTGACAATACACTTCAGCGAGAGTTCAAGTTCAAGGACTTCAAAGTAGCATTTGGATTTATGGCAGCTGTAGCTCTAGAAGCAGAGTCTCAGAACCACCACCCTAACTGGAGCAACGTATATAATACTGTAACTATCAATCTTAATACACATGATGCTGGTGATATAGTCACAGAAAAGGATCACATATTAGCAAATGCTATAGATAGAATTGCTGGGCAATTTACACTTGCTTAGGTAAGCCTTATATCAATCTTATTTTTCTATTTTCTAGGTACTTCTGACAACCTTCAAGCTGAGATCAAGTGAACCTGCACTATGAGTCAATGCACCTGTTGAGATGTAGTCAACGCCAGTCTCAGCAATTTCTCTTACTGTCTTAAGCGTTACACCGCCAGATGCTTCTGTCTCAAAGACTCCATTAATAGTTGCAACTGCCTCTTTTAAAATTGGTAATTCAAAGTTGTCAAGCATAATACGTGTGACACCACCTTCATCAAGTACTTGATGTAACTCAACAAGATTACGGACTTCAATGGTTATACCCATTGATTGGTCAATTTTTTTGAGGTAAGCATTGACGTCACGGATAGCTTCTGTGAGTCCACCACTTGCATCGATATGATTATCCTTGAGCATTATCCAATCGTATAGACCGTCACGATAGTTAGTACATCCACCAGTCCTGACAGCATACTTTTCTAAGAATCTTAACCTTGGTGTCGTTTTTCGAGTATCAAGAATCTTTACTGGAAGATCCTCAACCTCCACAGCGAATCTAGAACTGAGTGTTGTGATACCACTCAATCGCTGCATTGTGTTGAGTACAAGACGTTCTGCCTTCAATAAGGCCCGACTATTACAGATCACTTCAAATACGATATCACCTCGTTTGATATCCATACCATCTTCTATGAATTTGGTAAAAGATGCTTTAGGGTCAACCTTCTTAAAGATGTAGTTCGCAATATCGACTCCACAGATAGATCCGATATCCTTTACAAGGAGTCTTGCCATACTTCTGTCATCCGGCTCGATACAAGCAAGTGAGGTATGGTCACCATCTTTGACGTCCTCATCGAGTGACTCGATAATAAATTTGTCTAACTCTTCAATATTTATTCCTTCCATCTGGGTTGATTACTTGAACTTTGTACAAAATTGAAGATTTATTTCCAACAATCATACTAAGTCAATCCATTATTTCGATATTAACACAGATGAACTATATGACAATAACACCCCAAATGCTAAAATTCACCTTTGGAATATTTGCCCTGAGCATCCTTATGAGTTGTGGAGGCGAGAAAACACCTGATGTCAATAGTGTCGCAGACCAGATAGAAGTCATTCGTTTTGACGAGATGTTGATGGACTTGGATACCAATAACCTCGCAGAAGGACTTACCACATTAGAAGCAGCAGAACCTGATATATTCAATCTATATTTCAGGCAGCTGATCCCTCTGACAAGAAATGGTGAACACGATTTAGCAAAGCTCGCTGACTTTATTAAGAATACCAATGTTCGTAAGTCTAATGAAATGATTAATGCCAAGTTCAAGTCAATGGACGATGAAGTTGAAGAAATCGGCAAAGCAGTAAGCTATCTAAAACATTATTTGCAATCAAGCGAAATTCCAAACCTCTACACCCTCTATGGAGACTATAGTTATCAAGCTTTCATATTTGAAGAATCAGATGGTAAGGATGCTGTGGGTATCTGCTTAGATATGTTCCTGGGGCCTGATCATAATTACAAAGCAATTGATCCTAAAAGTCCACTATTCTCAGATTACATCACAGATAGGTACCAACGATCTTACATTCCAATCAAAGTACTCGGCGTAATGATGGAAGACATCCTAGGCCCGATGAAAGGCACACGACTTCTTGATCATATGATTTATCAAGGAAAGAAACAATATATCTTATCAAAGGTATTTCCAAAAACATCTCAAGCGAATCTCTTAGAATTCAGCAATAGCGAGTATAGATGGAGCAAAGAAAGTGAGTTGGGTATCTGGGATTTTTTCCTTGATCAAGAACTCATATTTGATACTGATCAACAAAAGATCAACTCATATATCAATGAAGCACCACGATCCAAGGGTATGCCGGAAGAATCTCCAGGTCGCACAGGACACTTTATCGGATATCAGATTGTAAAAGCATTTATGGACAAAACGAGCACTTCAATCGAGGACTTAGTCAATTATCAAGATAATGATGAGTTATTCAGACTTTCTAAGTACAAGCCTAGTCGTCAGTAACTTATGCTAAAAATATGACTTAGTAGTGGACTATAAGTAGAACATCTAGTACCTTTATCATCGTGATAAAAATATCTATCACATTAACCTTATAATACTGAAAAAGAGTCAGATGGCACGTACAATCCCTGTAGTAGACCTCTCAACATTCGTCAATGGCAATGAAGCAGAACGGTCAGCATTCGTAGACAAATTAGGAAAGGCTTTTCACGAAGTAGGCTTCGTAGGAGTTGTAAACCATGGTATAGACAAAAGCCTCGTCGATGACTTTTATGCTAAGTCAAAAGACTTCTTCTCACTACCTGTAGAAGAAAAATCCAGTCACGAAGTGAAAGGAATGGCAGGACAACGAGGATACACTTCATTCGGTACCGAACATGCTAAACAGTCTAAAGTAGCTGATTTAAAAGAATTTTTTCAGATAGGCCAATTTGTCGCACCTGACCACCCTATGAAGGAGCAATATCCTGATAACGTCAAGGTTGACGCAGTACCAGAATTCTATGACTTAGGTAAAAATCTTTACAAATCATTTGAGAAATCAGGAGGTGAACTACTCAAGGCTATAGCTATCCATCTAGATCTTGGAGAAGATTACTTCCAGAAAAAAATTAAAGACGGAAATAGTATCTTAAGGACGATACACTATCCGCCTATCACAGAAGAACCACGTACTGCGATCAGAGCTGAACAACATGAGGACATCAATCTGATTACCCTGCTTGTAGGTGCATCAGCTGGTGGACTACAGCTACTTAACAATGACGGCGAATGGCTAGATATCACCCCGGAAGAAGACGAAATCGTCATCAATGTAGGGGATATGCTACAGCGATTGACTAATAACTATCTAAAGTCAACTACTCATAGAGTTGTCAACCCTCCGAAAGAAGAGTGGCATGTACCTAGATTATCTATTCCTTTCTTCTTGCACCCGAAGAGTGAGATGGATTTGACTTGTCTTGACGACTGTGTTTCTGACGAACGTCCATTGGCCTACGAGCCAATTACTGCTGGAGAATATCTCGATGAAAGACTTCGTGAAATTGGACTTAAAAAGTAATATATTTGCAAAAAAATAAGAGACTATGGACTACATACATTTACTCATAGGATTTTTAGGAGGTACGGAGATGATCTGGATTGTGGTTGCGATCTTGGTGCTATTCGGAGGAAGAAAGATACCAGAGTTGATGAAAGGACTTGGTCAAGGGATCAGAGAGTTCAATAACGCTAAGGCAAATATTGAGCAAGAAGTCAAAGATTCTATCAAAGAAGTCGAGGGGGAGAAGTAGTAATTACAAATTTCTTATCCCTATTTCTATTCATTTCTTAACAACAGCTGATTATGTACGTATTCCTAAAACATGCTCACTCAGGGCTAAGATGGATCGTTTTAATACTCATTGTATGGGCAATTATCAATGCCATTACAAAGATTAATAAGAAAGATTTCACCGAAACTGATCGCAAGTATGGACTGTTTGCTCTGATGGCAACACATATTCAGTTTTTGATTGGGCTTGTCCTGATCTTTGTAAGCCCTCTAGTTAAGCTTAGCTTTTATATGACCCAACACATTCCGATGATGTTGCTTGCAGTAATTCTTATCACAGTAGCATACAGCACTTCGAAGCGTGCTGTCACATCAAGCGGAAAATTCAAAAAGGTTATTATTTTTAATCTACTAGGCTTACTTGTGATGTTAGCTGCCATTCCATGGCCTTTCAGAGAAGGGCTTGGAGGAGGATGGTATTAATCCTTCAGGTTAGTAAATTTCGAAAATAATCTATTGGAGTCAGTTGAGTAAACAGGCCTGAAATCGATATGTTGTATCTACTTATTGTAGCCCATACTTCAACTTAATGGACAATGCAGCCATAGGCACGTAAAGGGATCTCCTTCTAAATGAGTTGTCCCAGAAAAATCCGTCAATAACTTCCCTCACCTCAAATCCTTCGGGTACACCCTTAGTATCTACTCTATACTTGCCTCCTCCTATAGAGAGTCCAATGTCTAAAAGTAATCGACGACCCTTACCAAGTGGCGGGCTACAACCAAATTTTAAACTTGCATAGGTCAGATTCCTAGTGCCTCTATAATCGATTAATCTCAAGAAAGTCCCTGCATCGACCCAGTCTCTAATATCGGTTGAGGTGTATTTATGTACAACTTCACCACCAATATAAAGTACAGGCGCAGATTCGAAATAATCGCGAATTTCTGCTTTCAACCTAAAACCCCTTCTATCATCTTGTAAGGAATTTAAACCACCAAGTTCACCGATTACGGCCCATTGATTATTGATGATTCGTTCATAGCCAAATTGGACACCTGGCGTGATATTTAACAATGCGCTAGGTGCATAAGTGATGTAATGCTTATATGGGTAACGAGAAGACATTGTCTCATTTGCCAATAAATGATCTCGTTGAATTGTATCTGTTGTGGACTCTATGACAGTATCCTGTGCAGAAGTAGAGACTGCAGCAAGACACCAAAGACTGGCGAGGGAAATGAAGAATTTAACCCTTCGTAGCAAAAGAAGATATTCTATAGATACTATCGATATTGGTATAATCATACTGATAAATGGTATCTAACCCAATGACTAGCAAATTTCCATTAGCAGGTATTAAATCTAACGCTGGGAAAGTTTCAGATTCATAAACAGTCTCAAGATTTGTAGGGTCAGATATATCAAACGCTTTAATCCCATCATACCGCTCACAGACGAATAAATGATCACCATCAGTACCAAGACCCTTTGGCTCTTGCATTTCTACAACATTAATCAATTCTGGTCTAGTGATATCAGCCAAGTCATAGATTCTTAGTTCATTAACAGAGCGGAAGCAATTATCGAGGGGTTCAGAAGTACTTAGTGTCACATAGGCTGTAGTATCATTAGCGACGATAGGATCATTGATACAGAAGTTTTCTAAGGATTGTTGATAATCAGTCTCACTTGTCAATTGTGGTATACCATCTGAATCAATTCTATAGATAAACATTCCTTCTTGTGATCCAACAAATAGATACTCACTATTTCTGAATAGAGATTCCACATTTGCACCTACTTCTATTGTTGAAAGTGGAGTAGGATTCTGAGGATTAGAAGTATCGAGGACTCTCAGAGTATTCCTTCCGATGACATATAGTCTATCGTCAATCTGTAACATCCTAGCATATGACCCAGAGAGGACAGCGTCAGTGGACTCCGAACCAACTCCTATGTCAGATGAACAGCTAGAAAATATCGCTACGATCGATATAGCTAGCACAGTGAGCTTGATGTATATGTAGGTATTCTGCATTATTGTCAACTTAGATATTAAAATGTACGGCATTCAGGATTCTCAAGTGTAGCTTCTTGCCATCCAATAACGATACCTTTTTCAGGATCTACACATTCGAAGAATCCGCTGTGATTAGGCGGAGCTTCTTGGTCAAATGCGTCAAAGCCACCAAAATATGCTTCTATTCTACTCCTCTCTTGAACAGAGTCATTATCAAACTCAATAGTCACGAGATCACTACCCGATGATGAGTAGATCACTCCATCACCTATTGTAAAACTTGTAGATCCTGGAATTCTGATAAACATCAATTTCTCCGGATTTGCAGGTACAGTATTATCGATAATATGGATACCTTGATAGAGTTCTCCAATCAAAATGTAAGGGTGAGCATAAACGATCTGACTCAACTCTACATACTCTCTCGGTTCTTCAAGCTGGATATTGAGTTCATCACCATTTGCATAGATTGGCTTGACACCTTCTGCACTCGTTACTTCAGCCTCAGGTATACACCCTAGCAAAAGAAGAAAAGCACATAATAACACCCCATATGGGATTCTTATCAACATAGTCTGTTGTTTTCGTTGTACCTGGGATTACGTATAGTCAACGAGTGTTCTTTGGTCATAGCCAAAAAATATTCTAACAAATATACGATTGTGGAGGAGCTAGGAGCCGTACATTTATGCATATGATATACTTATTAGCAAAGACCCTTCACATCATTGGCTTTACTGCTTGGTTCGCTGGTATGTTTTATTTAGGCAGAATATTTGTCTATCATCGCGAAGCAATAGAAAAACAGAAACCAACAGATCTCTATGAATTGATGGAAATCAGAGCTTATCATATCATCTGTCACCCAGCAATGGTTATCACCTGGATCTGTGGTTTGACAATGCTTTACATCAATGGTCTAGAGTGGTTAGGCGAGAATGGATGGATGCATATCAAGCTTGGATTACTTGTACTATTGACTGTCTATCATTTCTCAATGAAGAAGACAATAACTAGCCTCAGAGAACGGTCCACTACTCTTTCTTCCTATAGATTTAGACTTCTCAATGAAATACCCACCTTATTCTTATTTGCAATAATCCCATTTGCAGTATTCAAGAATGGAGCTGATGCGACCTATGTCATAATTGGAATTATAGCGTTAATGATCTTCTTGTCCAGTGCTACAAAGATGTATAGACGATATCGAGAGAAGAATACTAAATAGATCTCGTAATTGATTGGATAACTTTCCAATTACTTAGGAACTCCTTACCTATGACTCTGAATACGGTATATGCCGGTATCGCAAGTACCATTCCTAAGACACCACCCAATTTTGCTCCGACTAACACTATCAAGAATATCTCGAGAGGGTGAGCCTTGACACTCTTAGAGAAGATATTTGGTTGCAAGATGAAGTTATCAAGCAATTGCATTACTACAAACACCACGATAACTTTCCCTAATAATGGTAACATACCGGTGTAGAATGGCAATCCAATGTTAGAAGAGATGGTGATCAATACGGCAAATGAGGCACCAAAAATTGGCCCGACATATGGAATGACATTCATCAATGCTGCAAAAAAGCCAATCAATAGGGCATTTTTCACTCCAAGAATAGAAAGCAATGTGGTCACAAACAATGTAATAACTGTAATCTGGACGCCGACGCCTATAAAGTACCGTATGAGCATATTACTAGTCCCATCGATGACATTTAGCGCTTTGTCAACATATTCATCAGGTACTAGAGAGGTAATAATGTTGTCAAATAATCCCCTTTCTTTCAAGAAGAAGAAGGAGATAAAGAAGATCGAAAGTATCGCAATCAAAAAGTTGCTAAAAAATCCAAGCACATTACCGAATAGTGAGGTTATCCTAGAAGGATCAAGATAAACCTGCAATGAATTTTGAAGCCCAGAGAAAAAGTCCACATCTTTCTCTGGTTCTAGAACACTTAATGATGGATTGTTATCCGGTGGATTGACATTGATAAACACTGAGATATTAGATGTTATTGTAGAGTCTCCATTAGCATTCAGAATGCTGTCTACATCAATATGATGCGGGCTGATCACGGGAGTTTCTGCGAGGCTTGCTATGGCGTCATCAATGGTTATCTCTTCATCAGCTTCTAAAAGTCCCTTATTGATTAACCATTGATTCCAATCGTCTATTGGTTCTTGTAGGCTTTCTGAGACCTTATTGTAGTCTACATCGGCTAGATTTCCCGCCTGCTCTATTAGTGTTGGCACGAATATCCACCCCAACAAAGAGAAGAAGATTGCAAATATAAACAGGGTCAATCCAGCTGAAACCGTATTGCTAAACACCTTAGAAAATAACCTCACAAATGGAGCACCAACCATACTCACTATCCAAGCAATAATGACATAAGCGAATATATCACTGAAATAGTAAATTATCGCCCCTACTACAAGGATTGAAAGGATTGCAATGATGAATTTTGAATTGATCTTCATTTACATCTATATGGATGATTATCAAACATACATATATTCTGCATCAATCCGCTTTGGCAAATTGAATATTCCTTGTAAGACCACTATACTTAGTACGCTTAACTGCAGATTTTTTAAAGACCGATCTGAATACCTCTTCGGTCAAATCGTGCCACTCAGCCTTAGAGATATCAAGTAGACCAGGCTGAGGATCAAACAGTGGCTCTTCATGTGGAGTAGAAAATCGGTTCCATGGACAGACTTCTTGACATATATCACAACCAAATACCCAATCCTCCATCTTATCCTTGAACTCATCTGGGATTGCTTCCTTCAGTTCTATGGTCGCATAGCTGATACACTTACTGCCATCCATTACATAGCCTTCAGGACTAATCGCATCTGTAGGACAAGCATCTATGCATCGAGTACACGTTCCACAATGGTCTTTCACAGGATGATCGTAGTCAAATTCCACATCGATAATCAACTCAGCCAAGAAAAAGTAAGAACCACGTTCCTTATTTAGCAATAGAGTATTTTTTCCTATCCATCCAAGACCATTACGCTTGGCCCAGTCTCTTTCTAAGACTGGGGCAGAGTCGACAAAGCAACGACCATTAACATCTCCGATTATACCTTGGAGTTCTGCAAACATATCTCGCAGTTTGTTTTTTACCACTTGATGGTAGTCCTGACCGTAGGCATATCTAGCTACTTTGTAAGTGTCTTTAGCTTGCTCTTCCTTTGGAAAATAATTATACATCAGAGACACGACTGACTTGGCACCTGGCACCAGTTTACTGGGATCAACACGTTTGTCAAAGTGATTAGCCATATAGGACATCTGACCATGATGATTTGCATTTAGCCAAGACTCTAGATGTTTAGCTTCTTCGTCCATGTACTCAGCTTTACCAATACCAATATGGGCAAAACCATACTTCTGAGAGAGTCTCTTGATGCATTGAGTTCTCTCGGAGTTATTCATATGTTGGACAGTATGTGAGTGATTATGTATAGACTACAATCCTTCTTGGAGTGTAATATGTGCATCATCTAATAGAGCTCTAGCTTTACCAGGATCATTAGCCTGAGCATAGACTCTAAGAACTGGCTCCGTGCCAGAAGGCCTCACGAGCAACCACTCATCTGAAGATAAATAGAACTTATAACCATCAATAGTTTCTACACGATTGACATGTCTTGGGCCGATTTTTTCGATTGTCCCTTCTTTGCATCTATTAATGATCGCATTCTTCTTCTCATCAGTTAAGTGTAGATCGTCTCTATCTGTAGCAAACTCTCCAACCTTATCATAGACTTCCTGAATAAGTTCTTCCAAAGATTTATTACGCATCGCCATAAACTCTAGAATTGTCAACCCAATCCAAATGCCATCTCTTTCAGGGATATGCCCTTTTATAGCCAACCCACCTGATTCTTCACCACCTACTAATACATCTTCCTTTGTCATAATCTCAGCAATGTACTTAAATCCAATCTTAGTTACTTCAAGATCAAGGTTATAGTGATCGGCAAGCTTCTGCATCTTATCCGTTACTGAGAATGTCACAATCACCTTGCCAGTCATCTTCTTAAACTCAGCTAGATAGTACAATAGTAATAATAAGATATGGTGAGAATCTACAAACTTTCCATTGCTATCATAGAGTCCTATCCTATCGGCATCACCATCATTAGCTAGACCGAAGGCGAGTCTATCATCCTTAGCCATTAACTCTGCCATCTCCCCGAGATTTCTGTGGATAGGCTCAGGGGCTTGCCCCATAAACGATGGATTATAATCACAGTGCAGCAAGTGTGCCTTTGGTAATATTTTAGGCAATACTTCTTGGCCTGCACCATACATTGCATCATAGGCAATATTGATTCCACTCTTATCTATCATATCCAGATCAAAGTTCTCTCGGACATGGTCAATATAAATCTTCTCAAGGTCCACTTTTTCTAATAGTCCCTCCTTTTCTAAGGTTGCAACGTCTTTCAGTTTGCCTAGAGCAGTATCAGGAATCAGTGCTTCAATCTCAGCTATCTCACTTGGTATAGTCGGTCCACCAAAGGCAGATTTCAACTTGTAACCATTATATGATGGTGGATTATGTGATGCTGTGATGACAATACCCATATCTGCTTTGAGTTTGACATTGGCAAGCGACACCATTGGAGTTGATACAAAGTGATTGCTAAGTTTGATTTTCATCCCAAAATTACCGAATACTGAAGCCGCAGTTTCTGCGAAAAGCTTTCCGCCAAACCGCGTGTCATATCCAATCACAACAGTTGTCATCCCTTTCTTAGCCATCCAGTGACAAGTGGCTTCTGATACACGTTTGACGTTCTCTTTGGTATAGGTGTCTGCGATGATTGCTCGCCATCCATCTGTACCGAATTTGATTTGTTGTTTAATCATTTAAATGAATTATTAAGTGGTTATTTAAGCAGATTGCTACTGCTAAATTGGTTTATACCTCAATGTAATTCAATTTTAGATCAAAATGCAAAAATGTAAAGGCCATATTGTATTAAAATAAATTATAATATGTATGTTTGGAGGAATCTACACATTACTATGCGACGATCTACTAGAGACAGTTACAAATATAAAGGCCTTCGACTTAGAATGGTCAAAGACTTAATGTCTAAAGGCATCAAAGAAGTCAAGGTCTTGCAAGTAATGCTAGACTTGCCTCGACATTTCTTTATTGAGATTGGATTTGAGGAATGGGCTTATAAGGATCAAGCATTTTCTATTCCTTCAGAACAGACAATATCAAGACCATTTACAGTTGCTTTACAGACAAGCCTGCTTGAACTAAAGGACTCGGATACAGTGCTTGAGATTGGTACCGGTTCAGGATATCAATGTGCTGTACTTTCAAGATTAGTCAATCGCGTCTATACCATCGAAAGACATGACACCCTATTTAAGCTAAGCAATCAGATATTCCAAGAGTTATCATTGTTTAATATTCGCAATTACCACGGTGATGGATATGCTGGACTCCCTCTCAAGGCACCCTTTAACAAGATCATTGTGACTGCTGGAGCTAATGATATACCGGATTCACTTCTTGACCAATTAGCATTAGGCGGTAGAATGGTTATTCCAATTGGGGATGAAGAAAATCAAGAAATGCTTGTAATTAATAAGGATATGGAAGGAAATATCACTCAGCATTCTGCTGGCAAATGTGAATTTGTACCATTCCTGCAAGGGAAGGTTGGCATCTTAGATTAATTTAAGCTTTCGCTTAATAGTTAATTGTTTATTTGGGTAATAGCTCAGAATCAATTGGCTCCCATAGCTCTATCTTATTGCCATCATTATCGAGGATATGAACAAATTTACCATAGGCAAACTGTTGTATCTCATCACAAATCTCTACTCCTTCTGCTTTCAGTTGAGTGACTAGCCACTCAAGATCTTCGACTCTGTAATTGACCATAAACTCCTTAGTCGATGGTTGGAAATACTCAGTATCACTCGCGAACGGACTCCATTGAAGATAGCCACTTTCATTTGGGTTCTCCACTTTCTTAAACTCAAACGTTGCTCCCCACTGATCAACATTGAAGCCTAGGTGCTTTTCATACCAGTTCTTTGTCTGCTTTGGGTCTTTAGACTTAAAGAATATGCCGCCGACACCTGTTACTCTCCGTTTTGTCATAGATTATAGATCAAATTGTTCATTCAAAAAGATTACACTGTACCACTCTTGCCATCGACGAACTTCCTTGTAATTGGCATCGCTGTAGTAGGTTGTAGCAACTTTTAAGTGGGTGATTTTGTCCTTTACTAGCTTTATCTCCAAGGTGACATTGCCATATAATTGCTCGGCGGGTACACTATTCTGTAACCGCATACTAGGCTTCAAATAATAAGAAAGTATTTCAGTCTCTCCTTTGACCTGATGCAAGGCAAGTTTCTGTACATAGCCGACAGCAGTATGACGATTTTTAAGTTGATATAGATAGGCTCTGCAGACTTCAATAGAATCTTCAGAATCAGGGTGATAGGCAATACCAACAATACCATTCTGCTTAATCAAAACAAATTGTTTGTCAAAATCTTCCTGATTAGTAAGATATCTTCTGACCTGATCAGTCACTATAGCATCAAGGGTAGCTATTTCATTGATATTAGCCGCTAGCAATCCAGCACAGTCAGCATCATCATATATTGTACGTTTGTCTCTGGATGTTAATTGCTGTGAGTTATCTTCTCCCTTACCTAATATATCCTTGAGCTTATCTATCCACTTCATACACTTGCAACAATGATAGATAAGATATGATGCAAGATAGAGGGATATTTATGCATATGTTCAACGATGAGAAGCTCAGTATCTACTTATTCATATACTCATCACTAGAATCTCGTACGTCTTTAAGACTGTCGGTGACCGTTTCTTGGTACTTTCTTAGCTCAGGCTGGATCTTAAGCCAGAGATTATAAGTCATATTGCCTAGAGGTTCTACTATAGGATATACTGACGATTCAGCTACAAATCCACTAGTTTGATTCTTATCTTCTAGAAATTTTACTCCTAAAGTAGTCAACATTAGGAAAATACATCCCATTAATACACCTCCAGCAATTTTGTTAATAAAGTTAATATTAAGCGTGGAGAATAACGCCTCTACTCTAGTCCCGATAAACCTGACTAAAATCAAACAAGCAAAGAAAAGAATCATCAATCCTACAACGAAGGCAGACTTTGGATTAAAATCAAATGAACCAACCAATAAATCAGCAATTTTAGTCGCAAACTTAGAGGCAACTATAAGGCTAACTGCTATCGAGACAACTGCAAAGAATGTCTGTACGATACCCTTAGAAAAGCCCCAATAAAACCCAGAAGCAATTAATACAATGATTATGATGTCTAATGCCATGTTTAGGAAGTATATTTGTTAAGTTTACATTAAAAGAGGGAAGGATAAAATTAATCAACCAATCCCAATGTTTTACCATCTGAATAGCTAATTCTTGTATTTAGACAGATATCAATGATATCGTCACCTTGCATTAAGGTATTACAATGTTGGCAAATTAAGATATGATGAATTTAAAGTCATTTTCCATTTTTCTAGTGTTGCTTGCTTATAGCACCATTTCTTTTTGCGGGAAATTAGATAGTCTCCCTGAGGTTTTCATGATAGGAGATCATGAGCTTGAGTATGAGTCTCTAGTTGTCGAATGTTCAGATATTCTATTGAATGTTTGTGATGACTCGATGGAAGAAGCATACGAACATTGGTTGCTGATGCTCCATGATATTGAAAAGTATGCACTAGAACAAGATGTGGAGATTAGAGGTGTCAAGCTATGGCTAAATGTATTTTGGAATACCGATGGTACTATAAAGCATCTCGTGTTCTACCCTAAGCCAAATTGTCGAAATATGGACTTCGAGAAATTGTCAGATTTCTTTTCAGACTTCGCCATAGACTACAACTTTACAAAAGAAAACGCCAATTGCTTTGCCCATTATGGCAGCGCATCCTTCCCTACTCACACTGAGTTACTGTTCAAAAAAGAATAGACATCATCTACGATTTAACTCTCCATTAACTGCGAGTTAGATATGTTTAACTGCCTAATACTGTAAATTTGGTAGACAGAGACTGTACAGTATTTATCAAATCTTTCGGAAATGAAGAACATTATCACACTATTTGCTTTAGTTGCTACTTGCTTACACATGAATGGTCAAGTAGAGTATACTAATTTCAAAGATTCAGACTCTGAAGCTACTCAGATTTTAGATCAATTATATCGTTACATCTCAGAAGCAACAGATTACACCGTAGATTTTTCCCTCACTTTAGAGTATTCAGGAGAACAACCACACATAGAGAATGGCAAGTTGAGTCAAGCGGGAGATAACTATATATTAGATTTAGACTCTCAAACTATTTACGCTTCTGAAGCTACCCAGTGGACACATCTTAAGGATGAAAATGAAGTGTTAATAGATAGTCGTGACCAAGAGGATATTGATGAAAACTTGAGTCTGACACCTCTGGGACTTTTATCTCTGTATAGAGGTGAAGACTTTGTCTATGCCATTCTCAACACAGAACCTTTTGAATCTTCTACTAGGTATTTCATAGAATTCAAGCCACTTGATGATTATTCGGATTACTCAAAAATCAGAGTCAATATCGTCGATCACAAAGTCCCCAATTTAGAAGAGATTACGGTATTCAACAAAGATGGAAGTAGATATGTCATTAACATTGACGAAATGTTGGTCGATCAAGAATTGACAGACGAATACTTTCAGTTTGACAAAAGCAAGCATCCTGGCATCCACATTGAAGATGTCCGACTATAGCTCTGATATATCAGTCGGAATATCATTAACTTTATAAGATGAATCTCTCTCTGATTTTATTCATACTTACTAGTTATCTCCATGACTTTCACATGGCTAAAACTGAGGTAACTATCAACCAGGAAAAGCAAAGGTATGAGGTTACACAATTTGTCTTTCTTGATGATCTACAAGAGGCACTTACTGTAAAGGGTCACCCACAACTCAATCTCTGTACTCCAGATGAAGCCGATTCTTCAGATGTTTTCATATTAGACTATTTACAAGATCGATTAGTCATTTCAGCTGATAATCAGGTGTTAGATTCAGCTAAATGGATTGGTAAAGAAATTTCAGACGACTTAGCTGGAGTCTACATTTACTATGCATTATTATCTGATGATGCAAGTCCCAAACAATTGAACATAAAAAATACGATCTTTACTGAGATATTTGATGATCAGAAAAACCTAGTTTATCTCACACATGCTGATGGCACTAAGGATTATCTGATGTTAGATAACCGAGATACAGAAGAAGAAATCGTCAGATGAGTTTGATCAAGTCAATTTTTATATTTCCAATCAAAGTATATAAGAAGGTCCTCTCACCACTCCTACCCCCTGCTTGCAGATATGAACCTACGTGTTCACAGTATATGATAAGGGCTATAGAAGAGTGGGGAGCTTTGAGAGGGCTATGGATGGGACTCTGTAGAATAGGTAGATGCAATCCTTGGGGAGGTTGTGGTCATGATCCAGTACCACCTAACCCAAGCAAACTGAATACATAATAGATGCTAAGAAGAACACGAAGAAATAGAAGATCTGCAGCGATTCGATTAATGGTAGAAGAGACGCAACTACTGACAAGTGATCTAGTATTACCATTATTCTTAGTATCTGGAACAGGTACCAATGAAGTAATAGAGTCATTGCCAGTCGCCTCAAGGCAAAGTCTAGACTACATCCTTAAGGAAATAGAATCCTGTATCAAAGTGGGACTTCAACAGTTCGTACTATTTCCATCCGTACCTGAAAAATTTAAGGACAAATTAGGTTCATATAGCTACTCAGAAGACAACTTCTATCTTGAAGCCGCAAGGATTATTAAGGAAAAATATCCGGATATTTGTTTAATCTCAGATGTCGCATTAGATCCTTACAGCTCTGATGGACATGATGGAGTAGTTGAGAAGGGTATAATCCTTAATGATATGACACTACCAATCTTAGCTAAGATGTCGGTTGCTCAAGCTCAGGCAGGCTTTGACATCATTGCTCCTAGTGATATGATGGATGGTAGGGTTGCAGCTATACGTACCGCTTTAGATCAAGCTAGTTATACTGATGTAGGTATTATGGCATACACGGCCAAATATGCAAGTGGATTTTATGGCCCATTCAGAGATGCTCTAGATTCAGCGCCTAAAGCTGGAGATAAAAAAACATATCAAATGAATCCCGCAAATCGCAGAGAAGCTATGCTCGAAGGCGAATTGGATATTGATGAAGGCGCTGATTACATAATGGTTAAGCCAGCAATTCATTATCTAGACATTATCAGTGATCTACGCAATGCTTACAACGTACCTATTGCCGCTTATCATGTGAGTGGAGAATGTGCTCAGCTCCTTGCTGCAGCTAAACTTGGTTGGCTTGATTATGATACAGTAATGCCTGAAGCAGTTCTAAGTATTAAGAGAGCTGGAGCAGATATTATCCTTACATATTTTGCTAAAGAATTAGCAACGATGTTTGCTCAAGGCAAATAAGGAATCTATAGGTTAGAAATTAGATGCTTTGTACTCTTTACTCAGCTTCACGTAGTTGCTTGCTGTATCTTTTATCATCGTTTCTACTTCTTGAGGATTGAGTTCTCTGATAATCTGCGCTGGCACGCCACCGTATAGATATCCTGATTTAATAATCTTTCTCGGTGGCACTACACTACCTGCAGCTACTATTGCATTGGATTCCACAATTGCATCATCCAATATAGTTGCTCCCATACCAATTAAACTATGGTCTTCAATAACACATCCATGTATAATAGCCTTATGACCTATTGTCACATCACTTCCTATTATCGTGTCTTGCTTACCAGTAGATCCATGTATCATACATGAGTCTTGAATATTAGTTCTATCTCCTATTCTGATTTGATTGACATCACCTCTTATGATAGAATAAAAATAGATGGACGAGTCTCTGCCAATCACTACATCTCCTAGAACGACAGCATTCTCTGCAACCCATACAGATTCGTGCAACTGAGGACTTTTTCCAAGTATATCTCTAATCATTTGCTAGATATTGGGGTGATAGTGTATCCTTGTCGTCTCAATAAGTGTAGAACGCCTTCTGGTCCAGCCAAATGACCTGCTCCTACAGCAACAAATGTTGGTTGCACAGCAAACTTCTCCTTAATTATTGGAATCCAGTTATGGTTTCTGTCATTAAGAAGTATAGATTCAAATTCAGCAAATTCATCATCGTCAGAAAAAGCTTGGACAAGTCCGTCAATATCTTGAGACAAATAGGTTCTAATTAAGTCATCCATCATACGATCAGCGTCGGCACTACCTGATTGTTCCACTGCCTCTACAAGCATTTTGGCTTGAGCCTCATAAGGTATTGAGTCAAATATGCCAATCTGATAATCCATCGTCTCCAGCCCTCCAACTTCTATTCCTTTCTCCTCTGCATATGCGTACATCTCCATCTCATAAGACTTGACATCAGATTCTCCTCCACCACCTCCAAACATATCCATACTACCCATATCCATTTCTGTCATAGAAGATAAGAACATCGGCTTGATCTTATTCGCAAACATCATCGGTAAACCTTTCTTATCAAAGAATGCAGCTACCATAGTGTAGTCTTCTTCGCTAAGAAGATCTTTTAGGGTAACACCGTCTTTCATCATAATTTTACCAATCATAGACATTTGATTTGCAACATTACTCATTGCATCCATATCTATTTCGAAAAGCACCTCCTGACTAGATCCTAATGCCTCAAGTGTCCCATTTGGATAAAAGAACTTCTCTTTATCAATCATATGTATAGTTCCGAAAACGTAAGACGGTTCTACTGTTATGTCATCACGTGTCACCTTCCACAACAGCGCATCACTCCATTCTGTATATGTAAGTTGGGTTGTTTCAGTAGGTACATCGATGTTTGATGTATTTGAAGCTTCAACTACTTTAGATGTAGACTTACATCCTAACAGTAGAAGAAAAGTAATAGTGAAAAATAGTAATAAATGTTTCATAATCGGTAATATCACATTAAGGTATAAAAAAACCCTTTATAGGAGGATTTGATCCAACTATAAAGGGTTTTAAAAAAAAGGTGGCGACCTACTCTCCCACTAATGTAGTACCATCGGCGCTGACGGGCTTAACTTCTCTGTTCGGAATGGGAAGAGGTGGGACCCCGTCGCTATAACCACCATTATCTTTAGTACATTCCATAGATTCGTCCG
>CALISO010000079.1 GCA_938041445.1 uncultured Saprospiraceae bacterium
CTTCTAACATCATAAATGTTACCAACAGCAAATAATTGATTTAAAATTACATTTAAGATAAAAGGCCCAAAAGACTTATCGGTTTACTCTGCAACCATTAGTAAATTGGAGAATAATAAGGTAGTTTTGAAATATCACTAAGTATATCAAAAATCCAACAATCCAAATTTGCAAAAGCAACACTACATATCAATAATTCTATTGATCGCTCTGAGCATAATTAGTGATTGCTACACACAGTCCATTCATTACGAAATTGAAGACTACACAACTAATGACGGTCTACTAGATAACTCAATTACACAGTTCGCTATCAGTCCAGAAGGCGATGTCTATGCTTTCAATAGAAGACAAATCCTTCAATATGTGAATGGGCAATTTCTAGAAGTTTTGAATCTGCAAGGTTTACCTAGAATCAATAAAACTTTCATTGACACCAACGGAATTTTATGGTTAGTTTTTCTTTATTATGACGACAGAAGTAATGATGGAAAGTTTGTATTACTTGACACCAACAAGAATTTCGAGAAGATAGATAAATCAACATATATCGATAATTTATCAATCTTAGATAATGAAACCATATTCAAGAGTTTTATCGATGTAGATGGAACACTCTACTTCCTTACTTTTAAAGGAGAACTGTATCAAGTTAATATCTCAGTAACAACATCAATAGACCTCTATAAGGACAGCATAGAAATCTTACAAAATTCATTCATTAGGCCGACAAGAAAAGCCTATACAACTGCCAGAGATTTATATAGAGACAACCTTAAGGATCTTGTAAAAGAGGATCAAATTTTTGAAGTTGGTGATAATGAAGAGCCCTGGTACTTGGATCCACGTACGGAAGGAAAATATATCATGAAAGATCATAGTTTGATCAGGCTATTTGGTTATTTCGGATTGGAAGCCAATGTCAAGAGTAGTGTGGATGAAGATATCTTCTTTAGCGCTGAAGAGATATTAGTTTATGACATCAAAAGTCAAAAATTCAAAGTACTTACAGATGACTTTCCTGAATACTTTATCAATCGGCGAATATTTACAATTGAAAAACAAAATGATACCTATTGGATAGGGACAAATAGAGGTATTATTAAAATTGTCAAAAGATCATCTCCATTTGACTCCTATTTTACAGATCGAAATCTGTCAATCAGAGAAATGATGGAAATAGATACTAACAGCATCATAGCAGCATCAGAAAGTGGATTGTACCACTTGAATCTCACTACTGGAAAAGAAACCTTACTCAGACCTACCTATCACTATGGAATTGAAAAGTTAGATGATGAGTCTTTTGCAATATTTCATTGGCAACCTAATATGTTGATTTGGAATACATCTAAACCTCTAGATTTTGACAATACGATTTCAATTCCTTCGCCTAAGAATGCTAAACGCCTGATCATCAATGGTGCTAAAATTAGTAATGAAAAAATGATTCTTTGTGGCAACTATGGAATCTCACTTTACGACAAAACAAATGGATTAAATCAAACTATTGAAAACGCAGAGAATCTAGTAAGGGTTACTACAGACTGTGATACGATGCTAAATAGAATATTTTGTTACTCCTCGACTGGTATCTTGGAGGTAGATACATTGGAGCTTAAGTCTAAGAGATCTACGTATTTTGAACCTATTAACGATTATGTAATCTCATCTACAACATTAAGCTTACAAGGAGATTACATATGGCTATGTACTAAAGGAAACGGCTTGATCAAATGGGAGATTAGTACTGGGAATTACCGAGCTTACAATTTCAAGGATGGTCTGCTTAGTAACAATGTGCATTCTGCCACTTACGATAACATCGGCAGATTATGGTTATCCACTGATACTGGTATTTCTGTATTAGATGCTGAGGCAGATGAGATAGTCACTCTAATGAGTGAATCTGGCATCCATGAAACAGAGATGAATCGGAATTCTTATCTAGAACTGAGTAATGGTAAACTCTTGTATGGTACTATAAATGGAATAATACAATTCGATCCTAATTCTGTCAAAATTAAGCTTTCAGAACTCATCCCTTCCAATAGTAGTCTTGAGTATCGCAATGACGAATCTAACAAGTTGGAGGTGATAAGATATGACAGTATTCCTTCAGCAATCTCACTTAGTAGAAGCTATCAGGAGCCAGAGTTTGTCCTAGACTATGAAAATGTTCGCCGTAATAGTCAAATCAGATATCGATTTCAAGAATCGAGTGATGCAAAATGGTTCAGAACTGAGAATGGAAGCATACCTCTAGCTGATGCACAAATGAACGACGTACTTTATATCAGTTATAAACTCAATTTACAAAAGTGGTCGGAGTCAATTCCGATAACAATCAAAACTTTAATACCTTTCTATAAGCAAACTCGATTCTATCTTGGTCTGTTACTACTGGCGATAATGATGACAATCTCTTGGCTAATATTACAAAGTCGTAAAGACCGTGTTATGAATAAGCGCATACAGGAAAAGGTAGATTTGCAAACTATAGAATTATCAGAAAAGGTTCATCAATTATCTACTGCCAATGCTCTCAATCAGAAGCTATTCTCTACGATAGGACATGATCTGAGATCACCTATCTTATCACTTCATGACCTGAATGAGAACTATCGCTATCTCTTAGAATCTGGACAACATGAAGAACTTGAAGAATTGGGTGTAGCCATTGAGGCCAATTCTACAAATGTCATCAACGTGATTGATAGACTACTTGACTGGTCCAGATCGTTGAAAAATGGTGACATTATGCCAGAGCATGTAAACCTCAAACATCTTGTAGATGAAATCATAATCGAGTTCAGCAGTCAGACTAAAAGAAAAGATATTGAGATCAATAATCACATTACTAACTCAAGTGTGAAGACTGATAAAGAAGGTCTAAGAATTATCCTCAGAAATCTTATACATAATGGAATAAAGTTTAGTCTAGAGTCATCATCGATTGATATCTCCAATAGTCAAAAAGATACAACAACAATCTTACAGATTAAAGATCAAGGCATAGGGATGAATCAGAGTCAAATAGCTCAGATTAACTCCAAACAAAATACCATATCTAGGGAGGGCACTAATGGAGAAAAAGGCATAGGTCTAGGACTAGAAACTTGTCGCGTCATAAGTAATAAAATAGGTGCAAGAATCTCAGCAAAACAGAACTTAAAAGGATCAGGTGTTACCTTCTATATCCACATTACAATGACCACTTAATATCAGATAATAAATCCTTTTTATACTTTCGGCCAATAGGGATGCTTACTTCCCCTACATTGACTATATCTTCAGTGATATCTATATTACTGATGTGTGCTACATTGATCGCATAGGCTCGTTGGACTTGCTTGATATTGGTAGAATTCAAGACTGTCAATACCCCACTTAGTGAAGATCTGATGACAATCTTTGACCCTTCTAAAAACAAGTAGCAATAGTTACCTTCTGACTTGATATAAAGAAGATTGTTAGGATCGATGCCAATGTACTTACCCTTACTCTTGACAAAGACTTTTCCATCTTGAACCTTTAAGTCTTTGGTTGTCTTAGTTCTCTTAGCATTCAATGCTCCGTCTATAGCGCTTTTAAGCGTTATCTTGTCAATTGGTTTTACAAGATAAATATGCGGATTAAGCGCTTTACACTTATCATACAGTTCTATATCAACATGGCTAGAGATAAGAATAATGGGAGGCAGATTTTCGACGGTTGTCAATATATCGTAGGCATATACTTCATTACCCAATTTTACATCACTAATTAGGATGTCAGCATTTTTATATGCCGAGTATTTTTCTACTTCGCTAGCATTTTTTAATACCTCAAGTACTGAATAGCCTAACTCCTCAATAATTCTTCTAATCGCTACAGACGAGAGAAAATCGTCTTCAACAATGATACACTTCAACATTCGTAGATAAATATATTAATTTAATGCTGTGACAATTTGATTGCTTCTACACACATAGATTCCTCAGCCAACAACTCAACATCAAAGTAGGAATTAAATCATCATATCAAGAGTTACCAATTTCTAATATAAAGAAGAAAGTAATCTTCCTAAATCATCTCAAAAAACAGCACGATCTTTAAGGTGAAATTAATGCGCTACAAAGCAAATTACATTATAGAAACAATGTCAAAAAATCGACCATTAAAGTTATGTATAATAGTTTTTTTGTGATGAATGACAAAATATTAAGTGCATATTAATGATTTTTGTCATGTGCAATGAATATTGTTGACAAACACCCAATATAGGACTCACCGGTAATACTCAAGGTAAAGATTCACTGCCCAATCTTATTACTGAGCTTATAGAGTGCACTAAATTTTATGGACATGTGTAGCAGTCTCGGTAATCTTGTATGGAAAT
>CALISO010000080.1 GCA_938041445.1 uncultured Saprospiraceae bacterium
CTTACTTCAACCTCAAACGATATAAACGGCGCAACATTTCTAACTCCATCATTTGCTCCAAGCGTAAACAAATAGTCTCCTGGCACCAAAGTCTGTGGCACGGTGTAATCGAAGTCAAAATCATATGTTGTAGCAATGTCCGAATCGAATGGAAATACCGCATCAGAAACAAATGTATTGCCTGAAGAAAGGTCAGTATAAGATAAGAAAAGTATCCCATTACCTCCGTCGCTGAGAGATCTATCGTCAGTGACTCGGCCTTGAAACTTTACTGTGCTACCTCGATTTGCTGAAAAGCTATTTTCTATGGGTAATTGGACATCTATCGTAGGCCTAACAGCGTCCATTGGATTTTCTATTGTAAGAGCAAAGATGTTAGCTGATGGAGTATCATTACCAGATTCATCCACTACTTGTAATTGAAAGTGATAGTTACCTGCCGTAACGTTATCAGGGACATTAAGTGTTTGTCTTATTGCAGCTGAAGATCCACTAATATCTTGCACATCCAATATTGTCCAATCTAAAGTCTGATTAGGCACATTAGGGACTGCTACAGATGGAGCAGATGCTTCACCGTGACCATGACAGTCAAAATTATTGTGAATGTCAACCTTATACTGAGATAGTGCCTCATTATCCTTGAACACAACGTCAAAAACTAATTCATCACCACCCGACAGAAAAAATACTGATGGCTCTGGAGTTCCGCATATATCTGCCTCAATAGGGATAGGAATGTACTCAACCACTTCTATAGTGGGTGCAAGCAAATCCAAGTCTGGATCTTCACAACTAAAGATGCAAATAGATAGCAGGCCCAAGATTAATCTGTGATACTTTATACTCATTTCTCTTTCGATTTATATTGAAGCGTTTCTTTTTGCAACATTATTGCAAATATAGGTCGAAATATTGTTATTGCATCTCAGTTGCATTACTTTTGCTACATGGGAATCAAGAGGAAAACAAAATATGTCGAAATGGTGCTTTCTGCATTCGAAAACTCGCGAAGAGCCCTTTCCGTGGTAGACTTAGTCAAGAGATTTGAAACTGAAATGAATAAGACTACAGTCTATCGGGTACTAGAACGACTTCAAGATGATGGTGAGTTGCATTCTTTCACTGGTAAGGATCGTCTCAAATGGTTTGCCAAGTACCATAAGCCTGATTCCAATAACACAACGATGACTCATCCACATTTTCAATGTCAAGATTGTGGCAAATCGAAGTGTATCCCTGTAGATATTGCAATTCCGTCTTTACCAAATCACCGCATAGATAGTTCTCACCTATTGTTCATCGGACAATGCGATGATTGCTTAGCCTGACATCTACATCTAACAATCGATACTGAATGAAATACTACTTCAACATCCTGCTCCTACTGCTCACAACACAACTTGTGGGACAGATAGATGGTGTTGTGGAAGGGGATCATAGACATCCTTTGATAGGTGCAACTCTTTTGTTGCTTCCTGATAGTGTAGTCACAACTTCAGATCTGAATGGTCGATTTAGTTTTGATGATTTGACTCCCAAATCCTATGAAATAGAAACAAGCTATCTCGGTTACCAGGTGCAAAAGACAATAGTAGATTTGACTAAAGTCAAAAGCTTATCAATTGCAATAGAAATGGAACTTGATAATACTGTTCTAGATGCGATTGAAATTTCTGAGGAGCATGCTAAGCAAGAAGAAACATTGCAGACTGAACATGTTCACGAAGATTTCTTCCAAAAGTATCTGGAAGGTACACTTGCGCAAACACTAGAAAAACTGCCAGGTATCAGTGCAATCAATGTCGGCGTGGGGATAGCCAAACCAGTGATCAGAGGCCTTTCGGCAAATCGGATAATCGTGAATCATAATGGGATCAAGCAAGAGAGCCAACAATGGGGCAGTGATCATGGCCTAGAGATAGATCAGTTTGACGTAGAAAGAGTTGAAGTGATCAAAGGACCAGGCTCTCTTCAATACGGATCAGACGGCCTAGGTGGAGTCATCAATATCATGCCTGACAAACTCCTTCCAAAAAATAGCTTCGCAGGGAGTATTCAAGGAATATACAAGTCAAATAATGAACACTGGGGTAGCTCAGCAAAGATGGGAATCAACATCGATAATTGGTTCTTGACTGGACGTTATTCACGACAAGACTTTGCTGACTATCAGGTACCAGCGACAACATTCAATTACAATGGATTTGAATTACCAATTGTCAACAATCGTCTTAAGAATACAGCTGCTAACGAATCCAATGTTAGCATCTCTACTGGTGTGAGTAGAGATTGGGGAATTACCCGATTGCACTATAGTCACTATTCCCTAGAAGCAGGCTTATTTAGTGGAGCAGTGGGGATTCCTCGATCATTTGCCTTGACAGATGATGGTAACTATCGTGACTTAGATGTACCGCGTCAGAATGTAGACCACTACAGAATGACATTAAATCAATCTTTCTTCTTTGGAAGTAATCATCTAGTATTTGACATAGGGTGGCAGAAAAATCTGAGACAGGAATTATCCGAACCAGAATTCCATAGTATCCCTCTTACACAGCTTGAAGATCCTAATGATAAGTTGGCCATTCAATTGGAATTAGAGACATTTTCGTTTGCTTCTCACTATGAGCATCACGGAGAAGATTGGAAGCAGATAATAGGTATGAGTAGTCAATGGCAGCAAAATCAACGAAGTGGCTTCGAATATCTACTTCCCGATTTTAAGACATTCAGAGGTGGAATTTACTCTATTGCCGAACGAGAAATCACACATGATTGGCTAGTACTTGGAGGTGTGAGAGCTGATATTGGTCAAAATGAGACAGAATTCTTTCGCCAGTACGTTTGGGACAGTAACGAAACTATCATAGACTCACTAGTGTCTCCGTCAACTGATGATCTATTCTTTAATTGGTCAGCTTCTATAGGGACAAATCTGACTTTGATGGAAGGTAAATGGACCTTAAAGGCAAATCTTGGACGTAGTTTCAGAGTACCCTACCCTTCAGAGACTGTTTCTAATGGTATTCATCATGGGACATTTCGACATGAAGTCGGTACACCTAACTTAAAGTCAGAGCATGGCTATCAGCTTGATCTTGGAGGCTACTGGAATTATGAAACATTTAGTGGAAGCATAGCTGTCTACTTCAATTACTTTAGCAACTATATCTACTTGGGCCCAACATTCCCGGCACAATTTTCTCGATTACCTGAGGCAGGTCAAATCTTCCAATATCGACAAGACAATGCAATCTACACTGGATTTGAATTACAATGGGATTGGGATTTATCAAGACGATTTGAGTTGGCGCAAGCCGTAGACTTTGTACAGAGTTACAACCCCGAGACGAGGTTAGCGCTACCGTTCACACCACAACCATCTATAAAGACAGATTTTAAGTGTGATTTATTTGAGCAATCATGGATGGAAGACACGTACTTTGAACTGTCACACCAATACTATTTTGCCGCTAAAGGCAGACTTAGAATTGATCGATCAGAACTCGCCACGCCAGCATATCAATTGTGGGGAATAGGTGCTGGATCAACATTAATTCTTGGAGGACAACATATAGATTTGAATGTACAAGTGCTCAATTTATTAGACAAAAGTTACTTAGCACACTTAAGTAGATATCGGATTATCAATGTGCCAGAGCAAGGAAGGAATATCGTTGTAAGGTTAAAGATTCCCTTTGAGGGTAAAATAAAAAAGTAGGCTGCCGCATTATGCGAATCAGCCTACCTACTAAATATTCGTTCTATTTAAAAACTACTACAAACAAAATTCAGTTGTGGCAGTAGAGGTCTCTTCACAATCGTGATCAACACATGCAAGTACTTTTAGTACGAAACATGTACCAGTTGGGAAACTACATAAGTCTACATCCTGCTCAAATAAAATCTCAGCATCATGCTCGTGCATATCAATGTCTAAAATCTCTACCTCTGTATCACGTTCGTACATTACGATTTCTACTTCGTGATTCTCAACCGAAGCAATAACATCAACATGTATGTGTACATCAGCACAGTCAGCAATCGTTCCTCCATCAGTAGGAGATTGAATGGTAACTGTGACCATATTATCATCGTGATCATCGTCGTGATCATCCGCATCATCATCACATGCTACAGCACACATAGCCAGTGCAACGAATATAAATAGATAGTAAAACTTGAAGTTTTGTAAAGCCATATTCTAATTATTTTAAATTATTTTAAATCAAACTTGTGTCTTAATACGATGCAAAAGTAATGTAAAATAACTTAATTGCAACAATGTTGCATAAAAGAACTTAGTTTCTGTCGTACTTACATCAACTATTGAATTAATTACGCATTAAGAATCGCGGTATATTAGCAGACTACAATATCTTATATCGTTCAAATCAAAAGGGAATAATCTATCTACAACTATGGCAAACTACCCTAACCTATTGAAACCACTTGACCTTGGGTTTACCACATTAAAGAATCGAGTGATCATGGGATCGATGCATACGATGCTCGAAGAGACACCTAATGGCCATGCTCTCTCAGCTGCCTTCTATGCCGAAAGAGCACGAGGTCAAGTTGGTCTTATTGTCACTGGAGGTATTGCTCCCAATCTTGCAGGAGTTGTAGGTCATGGAGGTGCAACAATGATGACAAAAGAAGAAGCTAGTCAACATCAAGTTATTACCGACGCGGTCCATCTAGAAGGTGGCAAGATATGTATGCAGATATTGCATGCAGGTAGATATGCCTACACTGATGCATTAGTTGCACCATCCGCGATACAGGCTCCTATCAATATGTTCAAGCCAAAAGCGCTGACAAGTGAGGAAGTAGAGCAAACAATTGAAGACTATGTCAACTGTGCTCTGATGGCAAAATTAGCAGGGTATGATGGTGTAGAAGTGATGGGTTCTGAAGGGTATCTGATTAATCAATTTATCGTCGCACATACCAATCATCGGACTGACGAATGGGGCGGCAGTTATGAAAATCGTATCAAATTCCCAATAGACATCATAAGGAGAATCAGAGAAGCTGTAGGTCCAGACTTTATCCTCATTTATCGTCTATCGATGCTAGACTTAATTCCAGATGGAAGCACCTGGGAAGAAGTTGTCCATTTGGCAAAGGCCATTGAAAAAGCTGGAGCCACCATCATCAATACAGGCATCGGATGGCACGAAGCTAGAGTACCGACTATTGGTTCTATGGTACCACGCAAGGGATTCGCTTGGGTAACAAAGCGATTAATGGGTAAAGTATCTATACCGCTTGTAGCAACTAATAGAATCAATACTCCAGAGATTGCAGAAAGTGTCATTTCAGAACAGTGTGCTGATCTTGTATCTATGGCTAGACCATTCCTAGCAGATTCACAATTTGTCTTGAAAGCGCAAGAAGGAAAATCTCAAGAAATCAATACGTGTATTGCTTGTAATCAAGCATGTCTCGATCACACTTTCAATATGAAGCGATGCTCTTGTATCGTCAATCCGAGAGCTTGCCATGAAACAGAGATCAATTATACACAAACGAAGCAGAAGAAGGCAATTGCTGTGATAGGTGGAGGACCAGCCGGAATGGCTGCAGCGACAATCGCTGCCGAACGAGGTCATCAAGTGACTCTCTATGAGGCGACTGATAGACTCGGAGGTCAATTCAATATGGCAATGGCGATACCAGGTAAAGAAGATTATGCGGAGACAATTCGCTATTTCTCAACAATGCTAAATAAGTACGATGTCGAAGTACTGCTTAATACACCGGCAACTGAAGAAATTGTCGATCAAGCTAGATATGATGATGTCATTATAGCAAGTGGTGTAACTCCGAGGGTCATCACATTTGACGGAAGCGATAGACCTGAAGTCCTCAATTATCGAGATGTGCTATGGCATAAAAAACCTGTAGGTGATCGAGTAGCAATTGTCGGAGCAGGTGGGATAGGATTTGATGTAGCAGAATATCTTGCTGAGGACAATCCAGCTATTGCTGAAACAATTGTAGGTTATATGAAAGAATGGGGAGTTGATATGGACTATAACGACAAAGGAGGATATGCTGCCCCCAACCCATCTCCATCAGCTAGAGAAATATATCTACTGAAGCGATCGTCGGGTAAGCATGGAAAAAATCTCGGCAAAACTACTGGTTGGATACACAGAGCAAGTCTGAAACACAAGAAAGTCAATATGCTATCAAGTTGTGAATATCTAAGCTTTGATGGATCTGTATTCAAGATCAAATCAAACGATACCGAGCAATCCATAGAGGTTGATAATATCATCATCTGCGCAGGTCAAGAAATGCATAATGTCGCCTACTACTGGAATATCGATGCTAACCTTCATATGATAGGAGGAGCTAAAGATGCAGCAGGATTAGACGCCAAGCGAGCGATCAAAGAAGCCGCATTGTTAGCTGCAGAACTCTAGTTATCCTTCTCAATTGCAGAGCATAAAGTTTCTAGAGGATTTGCTACATTTGGAAAAGTCATTGCCGACTATGACACCACAAAATCTGTAATAAATTGTCTATGGATTCTCTACTAAGCGTATTCGAAAATATGTCCAGTCTTAATAAAGTGATTTGGATTTTTGCCTGTCTATCTATAAGTTGGTTATTGGAATTTGGAATTCCACTAAGAAAGGAATCATACAACAAACTTGGTCACATAGGACGTAACCTCATCTTTCTCTCTACATCGATGTTAGTTAATATTCTATTTGGGTTGGCTACAGTGGGGGTCTTCTTTTGGCTTGATGCCAATCAATTTGGATTGCTCAATTGGATAGCGTTGCCTATTCTGTTAGAGATATTGATTGCAGTGATGGCTCTTGACTTTTTTGCACAATATATCTCACACACCCTACTCCATAAAGTATCATGGATGTGGAAGTTCCACCTAGTGCATCATAGTGATACAATAGTAGATGCGACAACTGGAACTAGACATCATCCGGGAGATTATCTGATTAGAGAGCTCTTTGCATTAGTAGCGATAGTCGTATTCGGCATACCGATTGGAATCTATGTGCTTTATCGGTTCTTGACCATTGCATTCACCTACATAACTCATGCGAATATCAACTTACCAGTAGCGGTTGACAAAGCCATCAGTTATGTATTCATCTCCCCTAATATGCATAAGTTTCATCATCATTATGAGAGACCTTGGACTGACACAAATTTTGGCAATATCTTTTCGATATGGGATCGTCTATTTGGCACATTCGTCTATGCAGATGTGAGTCAGATCAAGTATGGAGTCGATGTCCTCGATGACGCGACAAGTGATAAAGTGGGATACCAATTTGGTTTACCTTTCAACTCGAATGTAAAAACGGATAAAAGTAAGTAATCACATCTGTATAGATTTTGTATTATTTCAACAGTGATTGAAGCTTCATTGCGAGCCCCATATCTCCTTTGATTTTGATCTTTCCACCCATTACTGCCATCATCGGATTGAGTTCTCCTTTCGTAAGCTTTGTGAGTGTTTCAATAGTAGTCGTTATTGTAGCATCTGCGTCTTTATCGTCTTGACTGACAACATTCTCCTCTCCAGTACCATCAATGTATACGGGGTTGTCATCCAAGACAAACTTTATCGTACCACCAATTGGCTCTGCATTAGCTCCTTGCTCTTTGAATTTTTCGACTATTGCATCCATCATAAGTAATCCTTTTTAATTTATTCTATTTGATATTATACTACACATAAACTCTGAACAGATTAATAAGTTCCACTTATTATAAGTCACAGTTACAAATGTGAGACTAACTGCTCAATTTAATCGATGATTTAATCATCTGTTGCTTATACCCACTTTGGAATCCAAGCAATCAAGACTTCATCAACTTTAATATTTGCCTTAGTCGGTTTGATAAGTTTTTCTTCTATTCCTTCTTCAATTACTTGCCACTCAGTTCTGAGTTTATTAATTTTTTCATTGAGTTCTTGCTCTAGATCAGCATATTGCATATTCAGCACTTCGATATCTTCTTGAGATTCTGCAAGTTTTTCTCTTGCTTTTCGTGCCATCCGTCTTTTGGTCGCTGCAGTGGATAATGACCTTGATCGACCTCCAAGAATCGAAACAAGTAGTCCACCTACATTCATCAATTCATCTGTTCGACGACCTCTTAAGTCTGCTCTAGCCTCATCATAGTCTCTCTCCTCTTTACGAATCTTCTCATTGATCTTGTCAAACTTAGCTTCATATTTATCCTTGAGATCATCAATCTTCTGATCTCTAATTTCCTTAATCCGATGGTTGACTTCAGCCTTGAAAGAAGAATCATCTTGACCTGTCTGTTGAGTCAGTTTCAATTTAGGATGATTGAGAACACTGTGTCGCTTCTCCGTGTAAAGGTAGTTCGCAAATTCACCCTCAACTTGCTTTAGCATCTTCGAAGAATTCATTGTTTCTGGGATATCTGCATACCTAGTCTCTACAGCCTGAATGTCGACTGGCTCAGCACGCAACTTAGTCTCCCAATCTGCAAGTTGCTTTGCCACTTCCCAATTAATCCTTCCAAAATCATCCGGAGCTGGACACAACATATTGTAATTTTTTATAATATCTATGCCTTTACTATTATCATTGAATCGCACCTTACCTATGGCAAATACAACTGGTCGATAATGTAATGTTCCTGAACCGTCTCTAGGTATTAAGAATCGTTGATTGATACCAGGAGCCATTGATGGTGGCCCAGCAGATATATCTGATTGTGACTTCAATGTTGAAGTTGTTGAATCAGCATTTGTAATCTCAAAAGGGATATCTTCTGTTTTTTGCAAATCAGACTTTTTGGTTGCCATTAACCCTTTGATCTGCGGTTTAGTCAATGGCCCTCTGAGATATGACATCACCCATCGTGTATTGAAAATTACTGGCTCGCCAGCATGAACATTATGCAATAAAAACACTCTACTATCTAGCTGGGATATGATCTTATCAAAATCCATCTCACTATTACCACCAGCTTCAGCGATCGCACCTTCGAGTCCATCTTTCACTCTCTCTTTATCTCGTTCTGTTTGCAACTTTCCTATGAACCACGTACCCGCGTTACTCAAACCTTTATAATCAATGTCTACGGGATTCTGGGTCACTAGAACTGCTCCGACACCATAAGCTCTTGCTTGCTTCAAGATTGTGAGCAGTGGCTTTTTGGAAGGAGGATTAGCCGTAGGAGGAAAGTATCCGAATATCTCATCAAAGTACAAGAGACTTCTCAATGATGTTGTACCTGACTGACTTCGCATCCATGTGATCAATGAGTTGAGTAATAATGTCACGAAGAACATACGTTCTGATTCACTCAAGTGGGCAATATAGATGATGCTGTGTCTAGGCTTCCCTTCTGAGGTAAAATATAGTTTCTGTATATCTAGCGGTTCACCTTCTAACCAATATCTAAACTGTGGAGATGCAACCAAGGTATTGAATTCCATCGCCAATTCAAATCGTTCCTTAGAGGGGTAAAAAGTTTCAATATCGAAGACCCCTAGTTTTGTAACAGGAGGTTTCTGAATCGCCATAATCACTTTAGCGATATCTAGATCTTCTCCATTTCTCCAATAATGTTCAAAAATATTGGCAAGAAGTATTCCTTCCCTACTTTTTACTGGATCCTCCTTACTACCAATCATCCCCAGCAATGCGGCGCTAATTCCTTGTATCTTCTCAAACATCATCTCAGGATCATCATCAAAGTCCACCTTAGGTGCTGCGAATGAACCTAGAATATTGATTGGCATTCCTGCATTTGACCCAGGTGTAAAAATTGTATAATCTACTGATTGTCCTAAATCTCTTATTCTATCCTTTCCTTGTCCCCAAGTATTAAGACCTTCCTCCCAAGTTCTAGCAATCTTAGTAGCGTATTCATCTACCGTCAGTCCCTTTCTAGAGGCATCTCCATCATTAATCCATTGTTTGAAATCCTCAGGGGCAAGATTCTCAAATTGCAACATTAGATTCGTCATATCACCCTTAGGGTCTATGATTATTGCTGGCACTTGATCAATAGCAGCCTCTTCTAATAATCCGATACACAGACCTGTCTTACCACTACCTGTCATACCTACACATACTGCATGAGTTGTCAAGTCTCGTGCATCATAGTTAATAACCTCATCAGATAGCTTCCCTGAGTCAAGATTGTACTCCGCTCCTAAGTAAAATGATCCAAGTTTTTCAGGTGGAAGACTTATCATAATATGAGATTTATTTGTTATATGTAAAGTCAAAAATAAGTGATTTGATATCGAAAACAAAACTTATTCTTACTCGACAAAGTAAGATATATACTAATGAGAACCATAAACATACATATGTTAAAATCTTTAATCGCAGAAGAACAAACTTATCATATTAGATAAAATTATTATATATTACAGGTTGTTATTAAAGCATCTATTGTTGAATGCCAAAACTTCTAAGAAATATGAAGACTTATCAAGCTAAATCAAACAGTAATATCATAAAGCTCCTTATCACAGCTATTATACTATTGGCCGGCATAATGCTTATTAATGATAGTGCAATCACGAGTAGATGGTGGGTACTGCTTGGGTTAATCCTGCTACCAATGATTCTGGTATATCATGCGATGAGAAATACCTATTATCAAATATTCGAAGAATACATTACTTATCAATCTGGTCTTATGAAAGGCAAAATTTATATCCCAAGAATCACGATGATTGAAAAAGGTAAATATCTCAATGGGATAGCTGCAAAAGCTGCTCTCACTAAGCAAGGTGGAATGATCCTACATTACAATAAGTATAGCAAGTTATACATTGCACCAGAGAACGTAGAAGAACTTGTTGAAGATATCCTAGCTATCAAACCTGATATCTTAGTGACAGGATAGAACAGAATCTAAAATGCCTACATCAGCTCGTTAATTCTGATATAGGCATCTTATCTAATCTTAGTAAAGTGTATCGTTACAGCTTTATCTTTAAAATTAATTCTTTGTAAACGTTGAGATGTATTGAGTACTCTCATCAATTAGCTTGATGACGTATTGTCCACTTGGCCAGTTCCCAATATTAATATTTTGATTTAGATTCAGATCTCTAGCACTGAATACTTGCTTACCCATTGAGTTATAAATTGCTAGCCTATTGCTCGTTGACAATTGATTCTCACTTAAGTTAAATCTAATAGAAGCTGTAGCTGGATTTGGCATCACATTTAAGCTAGACTTATCTACCTTCAAATTATCCGTACTAGATATGACTACAGATAAGTTATATTCCAGAATATCGCTCATACAGCCTTGATGAGGCTCCTCTACTACCCAATTGTAAAAATAGAAGTATACGGATGGGAATGTACTATTAGTTACCGTCAACCAAGAATCATAATTTAGTGGATATCCAGGATTGAATGAAATACTGAACCTCGGATCAACAGTTCCAAATGAAGTCATATTTACATCTTCATCAGTAGTCATCCGATAGAACTGACCATCTTCCATAAACCAATTCACCTCGATGGTTTGAAGCCCTACTTCTTGTATATCAACCATTGTACGACCAGCTTCCTCACCTTGACTATTTAATAAAACTAGCTCTCTTACACCCGTTTCTAAGACATCAACATCAACAGTCTTGAGTATTAGATCTCTCTGAGGATTGATAAATGTCAATCCATTGATGCCTGTGGTATTCTCTATTAGATTCGTTTCTTCGATGTCAAGTCCAACAGTAAATGAAGGTACCTGTAGGTCAGGAATAATATTGAAATAAAATGTTGTATCTACTGGTTCGTTAATTGTTACTGGTAGTTGAGCACCTTCTCCTAATCGATCCAATCCCGCTTCATCACTATACCATACAGTACCTTCATTTTCAGATTGTAGAAATATTTCACCAGCAGCTTGCGAATCAGATATAGGAACTAAACCGCTAAAATTCAAGAATGTTACGTCATATTCTTCAGAAGAAAAAGACCCACATTCAGTCATTAATGATGCTTGTAAAGTCGTAGACTCTTGAACAATTAATGCCTGTGACAAAACACCATCTTGCCATTCTATCTCATCGTAATTCAAGACTTGTACAGTAAAGAAGTCGCCATCACACAAGATGATATCATCTTGAATATTCAGTATCGGTGCATCTCTGTCAGGCACACTATGTAGTGCTAGCGTATTCGTTGGGAGATTACAATCATTAGTCAATGTGCCCTGGTAGACTCCACTTTCATTCACATTAATACTTTGTCCAGTCGCGCCAGTATCCCAGTCAATTGATGCTGTACTCAATATCTCAATAGACTCTACGCCTTCTTCGCAGATAATTGGGACACCTGCAGTTGATAGTACTGGTAGTACATTGAGACATTCTCCTTCAACAGCTAATAAATGTGTATCCGCAGCAATATCAGTATAAGTATCAACCTGACCTGATGGCCATTCTATTGTCATCGATTGTACACTAGTCAATTGACCAAGACCAAAATGTTGATTACCAGTGTTCTGAATACTATATGATGTACCAGCTGAACTCAATCGTACCTGTGTCCCCTCTGTTGTGACAATTGAAACCTTAGTTCCTATGGCTTGTCTGTTGGACTCTACACCTTGAAGTGAAACAGTAAGGTAATGGTTATCATTTCCTTGATTGACATGGACAATATCAGGATTGCCACTCACTCCTGCGAGTGCATTAGCACCAGTATACAAATCCATAAAGCCATCTTCATTAACATCACCATATGCTGCTGAGGCAAAATAGTCGAAAGTAGTACTATTAACAAGTGGAAGGAAGTTTCCATCAGTATTGTAATAAATAATAGGAGTATTACCTGCGACTATTAAGTCTACCCAACCGTTATTATCAAGGTCAGTAGCGAGAGCTTGATAACCAAGACCATTATTTGGGACAAGGTCTCTAAACTCTGTATCCTCAGTGAACACACCATTACCATCATTGTAGAATAATTGATTGCCAAAATCATGGTTGACTAGGAATAAGTCCAGATCACCATCACGATCAACATCGGCAAAGTCTGATGCCCATGATTGCTCACCTATCGCAATATTTCTTATCGCCGCTTCTTCAGTGAATGTTCCATCTCCATTATTGACAAACAAGGCATTGATTCTTCTAGGATCTGAAGATGATTGTACACCTAGTCGACACTTGACAATGTAGAGATCTAGATCACCATCACCATCGATATCAGTCCAGTTACTACCATAGTTTCCAGAATCATCACTAGCTGGAGTAGTCCGCATATCTATCATATCGCTTTCATCAACAAGGACACCTGTGCCATCATTGATAAAAATGGAAGATAACCCATCATCATTGCAGATAAATAAGTCAACAAATCCATCATTATTAATGTCTGCAATACTGAATGCTTGTGCAAAAATATTGGCGTTGAGTTGTTGTGACAATACGTAAGTCCCATTAATCATTTTATAGATTGCAACGCCATCATAAAATCCTGAGAAAAATAACTCAGCAGTGCCATCATTATCTAAATCTGCAGCTCCATTGGCCCACGGGTCATTAATCGCTTGATCAAAAGCCGCATTGAGAAAAAGACTGTCGTTCGCTTGACTGTGAGTATATTGGAAGACGTCTCCGTCTGCAACAAGCAAAATGTCATCGCGGAAATCTCCATTCATATCGGTGAATACCTTTGGAATAAAAGACACTTCATCAGTATTATTGAGATGGTATCCGCTACCTTCAAAAGTAACTTGTGCAGCTGATTCGACTGCTCCGCATGCAAGTAGAAGTGCTACACCAACTAACTGTAAAACCTGTTTCATAAAATTAATTTTTCTGCTTTTCCTCTTTATTAAATTTCGACTTTATATTGTCAAAGAAATTGTTGAGCTTTTTGTTTTTGCGCTTGACGATAATATACCGAACACTGAGAGCAGTTGATGGAATTACGCGTCTACCGGACACTTCACCCAATGCTAAGGACGGTTGTATGTCAAATCCGATATGCAAATTGGTAAACACTACCTCTGCTCCTATCATCATTGGTATCGTAAATGCTCTTTCTATCACTTTTCTATCATCATCTAAACTGGTAACATGACCAAGTCCGATCCCAGTGTAGATATTCAATCGTCGAGTAATCATATTAGAGTGACGTTTGACGATAAGATCAATATTCCGGTTATCATCTAGAACAGCATCTCTATAGAGACCTTCCAAAGTTACCCGCTTGGCTACTCGCTGAACTACACTAATGCCAATATCAGTGCCCGCTCTTAATCCTAGTGTCGTATCATAGGCTTGAGACCAGGCAACGTTATTACTACTGCATACAAAAATCAGGCAAAGGGTTAATACGATATGTTGCAAAATAAGAAACTTCACTTAAAGATTATGAAACGGTTTATTACATTTGGTAATGCCAAAACAACAAGATCAACTTTGAGTATTCTTTTCAGGTATCTAAGGTACTACATAAATGCGAAAACTGCCTACCAAATCCATTCGCCATTTCTATATCAGTTTATAAACGAATGTATTATAGATAACAATTTCTACTATATATTCAACCATATTGATGAAATGCATCAAGCTCTACTCCAAGATCAGTCCGAAATCCAGTTGATCGACTATGGAGCAGGGTCTCGTAAAACGGACAATACCACTATAGCTTCCATTGCAAAGAACGCGACTTCACCATCCTGGAAGGGTATTCAACTTTATCATATTGCCCGTTTTATACAACCAAAGGTAACCCTTGAACTTGGTTCAAATCTAGGTATAGGCACAGCCTATCTTGCCGCACCAGTCAATACTAATACCGTATTCACCATTGAAGGAGATCCAAGTTTACACAAGTATGCTAACCAACACTGGCAAAAACTGGAAATCGAAAATATCCGATCATTCTGCGGAGAATTCTCTGCAACTTTACCCCTTCTATTAAGTGAGATGGATGATCCAATTGATCTTGTATATCTTGATGGTAACCACAGAAAGGATGCAACAATTGCCTATGTAGAGCAAATACTACCCTATCTATCATCAAAGGGAGCAATCATTGTTGATGATATTCAATGGTCTAGCGGTATGATTGCAGCTTGGGAGGAATTGATCACGATTTCAAAATTTTGCTACAGCATCAATCTTGGACAATATGGTGTGTTGTTCTGGGACGAAACTCAGTCATATCCAAATCAACATGTGACTTACATTAGTTACAAATACAAACCTTGGAAAATTGGATTATTTGCGCATTAGTTGCGTGACCTTGAAGACTTACAGAGACGTTCTATCGTCATATTTAATGTCTGGATAGTTTCAGTCTGAGAAGCAAGCATTGTTTTTAACCCTTCTACCTGATCGTAGACACCAGTTTTGATGCTCTTAGGTGAGGCATTGAACATAGAGATTGTCAATTCCACCTGCCATATCTCCTTTATCTCACTGATAGCAAGGCTGAATGGCTTGTAGTATGTGTTATCTGATAACAACTCTAAGGTGTGATTGAGTTTGATATCATTGCAAACCCTCTTAGCGTATATACTATCCTCTGTTACAATGATATAGACAAGTCCATCTTTAATTTTTGCTTGCCAAGAATCTTGGTCAACTAATGAACAGACAACCTTATCACCAGAAAAAAGTGAAGGCTCCATGCTGTCTCCAGCAATATCAAAGCAGCAATGCTCTCCCATCTTGTGCTCATATCCTGGCAAAGAAAATGTTGGCAGATCTTTCTCCATAACAGCATTATGAATCTGACCGCCATATCCAGCTTGTGCTGCAATAGGTACATATGTAATAGAAGAAGACAATTCACTATCTAGGTCTATCACTTCTTGATTAGGATTGATGAATGGCTCTCCTATACCCGTATAGAGATATTGAACATTGATATGATACCTCTCTGCTGATTGAGCTATCAAATCTACCGATACATTACGTTTTTTCTTGAGAATCTCATTGAGAGATTGAGGACTAACATCAACGGATTGTGCAAAACTTCTGTATGAAGAAATCACAGATTGATCCTTCAGTTGATTAACACAATCTACGAACCTTGAGGTGACAATATGACACATAAGTTAGTTGTTAGGTTTTAGCGTTGATGACACAAATATATATAAAATATCTACATATCAAAATATTTGTCATGTGTATTTCTTTGATTATATATTTTATATCAATTTGAAATAATCATTAAACATATTAAATAATTATGTAATATGTTTAATACCAATACGCATCCTTGTTAAGATTAGTTTCCTTACTGTTCAGAATTATCAATAAGAATTTTGGTTTGAATGCCAAAATGCTGGATAAAACTCTGCATCTCACTAGCTAGTTGAGTGTTCTTAGTAGCCTTGAAATACGTGTCAGCCATAGACCTAAGAGATTGAAAGATGAACCTATCCATCTCTTGCAGTTGAAAATCTGAGGTCCAAAGATCAATTTTAACTGTTTCTAATGTTTCCTTGTCAAACAATGACAGTAGCATTGCCTTACCATCTATTGGCTGAGGTATATCATCACCTGAGCAGGTAACGGATTCAATTTGGTTATCATCAGTTAGATTTACCTCTATATTTATTTTCTTTTTCATTGTAGCCGACATTTACATACAAATGTACAATGAATGATTCTCAATAGACGCAACATTAGGTGCCATACAATCATATAATAAGTGGCAAGACTTTGTCAATCTGCTAGAAACCTTATCTTTATCCAATTAGATACACCTATGAGAAAACTCGCAATTGCTTTGGTATTAATCGTATCGGTTGTTTATCAAGGTATGTCAGCCCATATTATTGGTGGAGATATGCACTATACCTGCGTGGGTGTAGGATCGTATGACATTACTATTAACATCTATAGAGATTGCAATGGTAGCGGAGCCGATTTTGATTCTTCACCTGGAGCATTCACCGTCGGAAGATTAACTATTTATCAAGGAGACCAGTTTTTTGATAGTGTCAACATGCCACAACCAAGTGTTACACAGATTGATCTCACAACAGGAAATCCTTGCTTAGGTGTTCCACCTGACTTATGTGCTGAGCAAGGTGTCTATGAGTTCAATGTCAATCTTCCAGTTTCTTCAGAGTCTTACTATATCGTCTATCAACGATGCTGTAGAAATCCTACGATCAATAATATTGTCGATCCAGGCGATGTAGGAGCCACTTATTCTGTGGAAATGACCCCACTTGCACAAGCTACGTGTAATAGCTCACCTAGATTCAATACACTTCCGCCATCCGTGATTTGTGTAGATGAACTACTAGAGTATGACCATTCTGCAACAGATATTGACGGTGACTTCATTGCATACTCTTTCTGTGAGCCAGTAAATGGTGGGACAAGTAATAACCCTGCTCCTACTCCGGACCTACCGCCACCTTGGAATCCAATTCAATTTCAGACTCCATACTCGTTTGACAACCCGATGCTAGGTAATCCGCAGGTGACAATAGATAATACAGGTTTGCTATCTGGAGTACCTGAAATAAATGGTCAATTCGTAGTGTCAATTTGTGCTGAAGAATTTAGAAATGGACAATTGCTGAGTACTACTCGTAGAGAATACCAATTCAATGTTACTACTTGCATTCCTTTCCTAAATGCTCAAATACAAAGCACAGAAATCATTGACGATGTCTTTATTATTTCTGATTGTGGAGATCTGGAGATAGAATTCAATGATTTAAGTTTTCCACCAGATAATGTGGACTCTTATTATTGGGAGTTACCTGTCAGCCTCACCGATACATTGAGGTGGGAAGACTCTAATAGCATTATCACCTTACCTGAGCCTGGTGTGTTCAATGGTCTATTCGTTGTCAATCCTTTTACGCAATGCAGTGATACAGCAGAATTTAGAGTAATTATAACACCTCCATCATCACCATTCTATGATCAAAGTTTTGAAAGATGTGATTTAGGAGATATTGCATTTGAAAATTCATTTGTAAATCCAAGTGTGTCAACTGTAGAGTGGGCATTTGGAGATGGTCAGACATCCACTATAGAAGACCCCTTTCACACCTACGATTTGCCCGGAGCATATGAGGTGTCATTAACTTATACTGATAGTCTTGGGTGTGATGAAGTATACTTAGACACGATTAGATACTATCCTATACCCGAAGAATGGGACATTGAGCTAGATTCAATGACTGATGCAACTTGTCCACCAGTTGATTTATTTTTCAGTGTCAAATCTGATTTTCTTACTGACGAGTATGATGTAACATGGAGGACTGGAGATGGAGGCACAGGGAATGGCTACAACTATACTCATACCTATGAGGTTGCCGGTATTTATGATGTGGGTGTAGATATTGAATCTCCTACCGGCTGTATGGATAGTAGGAATTATCCAGCCTTTGTGGATTTGCCCTTTGGATTCTTTGTGCCAAACATATTTAGCCCAGATGCATTTGATGAAGCTAATCAATCATTCTGTATAGATCTATTCTGTGAATTGAGAGAATATGAAATCAGAGTCTACGATAATAATGGAAATATCACATTCCAGTCCACTGATGTAAATGCATGTTGGGATGGATTCTTTGATGGTGTGAGAGCTGAAGTTGGAGTTTATGTCTATAGAATAGACTTCTTAGATAAATTTGGAGTGGCTCGGAGCCAATTCGGAGATGTCACTCTTATCTATTAATCGCTTTATAACTGATCCAGATTATGTTTACCCAGAAAACTATATTCACCGCAGTGTCCCTTTTGTTTGGAGTACTTGGTTATGCTCAGTCTATCGATAGTTCAAAATCTGTAGCAACCTTTGAAATATCAAATATGAGGTTTAATAATGTCGAAGGAACTGTGACTGGTATGACTGGCAACATCTCCTTTGAAGCAGATAATCTTGAAATCTGCAGCTTTGATGTTTGTATCGATGCGACAACAATCAATACGGGCAACGAAAAGCGGGACGAACATCTTCAGAAGGCAGAATACTTCAATACTGAGCAGTACGACAACATATGTTTCAAGTCGCGAGAGATTAGAAATGCAGAACAAGGAGGATTTGCAGTGATCGGTAGCTTGACGATAAGAGATGTGGCTAAGGATGTGATGATTCCGTTTACTTTCGATGGTGGTACATTCAGCGGAAGTCTCGTATTGAATAGATATGATTACAATATTGGCTCAGAGGTAGGTTCGTTTATGATAGGAGAACAAGTGGATATTAAGATTACTTGCTCTGTATTGTAAAAAAGGATAATAACTATTTACTCTGAAGGTAAATCACACTCCACTCAGTCTTCTTTTCTAGATTCAGGTCTATGCTTAAATTGTAATCCCATTAAAAAATTACGCATAAACTGATCCTTGCATTCTCGATACTGCTTTTGACCAGGCTTACGGAAGATAGCACTTAACTCGTGCTTACTTATATTCATATCTGCCTCGTCATAGATAGCTATGATATCGTCATCCCTTAAAGATAGAGCAATCTTTAATTTCCAAAATATTAAATTGTTATTGAGCTTAGACTCAGCTATTGGAGTCTTGCCATCTTTCTTACCTCTATTCTGTATGATCAGACCATTGAGAAATGCAGCGAGTTTCTTATCATTAACGGGAGCATAATCTTCGTCATCATCCTTCTTGAGCCAATTGCTAAGAGTCGGCCTATCGACTTCAAGATCACCCAAGGCGAATAGTTTCATCATCTGATCATCATTAAAATCAAATGTAAATCTCAATCTCTTCAGTATACTGTTATTCTCCATAGTGTCTCTAATAGATTGTTGTGTGATGCCAGATAGACTATGCTATCCAGTTAACCCCTTTCTTGAGGAATTGTAAGGTCTCCAACGCTTTAGGATTATCAGTCGGATTATGATTATAATGCCAATGTGCTATCGGAGGCAGGCTCATCAAGATCGATTCTGTACGTCCATTTGTATCTAGACCAAATTTCGTTCCTCTATCCCATACAAGATTAAACTCTACATATCTTCCTCTCCTTACGGACTGCCAAGCCTTATCCTTCACCTCAATGGGTATATCCATATTCGCTTCAACCAGCCTACTGTATATGGGAACAAAAGCTGAACCAACATCCTTCACGAAAGCATGGCGAGAATCAAAGTCATCAATGTCACCTGATAACCGATCAAAGAAAATCCCACCTATACCTCTTGTTTCATTTCTATGTTTGATAAAGAAGTAATTATCTGCCCATTCCTTGAATTTAGGATAATATGTCTCGTCGTGTTTATCACAAACGTTTTTGAGGTGAAGATGAAAATCCTTTGCTTGAGTCTTAATGATATAATGCGGAGTAACATCTATACCTCCACCAAACCACCAATCTCCTCTATCCGTCTCAAAGTATCTGACATTCATATGGATGATCGGCACCCAAGGATTGTTGGGATGCAGGACAATGGATACACCAGTTGCATGAAAGTGCGTAGGCTCTATACCTAACCCCTTCGCTATGACTTCAGGCATATCACCATCTATGGCGGAGAACATGACACCTCCTTTCTCGATATGCTTGCCTTGGATCACTCTGGATCTCCCACCGCCCCCTTCAGGGCGCTGCCATTTGTCTTCGCTAAATGTTGCCGTACCGTCCAAGCCTTCCAGTCTTGAACAGATTCTGTCTTGAAGGCCTTTGTACCAATCGATGATATGAGACAGCTTTGGATCAGCCATTGAGATCCTCTATCAGTTGATTGACGACCTTCTTGCTATTACCGATGTAGACTTTGTCATCTACAAAGAATACTGGTCGCTTTAGAAATGTATATTCTGATAAGATCAGCTTGCGATAACCTTTGTCTGTGAGTTCTTTCTCATGCCAGCCCTCTCCTCTAAACTTTCTGGCTCTCTTGCTGAACACTTGCTCATATCCTCCAGCAAAATCAGCTGCCAGATCAAGTGCTTTTTCGTCTATGTTATTGATCTTGATATCGATCTTTTCAAACGTATCGATGCTCTCGATCTGCCCCATGATCCTGCTGCAAGTATCACAAGTCGATAGATAGTACACCTTTCTCATTAATTAGCTATTAGCTTTCTTATGATCAGCTAAGAACTTAGCAAGTCCTATGTCAGTTAGTGGATGCTTTAGTAAGCCCATGATCGCACTAAGCGGGCAAGTCACGATATCTGCACCAGCCTTAGCTGACTGTACGATATGTCTTGAGTTTCTGATCGAAGCTGCAAGTATCTCAGTGTCATAACCTTGGATCGCATATACTTCTGCTATCTCAGCGATCAGTGATATCCCATCCCAGTTAGTATCATCGACTCTTCCGATAAATGGGGAGAGATATGTAGCGCCTGCCTTAGCTGCTAAGATCGCTTGACCTGCTGAGAAAACAAGCGTACAATTGGTCCTGATACCGTTGTCAGTAAACCATCTGATTGCTTTTACACCATCCTTGATCATCGGTACTTTGACCACAATATTAGGAGCGATCTGTGCTAAAGCTTTCCCTTCCTTTATGATGCCTTCAAAGTCTGTTGATATCACCTCCGCACTTACGTCACCATCTACTATATCGCAGATCTTCGCGTAATGAGCTTTTACGTTTTCATCTCCAGTGATGCCTTCCTTCGCCATAAGAGAAGGGTTAGTAGTTACACCATCAAGGATACCAAAGTCTTTAGCCTCCTTTATGCTGTCTATGGAAGCAGTGTCGATAAAAAATTTCATACAAATGGATTGTGTTAGAAATGAAAAAAGTGAGGAATCATACCAAACCGCTACAACCTCCTACCCTTGCTGCGTTTCCACCCTGGGGGATTTAAAGGGAGCTGGCCGTACGACCCTCACCGGCGGCAAAGGTATATTTTTCATTATTAAAACGGTAGAGATTTTTTGAAGCAAATCAAAAATCTTCTTGAGGGAACAGTTAGCAACAAGGATCTGGGGCACTACTTTTTAAACTGTGAGACGTAATCTTTAATAAAGCCTTTAAACTCGTCCCAGATCTGGTCTTTATAAGGCAAAGTATACACAGTCATTTCTTCCTTCCTCACTGGATGAACGAAAGTCATTGATGTACAATGAAGATAGATGATTCGATCATCAATCCCCTTCTTTCCTCCATACTTGAGGTCTCCAATGATGGGGCTGCCAGCTGAGGACATCTGTACTCTGATCTGATGGCTTCGGCCAGTCTTAGGATGCACTTCATATAAGAACTTAGCATTGGCAGCGGCTGCAAGTAAGAATGAAAGCTCTGCTTTCTTTGCATTGGCTTGACCTTTCTTGGCGAGCTTGGATCTGTTCTTTGTCGTGTCTTTTATGATGTACTGGATTATCGTTCCTTCTTGTTCTCTCGCTCTATCATAACTAATCAAATGATAAGTCTTCTTGACTTCGTCCTTGCGAAAGAGCTCGTTCATCCTTGTCAGTGCCTTAGATGTTCTGGCAAGGATCACACAACCGCTAACAGGTCTGTCTAATCGGTGTACTGGATGAAGAAAAACAGCCCCAGGTTTATTATAGCGCTTCTTGATGTAGTCCTTATAAGTATCTAAGATGGTCTTGTCTTTCGTCTGATCTCCTTGTACTAGATCGCCGTTGCGTTTGTTGACGATAAGTAGATGATTGTCTTCATATAGAACCATGGTGCAATAATAAACATGATATGACATCCGCGTTGGGTTTTCTCGGGACAACACTTCTTCCTTAGAAAGAACTCATATGGTAAAATTTATTCATCTATAGTTATATGATACTTGGCATGTTTTTTGAATATAAAGAAGTAGAGTTTTGGTTATTAAATGAGTAGTGCCCGGATATGGAGATATTCGGGCATTTTTTATGTGCCTACCCCAATGTTTACTCGCCCATTTATACCATAAATGATCATAAAAACAAAATAATATGCGCTACATTAAATTAATGAACATATAATTCATAACTTTCATGTGAACTCATAAAATCCGCCTATATGAATATTACCTACACGGAACTCCGTAAAATCAAGCACAACCTACCCACTGGAAGCATCTCCAAAATTGCTTCTGAACTTCAAGTGAACGAACAAACAGTAAGAAATTACTTTGGGGCACAAAAATACGGCGAGGGGGAAGTAGTCCCTTTACATCGAGAACCAGGTCCATCTGGGGGTATCGTACAATTGGATGATGACAGAATATTAAAACTGGCCATGAAGATATTAAATCAGCAAAACTGATAAAACACTGACTTCTGGCCTCCTATTGGCTTGCTTTCTGTCCATTTTAACTATTGTTATAACACCTGTGTTAAAGCTTACTCAGTGACTGGTTTTGCCAGTTATATGTTTTTTGCTTGGGCTAAGTAAAGCTAATTCCTAATAGTCATAGTTCCACCAACAGCGACTTCAAAGAAACAATTTTGCTGAATCTCTAATGGTACTCCAATTGACCGTATGACCAAAATAGAATCATCTGCTACATTAAAGCTTGATACTGGCAAGCCAATAAGTCCCGAATCAGTTGCATCTTGAATCCATACTGTACCTAAATTCAAAAACGTCGAGTGTTCCAGTACCTCTATAGCTGTTCCTTTCACACCAGATATAAAAATAGAGGAATTGTTTATAATGCTTCCTGGATAAATAACGGAACTACCAGATCCTAATGACACAGTAATACGTTCATTGGATATTGCAATACCAGAATCAGGGTTTCCTATATTTTTGAATATTAAACTCCCATCATTAGTAAATCCACGATTGTTCCTGATACCAACTTTAGCTATATTTTCTAAAGTCATACTGCCATTGTTTTGAATATTTGAATCTTTATCAGCATAAATCCCATCTGTACAATCCTTAATAGTCATAGTACCTTCATTTATATATTGGGCAGAACATCTAAGAGCAAGTAGTGAGTTTCTTACAAACAAAGCACCATCGTTGGTCATAGAACCAAGTTCCATTAAATGAAGTCCATTTCCAGCTGCATCAATTGTACAATCGCCTTCGTTTTCAAAATTACCAAGTATAGAAATCCCATTAGGGGCGTTAAAGATATTGGCGGTTCCTTTATTTAAAAAAGTACCATTATGTTCAATTCTTATCGCATCGCCAGGAGCATCTGTAACTTCAAGTATAGTTGAAAGCGATGTGGTCAATTTGCAATACTCATCTATCGTAATATGCCTAACTGCAGCATTATTAGAAATCTCAACCATGGTCATTGCCGTCATGGACCCTCCTGAAATAAAAACGCTATCTGTCAAAGTAGGCACTACATTGCCTATCCAATTTGCCGAAGAATGCCAATCTGAAGTGCCAAGAAAACCACTCCAAGTAATTGTTGTAGCGTGAGCTGATATCGTATGCAACACTAATAGAGCATAGCAAAATAGAATTCTATAAGAATAGTGCGAGTTCATACATTACAATTAATAAATAACAAAAATATATAGACAGCTTAAGCTTAGTAGCAATAAAAACTTAGCCTATAGTCACTCATTGATCTTTAACAGTTAACACTGCTCCGTTGGCTATATCAAATATAGCTTCATCATGAACTATTAATGATGACATAACAGCTGCAGGTACAACTAATGAGCCGGTAGATGATACCTCAAAGGTTGAGAAAGGGTTCAAATCAAGTCCATATTCAGGTTTATCTTGTATGATAATTATACCGTTATTCATAAAGGCAGCAGGTCCAGCATTCCTTATTGCGGTCTTTTCCAAGTTGGACATTACGATATTTGAATTATTAACAAAGGAGGCATTAAATCCGAATGTTAAATTTGATATGGCCGCTCCTAAATTACTTTTCCCAGCATTATTCAATAACATAGGGCCGTTATTGATAAAGGAGCCAATATTGAATATTCCAAAGTTTTCTATTTCAGAAAAATCGATTCTGCTTTTGTTTTCAAATAAGGTATTACCTATCGAGCTAATTCCTGATTTACAAACTTCAATATTTATCATACCTTGGTTTTCAAAACTAGCATCATCCTCCAAAGAAATCGCAATGTTCAGGTCCTCTAAAAGGAGGGTGCCAAAATTTTTCACAATGGATGAATCTGACATAAATATCCCTTCATAATCAACAACAGAGTTAACCAATCCGCTTATCCTACTATCACCATGATTTTCAAAACTCCCTTTAACGACGATCCCGTTAAGCGCATTAACAACAAGAAGGTCCCCAAAATTTATAAGTGAAGCTTCTTTATCAATCATAATCGCTTCACCTAGCACCGGACCGACTCTTAGAGAGCCTGTGAATAAAGTAGATAGTATACAGTAGTCCTCGATTTTTATATGGCGAGCCTCAGCTGCTGAAGAGATGATAACATTAACAAGAGCTGTTTCGCTCCCGCCTCTGATGATTACACTGTCTATTATACTGGGTACAACTCCGCCAATCCAGCTATCACCATCGTGCCAATTAGTAACATCATCTGTTCCTTTCCAAATGATTGTAGAAGCTTCAAGGTAGATAGAACTGAAAAAAACAAACGTAAGGAAAAGTATGAGTCGAGGTCTGAAAAAGGAGCGTGTCATAAATGCTTATTTGATTATCAAAAATAGAGCATCTATTAGCGAAAAAAATCACTGCTTACCGTGATTTTTAAACCACTTTAATTGTTATAATAAAAAGAAGCCCTTAAAGTCTTACGACTCAAGGGCTTCTTCGATTTATAGTGCTTTCAAAAACTATCTCATTTAGAATCCTAATACCGAGGCATCTCGGATCAGTATTCTTCTTCTGTTCATACTAATAATGTTAGATCTTTTTAAATCATTGAGAATTGTTGTAACCGTCTGTCTTGACGTTCCTGTAAAGTCAGCTATATCTTGTTGTGTATAGTTGTGCTTTAGCAAGAGTTCGTTCAGCCCTACTTTATTACCATATATCTCAGCGTTCTCTTTCAAGAAGTTAAGGATACGTGTTCTTGCGTCCTCTACGATTACTGATTCTAATCTATGTTGGTTGCTTCTCAATCTGACACCTATCAGGTCAAACATAGCAAGACAAACTTGGGGGTTCTGAGTCATTACTTTCCGTAACGCCTCCGTCTCTATCATAATAACAGTTGTCCTACGGTCTAAAGATTGAGCCATCGCTGATCTAGTCTTTTCTCCAGATAAGCTACCCTCTCCGAAGATCATACCTGCGTGGCATATCGTCCTGATCACTTCTTTACCCATGTTCTGATGAGCACTGATCTTAATCATGCCATTGCAGACATAGAATATAGCGTTACTGCTTTCTCCTTTGTGATATACGATTTCAAATCGACGCATATCTAAATAATCAGAATGCTTACACAAATAACTTAACTCTTCTTCTTTGGCATCTCGGAGAAACGGGATGGATCTTATAAACTGACGTAACAGTACGTTAGCTTCGGCTGGTTTTAGGGTTGTCATAATTATCAATTGTACTAATATGACAGGTGTGTGACACTCATACCCCTATGATGAAGTGTCAGAGATTTATCAGCAATATCATATATAACTGATAATCAATAACTTATAAATAATATAAAAAGATGAAATGTTAAAATATCCTGACAGGATCACTTCGACATGGTCAGATCATGATGATGAATAGGATGATTTGGTAAAAAGAGAAAGTAATGCTAAATCGGAAAAATTAGCCTTGAAACCTAGGTGTATCTATACGACGACTTGCTCCTCCGAATACACCTGATGCTTTACTAATATTGGAAATATCACGAGCTGCTGTTGGTAAGTTAGATCCTTGATTACTCAAGCGACCATCTACCCACTTGTGATATTCGTAAAGCTCTGGGGACCAAGTGTGCAATTCTAAATGAAGACGATTAAGTGCATCTACGCCTTCCGAGGCAGAAGCTCCTGGTCCATCTTTTAGTGGTTCTAAATCATTAGTTTTTAACCTCAGTCTAATCTGTGAGCTGGATAACCTTGACTCCTCGATGACAATACCTGGGAGGTGTCTGAACTTCTCTACTGCGTTTTGATTATTGAGTACTTCGTCCACCATCAGTTGACTGATATCTGGGCCGTCGACAACGTCTACTTGGCCAGAAGGGCCTATACTAATCGTACTGATCAATCTGTTGGACACCAAGTGATAGTAAGAAGGAAGCTCTATCGGATCGTCAAGTGTTAGGACAATCTCCATATAGTGCTCACTATAGGTATTGTCCAAAGGCACTTTCTCTGTGCTTAGTATCTGAGTAGAAAAACCAACTGACCTGGGTATACGTGTTTTGGCTACGATTGTATCCATGTTCTCATCTGGAACAATGATAGAGACTTCGTACTCTTTACCTTCTGAGACTCTAAAGTCTTCGTTGATGAGGTGGTACTTTTCACTTGTGTTGTTAAAAGCCATCTCTATCTCACCATTAGGTACGTCATAACCTCTAAACATCGCCTTAGCATCTCTGCGATCGATATTCTTAAGTTCTGCACCAATCGGTACACTCTCTAATAATTGGATACTTACTACGTCTTGTGGTTTGAGCTCGCTGAGTAGATTGTACTCATAAGCTCTTTCGGGTGGGACATTAAACTCAAAGTCGTCCCTGCAACTAGACAAGGCGATCAATAGAAGAGTAAAAAGCAGCGGTGTTCTCAAGATAGTTAGTTACGCTGTTTTGACGCAGATTAAATGTAGATGTCACTATAGTATCTACTATTTAAAGTCAAATATAGTCTAAGCTGCAGAGAATTCAAATAATCAGCATTTGACGAAAGTCTAAATGGCTCTATAATGGATGATAGACGTCAAAAAGAAACGCCCAAACTCACATATGGTATAAAAGGAAGGATACTAATCTGCTCATTGTTGTAGTTACCTCCAGACTCGTCAAAAACCACATCTATATAGTATGGGTTCTTACGAGCATAGGCATTGTACACGCCAAATGAGATCTTCTGGCTGCCCCAATCATACTTGTTGTATAGGTTAAACCCAAGGTCTAACTTATGATACGGGGGCAACTCAACGTTGTTGATGGCAGGAACAATTGGCACCCAGATGAACTGACCATCTATGATAATCGGATCTGTAGATGCCGGTACAGTAGCAGGCAGTGAAGACCCATATGTCCAACCTATGCTCAACTCCATATTGTCATTGATCCTTGTAAGGGTCATGATATTGAGCAAGTGCTTTCGATCATTAGAAGACCTAAACGGTAGTCCATTGTTGATCGCGTCAAATGATCTGTTAGATTCGGATAGTGTATAAGAGATCCATCCTTTGACACGTCCTACCCTCTTCTCAATCTCTAGCTCAAGACCTCTAGCAGTACCATCCCCAATGGGTACATCTACTTGCCAATCGGTGTTGCCGCTTATATCAAGGGATGCCCCTTGCGCAAATCCTGTAACATTGGAAAGCCTCTTGTCGAAAGCGGCAACTCTAAGCACGATGTCTTTATATACCTCCCCTTCAGCTGAAATAGAAAACTGTCTGGAGCGTTCAGGTGGGATAATGTCTGTGCTCGGTAACCAAACATCGCTCGGCAAGCCCAAGCCGGCAGAAGAAAGAAGGTGAAAGTATTGGTCCATAACACTGTAGCCAAACTTTACTCTGTACTTGTCATTGAACTTCCACTGAGCTGAAAGTCGTGGCTGTAAGCTGCGATATGTATTGTTAGCCACATTGATCGATGAGAAGTGTGCACCAACATTTGCAGAAAACTGCCGCCCTACTCGCACTTCATTTTCTATGTAAAGTCGTAGCTCATTGCCCTCAAAATCATCAAATGCTCCTCGTGACTTGATGTCTTCAATCGTTATTAGGTCTTGACTATTGAGGTTATTATCGATCGTTGAAGACAAATCACTTCCAGGTATCAACTCATGTGTCGTCCAGTTAAATCCTCCCTTTATATAAAGATTAGGATTTACGTACCAATCTAAATCATAGGCTAAAATCGCATCGTTTATATCGGATGAAAACAATCGCGAAGTATAGCCCTTTGCTATCTCGATGTCGTTACGACGAGTAATCGTACGGGTAAAATCAAAATTATCAAACTGAAATCCAGTCACACTAAAGCTCGCATGCCCGAAGAGCTTCTTAGAGAAGTTAGTCGTCCATCTAAGCGTACCTATATTGTTACCCCAACTGATATCTGTCTCATCTAACTCCTCGATGATACCTTGATCAGTGTCCAGTGTCCCTGTTACTGTGTTAGCGTATTTGTCTTTCCCAGTATAGAGGCTCAAGAAGACTTGATTTTTGGATCCTATCTCAAAGTTTACCTTGGCATTAATGTCATAGAAAAAGAAGTTGATCTGTCCATCTTCATTATTGCGCTCAAACTGATACCTACTAAGCGGCTTCAACCAAGGATCTACTATCGTTCTTCGGGCTGAGAACAAGAATGAACCTTTACCTTCGACTATAGGGCCTTCAATAGTACCCTTAATCATCAGTGGGCTGATCGAAGCATCACCATGTATCTCATTCTTGTTTCCGTCTTTGGTTCTAACATCAAGCACCGAGCTGAGCCTACCTCCATATCGGGCTGGGAAGCCACCCTTGATCAGCTTCGCACTCTTTATCGCTGAACTGTTGAATATGCTGAACAGTCCCAAGGCATGTCCTGTATTATATATAGGGACACCGTCCAATAGGATCAAGTTTTGATCTGCACTTCCTCCTCTGACTTGCAGCCCACCAAATCCATCTACTTGAGAAGAAACGCCTGATCTCATCTGGGCCATCCTAATGATGTCTGGCTCTCCAGCAAGAGATGCCATGCCATTGAGTTGTTCTATAGGCATCTGTGTAAAGTCCTCAGTATACTTAGATACCTTGGGCACTTCGCCTAGAATCACTACCTCATTAAGATAGGTGCTGGATTGTAGGTCGACATCCATGACAGTGTCTCTCGAAAGATTGACACGGATCGTTTTGGATTCATATCCAACATAAGAATACCTAAGATCGTAGCTTCCGACTGGTATTGCTAGACTGTAGAAACCATATTCGTTGGTGGCATTGCCATATACGCCCGCGATGTCAGAGACATTGGCATATACTAATCGCTCTTGAGACTCTGTGTCCTCCAAGAAGCCACTAACATTGATATACTTTACGACAGCAAGTGGAGGTACCTCGCGCTTTATTACGATTTGGTTTCCAACTATCTTATACTCGAGGTCTGTGTTGACAAAGACATTATCTAAGGCAAGCCCGAGCATCAATCTATTAGCGACAAGGGATACTCGGTTTTCTTCTGGGATGATCCTTGAGTCAAATGAGATACCGACTCCGCTCTGAGCGCTTAATAAGATCAAAGCGCTATCTATCGGGATGTCTACAAACTCGACAGTGACACGCGATTCATCTGGGAGGCTTTGTGCCAATAAGCTATCTGATGCCAGGACTAGTCCTAAACAAAACAGAGTAGACAAGAAAAGAGGTAGCTTTTGTAGATTTAATATCAATTCACCCGATCATTAACTCAACCAAAGATAGCACAAATGATACCACAATGATTTGGTCAACAAATGACTGCATAAGCCTCTTCTACTAAGACCGAGTCAGACCGAAAGAATGAAAATTCTTATTCTACTTCTCTACAATGACCTTCTACTAAGATGGTACTCCTATCAGACTTGGTCAAAGTAATGTTCGGATATACTGAAGCTACAGCGTTGAGCATCTCATCAAGTGAAGTGCCGCTGTGCATATATCTATTAAATGGACATGTCAAACTCAAATCTTCATCCGAAACAAACTCAACTCCGTAATGTAGACCCAGCTTATCAAATACATCTTCAATTGGCTCATCTTTAAACACGATCTCGAGCTTACCAGCCATCAGTCCATCTATGTTGATAGAATAGTTCTTTAGTGAAACCTCAAGCTCCGGGTTCAACTCCCCTTCTTCGCCAGCAATAAGAGTGATGTCATATCCTTCATGCTTACTGCTATAAAGTCTTACACTACCGTCTCTTACACTGATCTTCCCGTTATCTCCTTCATGCGTACTTCTCGCTTTAAAGGAAGTACCGAGTACTTGAGCGTAAATATCATTGCCTAAGTCTATGATAAAAGGACGCTGAGGATCATGACTTACGTCAAAGAATGCCTCTCCTTCTAATGCCACCTTACGTGATGACTCTGATTCTTCTATGATCGTAAGCGTTGCGCCTTGATCCAACCAAACCTTAGAGCCGTCGTCAAGGTTAGCATATTCTATCTTGTCTTGAGCAGTGATCTGTGGTTTGTCACCTATGGCAAACTTAAATATCCCCCAAGTCAACAATAACAAGGCGGCAGCTGCGCCTGCGATATACTTCCAGTTGAATGACGAAGTATGCGTCACTACTTGAGCTACAGGCTCAGGTGCTGGCATAGCAACAGCTTTGGGCGCTCTTATCTTTTCATAAAAAGCATCCTTAGCGGCGTCTTTCTTCCAATCTTTAGTAGGGAAATAGTTATTACTTATATTCCATAAGTAAGCGATCTCGTCCGAGAGCGACTTGTATTCTGGTATTAAGCTTAATCTGGCAAGCTCAGAGTTCTCCGTAGAGGACAACTGACCTGTCAAACGCTTATGCGTTAGTATGTAAATGCGTGAGTCCATCGTTTTAAAAATATAAGGGTTACAATAAGAGGACAACTAAAATGGTCACCACCCCTACTCCAATCACATTAAATTTTATACTTATATGTTAGACCATAAACAACTGCACCTCTGATCGCAAGATCTTTAGTGCCTTTGATATCTGGTTTTCTACTGTTTTAATACTTATGTCCAGCGCTGTTGCTATCTCTTGGTATGACATACTCTCAAATCTGCTCATCCCAAAAATCAATTTACATTTCGGCGGCAGACCTTCTATCACCTGATATATCCTCGTCTCCAACTCATCCTTCTCCATGTAGGCCTGCCCTGAGGGAACCTGAGAGACTATATCGACGGCGGCGTCTTCATCGTCATTGGGGATGATCCGCTTCCGTTTTATATAGTTTAAGCCCCTGTTGACAGCGGCCCGTCTTAGATATGGACGAAGCGCTATAGAGACATTTATGCTCTCACGTTTCTTCCATAGATCTAAGAATATGTCTTGTACAACGTCTCTGGCTGCTTCATAATCATGAATCACCCGGTAGACTACTGCACAGAGATAATCGAAGAATCTATCGAAAAGCAACTCTATCGCTCGCTCATCATTGCTATTGAGCAGTTCAAGTATTTCTTCGTCGTTAAATTTTTCCTTCATCAGCCGCCAAGGTACATATATTACACAATATAGTAATATGTCGGCCATCTAGCATTACACTATAGTGTTAAAATTGATCACAGTAAGCTCGCTATACCTGATAACCTATAAGAAAATGGGCTTAACGAGCTTAAACACATCGGCACATCCTGTGTTCTTACATTATGATCGTATCTGAAAGCATCATCATCAAAGCCCAATCACGGATGGTCTGGGACTACCTAATGGATATCGAAAACCGCAGAGACTATATCCCCGCTCTTGAAGAAGTCATCATGCTCACTCCTCTGCCAGTTACATTAGGATCTAAGTATATCGAGGTAGCGGAGATCGGTGGCCGACGACTCAAAACCACTTATGAGATCAAGGAGTTCGAGCTTTATGAATATGCCATGGCACAAACCATCGATAGCATCTTCCCCATCAAAGCAGAGACTCTTCTCACTGACGTAAATGAAGGGCAAACAGAACTGAGGATTGATCTTGATTTTAAGCTTAAGGGGATCTTCAAGATGGCTTCAGGTATAGTTGGAGGGATAGTAAGGACTCAAGCCAGAGGAATACTCAAAAAGGTAAAAGCGAATATTGAGAAAGGATAAACCTCATCAAGTGAAGGTTTAAAAATATTGGTTGTGCTTGGGTTCTGATTGCTCTTCAAGTTAATTCTTAGCGTCAAAACAAGGTTGTTGCCAATAGATTGTGGACCTTAAGGATTGATATTCTCACCTACATAAAAACTTACTTATGAGGACTCTAGTAATTATCTCCATTTTTCTTCTAACTCTTTTGTCCTGCGATCGTCAAGTGAATAATCACTCACCTGCGGATAAGGCTCTAATGGCTGAGATCTACTATAATATTGATACTTCAAAAATTGAAAACTTTAATATCAACTGCAGTATTCGGGCTATTTTTCCATTGAGTGCTGACGAATGTTGGTTTGCAGGATCTCGAGGTCAATTTGGTTTTACAAGGGATAGAGGTCAAACATGGCATATAGACAGCATCCAACACGCCGATCAACCTCAATTAGAATTTCGTTCTATTGCGATTACTGAAGAAGCGGTGCTTTTATTGTCCGTTGGTTCACCAAGTCTTCTATATCGAACGATTGACGAGGGAACGTCCTGGGAAGTTGTATACCGCGAAAACGATTCATTAGCATTTTACGACTCAATGGGTTTTTGGAATGATCAAGAAGGAATAGCCATAGGAGACCCCACAGAATCTTGTATGTCCATCATCCTTACAAGTGATGGGGGAAAAAACTGGACGAAAGTCCCTTGTGATCGCCTGCCAAAGACATTGAAGGGTGAAGCAGCTTTTGCAGCCAGCAACAGCAATTTGAGTCTGTACGGTGATAATGTCTGGGTAGTCAGTGGAGGTGCAAAGGCTCGAGTCTTTCATAGTCCAGATAAAGGTCAAAGTTGGAAAGTCTATCAGACACCAATTATTGAAGGAGGCACGATGACTGGCATCTTTTCATGTGATTTCTATAATGAAAGCACTGGCGTAATCATAGGAGGTAACTGGGAAGATATGAACGTAAGTTCTGAGAATAAGGCCATCACACATGACGGTGGCAAGAACTGGCAATTATTAGCAAATGGTGAATCGCCAGGATATAGATCATGCGTCCAGTATTTAAGCGATACCTCACCTAATTCTATGATTGCCGTAGGTATTCCCGGTATATCTATCACCAACGACGGTGGCATGACCTGGGAAGATGTATCGAGCCAATCATTTTATACAGTTAGAAGAGCAGAACATATGCTATGGTTCGGTGGAAGGAATAAGATGGCTAGAGTAGAAATGTAAAGGAAGAATACGCATCCGAGTTTATTCACCAGGTGCTACCATCTAAGGGATTCTCCCTTGATTGCATAAGACTCGGTCATAGACTGTAGCAACATCTTCGGGAGGCCTTGATGAGTGTACCAAACTTCGTGTGGAAGATGGGTTGACTTTCAGTTAATCATATGAGGGAGAGCCTAGAAGCTTTGAAAACTCACTATCGTTTGTTTTTAAATTAATCTTATCCTATAACAATCCATGTTTGCGTCGGATAAGGGCATCAAAAAAAGCCTTGTCCATTGACAAGGCTTTCAAAGCTTCGGGTGGAAGATGGGTTTTGCTGCGCAGAACCCTGAAGTGGGGTCGCGAAATAAGAACAGACCTTCACAAGCAAAGCTTGATGCCATCCTGATCAAACAAAAAACCCTGCCAATTGGCAGGGTCTGTTCTTATTTCGGGTGGAAGGCAGGACAGTCTACGAACCCGACAAAAGAGTGATCTAACTACTATCGCAACTCTGCTATTTCAGATAGCGAACGTCGCATGAAAGACTTACGCTTTCTCCAACTTAATGATATCTGAACCAATATGATTACTAGTAGATTTCTAATATTCATATCCATTCCACATCCATGGGTTAGATTCAGACCCAGGATACGCAACATAGTGTAAACGACAATTGAATAGTTTCTTCATTCCTTCTAAGTCCATGAAACCCACAAGATTAGTTCCTTTGTTTTCAGTAGTAGCCCCAAATTTGGAGAGATATAGATTATCGCCTACATAAATTGCCCAATGCCTTACAGTTCCTTTAGGGTTTTCATCGCAAGGAAAATTTAATTCACCAGTTGTAAGTACTACAACTTCACCGACGGCTGGCTCTTTATTTTTTTGAAGATCAAAATCGTCGCAAGACCAAGCCGACTCAACATTTACCAGTTGTCTGGTAAAAGATTGGCAGTCATATCGATGAAATTTTACTTTGTTATGCTCTATATCTTGCTTAAAAAAATTCAATAGCCTTAGATTGTAGTTAAAGGGTAAGTCTATGATGACCTCTTTTTCTTTGACTTTTGAAGTAACACGAACTTTACTGAAAATATTTGGACTCTCTAAATTGAACACTGGCATAATCTCCTTTCTAATAACCCATCCTGGTATATTCTCCTTTCCAATAACCCAACTATTATATAGCACCTTTAATCTTATCTGAAACTCCTTGAGTGTAAAAAACAGAAACCCATCAGGACTTTCTTTAAAAGGCACAAAAACTATAGCACGAGGGCCATAGGCTTTATTTCCATTTACAGTTTCTTCTTCTATCAGTATGTCTGGCGACACTTGAATAACAATTGTTTCAGGATCCGAAAAAGAAGTTGAGATCCCGACTTTTTGACAAAGCACAATATTCTGTGCTAAAATTAGAGTTACTATAATTTTTAAGCAATTCACCTCTCTATAGTTCATAAAAATGCTTTTATGCCTAAAATTACATATTAATGTCTCATAATATAATTATGTATGATATATATGTTCCCAATAATATGACCGAGGATAAATCGATTTATTACTAAAATTAAAGATTTTTTGCCATCAAAAAATTTGATATATAGAAGCTGATAAATAATATAAGACCTCGCATGAAAGAGATTCGAGGTGCGACAAGCTATAAATGTAAGTAATTGACAGAATATCAATTACTTACATATTATAAATTTATTTAATATGGGTGGAAGATGGGTTTACTTTCAGTGAACCCTTTGAGGGTGGGCCTCGAAGCTCAAACAGCCCCTCACTTCGTTCGTCTTTTTATTTGTCCTTCCTGTCATCCAAGCAAAGCTTGATGCCATCCTGATCAAACAAAAAACCCTGCCAATTGGCAGGGTCTGTTCTTACTTCGGGTGGAAGATGGGTTTCGAACCCACGGCCTCCGGAACCACAATCCGGCGCTCTAACCAGCTGAGCTACAACCACCATAAGGAGGTGCAAAGAAAGCGAACTATTTAATCAATCACAATAGAAAGATGAGAAAAACGAAATCATTGACTCATGCTTGGTCACTGTAGCATATCTTCATTGAGTTTCGCTATTAACTACCCTTGATTCAGCAGTCCAAATAGATCAACCACATCACCTCTAAGCTTCAATGATTTAGGAGCTTTGCACTCTTTGTTTAGGAGCTTTAAGGCCTTCTTTGGCTTTGACGATAACTTCAGCAGTTTGTTATCACAAAATGCATAATACCCAGATGTCCTCTTGTAGGATGCTTCCTTACTTCCAATATTTAATAGTGGATCAAAGTCTGATGCTTTGTACTTTATACCATGATGCTCATAAAGCGTATACTTTCCTTGGACTAGCGACTCTAAGATCAGCACCTCGTCATCTTGATAGCCACTATAGCAGATGAAGGATCGATCGTCCATATTGAATCCAACGATAAAGTCGCTCTTTATCGTAAAGACCTTCTGGTTCATATTGATGTAGAAGAACTCATCAAATAGGTCGTAATTAAACTCGACGCTTAGCGTATCTAATCTAGTGATCACTTGACCTTCGCACCACTCTTCACAAAAGAGCCGATCCTTGGATTCTGGTTCTTCAACCCGCAAGTCATACTCAAGCCTTGTGATCTGCATAAACTCTGTAGACATGAAAGGATTGACATCTTGAGCGAAGCTTCCTATAGTTGAAAGCAATAGCATGAATAGAAGACTGCATATTCTAATTATGGTTTGAGACCACAGCTTATTTCTTCTTCTATTTTTCAATTTTGCAGTATATATTATTCAGCCTTCCCTTCTCTAAAAGTTGTCCTTTGCGGATCATATCCTTCTGGGAATCTTGCTTTCAATTTTTCAATATTAGCTTCCATGATCTCTCCTAATGACATCCCCAGATGATCTGCCAGTGCGGATAAATACCACAACACATCTCCCAATTCTTTTTTCAACTTCTCATGATCCAAACCTTGTTGGTGATAGATGCCTTTCTTAACCAAATCTGCCACTTCGCCTGCCTCTCCGGTAAGGCCGAGTGCAAACCAAGATATCATCACTTCTTTATCTTTGATTTGAAAATCAGGATGTTGTAACAAGGTTGTCCTGGCT
>CALISO010000081.1 GCA_938041445.1 uncultured Saprospiraceae bacterium
TATGGATTTGGCATCGTAAGAGAGATGAAGTCTGGACTTGAAGACTATATGGATTCTAAAGGATTTGAAAAGCTAGATGACTTGATCGGCAAGTCAGTTCCAAAAGTAGAATCTTGGGAACACCTCAACCTTAATTATAAAGTGATCGCAGAGATAGATAATTCTAAATGCATCGGTTGTCAATTATGCTACATCGCTTGTGAGGACGGAGCTCATCAAGCTATAGGGCTGAGTGAAGTTAATGGTGAGCGAACGCCGCACATCATTGAAGAGAATTGTGTAGGTTGTAATTTATGTTCACTTGTTTGCCCAGTCGAAGAATGCATCACCATGGTGGATGTAACTAAAGATAAGAAGCATGAGACTTGGTCTGACTACATGAACAATGATAAAGCGCCAACGACATTTGATGATGATCGAGCTGGCGGAAAGCATCATTGGGTGCCAGAACCTAAGGATGCTTTGAAGAAAAGAAATTAGACTGAAGCGATGAAGCCTAAGCGTCATTATACCCAATCAAGCTGGGTAAATATATTCTTGGTTCTGTTATTAATAACCATTGGGTGTGCCGCTTTCTTCTTGCCGCTAAAGACTATGATTTACATCATAGTTATTATGTTTCCACTTGCTCTAACACCACTATTTATTCAGTCATACGTTTTCGTTAGTGAAGGGTCTATTTACCAATACTCTGTCGAAGGAAAATATACTTTGAGTGGCAAACCTATGAAAGAGAAAGGCCCTTCTTCTTCGATTAGAATTAGTGATATATCCAAAATTGAAAAGATCACTAAGAATAATCAATTGAAAGGCTTTTTAATTTATGTCAGTTACTACAGTGAGCCTATAAAAATTAGATCAAAAACTGCTCAATATTTTTTAAAAGAAATACTCGCAGTTAATGAAGGTATTAAAGTAATATAAAGTACGCTATAGGCTCAACTCCATCAACGTGATGTTAACACATGCAGTATTGTAAGCCTGAGTTGTTTCAAAGTGTTTATCTAAAAATTACTAAATGATAAAAACAGGTCTCTTCTGGTTAAAGTCATCAAGGCCCGGCCTTTGGTTTGCAACGCTATGGTTGTACTTGTTACCAACCAGTCAGATGAGTGAGATCTGGATGTCACTTCCTTTTTGGATAGGAGTGTTATATGTGACCTTCCCTCTAAATCTGTTGGTATATGGTTGGAATGATCTTGTCGATGCCGAAGCAGATAAGTTTAACCCAAGAAAGGATAGTTTTCTTTTTGGAGCACGGGGCTCGGTGGCAGAAAACGAAACACTCACCAAAGCAATTATAGCTTTTCAATTACTGACGGTTCCTCTGATTCTATGTTTCACAGGACCTAAGTTTCTAATTTTGTTTGCCGCTTTTCTTTTGATCAATTGGCTATACAATCTACCAGAAAGAGGATTGCGAAGTCGGCCTCCGCTGGAATTGCTATGCCAGATAGGATATCTGCTGGTTGTTCCGATAAGTATCATGCTCAATGACACAGCTGCTCTTCCCACTTGGTCTTATATCTACCTCATCTTGTTCGCATGGCAATCCCACCTGATAGGAGAAGTCATGGATATAGAACCAGACAAGCTTGCTGGGAAAACAACAACAGCGGTGATCCTTGGCATTCAAAAAACCAAAGCGCTGATTATAAGTTTAGTCACTTTAGAAGTTGTGCTTTTAGTCTTGATATTTAAAGATTACTTTTTTGCTGGCATTTTAGGCGCTGGATTGATTTGGCTACTGATTGATCTTTTCATTATTTATAAGAACAAGACCTATACCCTATTCGAAATGAAGCTCTTCGCTTATATGTCCAATATTGTAGCTGTTATAAGCATGGCTTATGTGTGGTGGTCTGGATGCTTGCTTGGATAGCACTGAGCATTGCCCAAAATCCAAGTCGCTCAATTTCAATTGAAACTTGATCTTTTTTTGTATTTTGATTGGGATATGTTCATTCTGTTCTTCTACATCTGAATTTAGAAACATGTTCCAACTCAATCGTCGCAAGTTTGTAGGTCTTCTTGGGCCCTTAGCCGCTACTACACTTTTCAAAACAGGACCAGATCTAATTCTGCATAATGCCAACATTATAACTGTTGATCCAAGTCGACCACGAGCACAAGCGATTGCCATATTTGGAGATAGGATTTTGCATGTTGGTTCTAATCAGGAAGTACTGAAGTTGGCAACCTCATTTACCATGAGTGTCAATATGGATGGGAGGACGATCACACCAGGATTCATAGATGCCCACTCACATCCTGCATCTTCTGGTAGAAGACACTTAATAGATATCGATTGTTCATTGGATTCAATTGCAGAAATAAAAAATCTTGTCAGAGAGAAAGCGAAAACACTTAAAAAAGATCAATGGGTCTTTGGATTCAAATACGATGACACCAAGACTTCTGAGGGACGCTATATCAATCTGAAAGATCTCGATGAAGCTGCACCTGATCATCCAGTGATCATCAATCACAGAGGAGGGCATACGGCATTCGTTAATTCTAAAGCGCTTAAGATGTCTGGCATTGATGCTTCAACGCCAGATCCTAATGGAGGACACATAGATCGCGATCCAAAGACAGGAGCACTCACAGGTAGGTTTTTAGAAACTGCAACAGACTTGATCAAAGCAGATCGTCCCGGCTTAACAGATCAAATGTACATAGATGGTGTCGAGTTAATATCGAACATGCTCGCCAA
>CALISO010000082.1 GCA_938041445.1 uncultured Saprospiraceae bacterium
CGAACTTATTGCATTAATAATCCAACCATTCAATCCTTGGACTGAACTAATCGACGCTGGAGCCACAGTATTGATCTTGATCCCCTTGAAGAGGTCTGCACAATACTGGTTATCTATCGATCCAACAAAGCAACATGTGTCACCTGTAATAGGATCAGGTACCATCGTTACGGCTAAGTCATCACAATTGATTCCTGTTGCATCGCAAGGGCATTCCTCTTCTGGTATAATATAATACTTCGTCGTATCAGTACAGCACCATGTGACTGGTTCGCCTGCTGGTAAATCTGCCTCGTGTCCTACTAGGACAAAGCAAGTTGTATCGATCATTGCATCGTACTGAACACAGACCCAGTCAGTTGTATCTCCCATTGAAAGTGGAGAGATTGAGATAATATTCGGTGTCAAGCTCGCTGTAGATGGTGACACCCAAATAAACTCAAGAGACTTTAAAATGATCTCTGGATCTGTAACATTTAAGACTCTGAAACAGTAGAGGTCATTTTCACAATCTATCGAATCTTGTACGATTTCGACACAACCTTGTTGGTTGACAGGACATGTGAGTTCTTCTGTTTCTGAACAGACTGCGATGCATTCACCATTACTACCAGCTTGCAACCAACTTAAAGTTACTGTGATTGGCGAACCATCACTCTGATTGCAAATATTGAAGACTTCCTCTTCTTCCCCTAGAGGGATTGTCCCACCTGGAGGTAGTAAGTCCGCTGATTGTGGATTCAATTGACTAAGTGTCCATCCATTGAGTGCCTGCACTTGAGCAATCGAAGCCGGTGCAGTTACATCTATTCTTATTCCTTTATAAAGATCTGCACAGTGGTCATTTTCTATGCCACCGACAAAGCAACATTCTCCATCATCAGTTGGATCTAAGTAAATAGAAAGGTCATCACACTGATCATCAAGATCACAAGGACACTCAACTGTCACTTCTGTACACATCTGTTTATTCCAACAAGAGGCATCTATATCTTCTCCTTCGAAGACAGTGATGCAGATGTTGTATGTACCTGCATTGTCATAAGTGTATGTCCACGGACCTGCTCCTACTGCTGAAGTAATGACGTTCAGTCCCGATGATCCATCTCCCCAGTCTGGTGCTGGTGTATTGTACCAATGACAACTATCAAACTGTGTTGCATCGATTGTAATAGAACAATCATCATTATTAATCACTTGAAATCCTAAGTCTACAAGGTTGCAGAAAGCAAGTGAATCTGTACAACATCCAGTTGAATCAATTGGACACTCTGGTACTTCAAGAGAAATCGGCAGAGATGCGGTACAACAAGTATCCGATGCTACTAGGTCAAGATTAATCAGATCTGGCGCCTGATAATCACCACAAATTGTAAGACTTACTGCACGTGTCTGCCCTCCCATCAAGGCTGGAGATAGATTGATCATTCGAGGAGAAATTCCTCCTGCCCCATTGATATCTATTCTATCCAAAGGTCTAGATGGATTGGTTGTATTCGTAACATCAAAGCAATAGTCTATGCAGACATTGCTCGAAGTGCAATTAGTACTCTGTGTTGGTGAAGAATCACCACAAGTCCAAAGTGATACTCTATCAACAATATCAGTACTAATATCGATACCAGCATCGATGGTACATGTTTCGAATCCTACACTGATCGAACAATTTTGCATGACAATGCCTCTGCAATCATAGATTGTATATCTGTCAATGTTAGGTACTCCAAGTTCTTCTTGTATCAATACGACTTGACCATTGATTCTTGCCTTGAAGAAACTGAAGGTAGAAGTGGTTGGGCATCCTTGCACATTCGTATCTGTGATAAGTGAGACAACCCAATCTGAACAATAAGGGTCATCATAATCCATACAAGATGACAGACCACATTCCTCTTCATCAGGAACAAGGTCTCCACAGCTCCAGAAGGCATTGAATGACTTCAAATCTGTACTGATATCAATATTCGCATCTGGGTTACAGCCTACACCTCCTCCTCCTTGAGTACATGATTGGATCAAATCGCCTTCACAACTGTATATATCTTGTGAACCCCCATTTGGAGCTCCAGACTTATATCCCACAAAGACTGTTTGTCCATTCCAAGTCGCTCTATGAAAGACACTATAGTCTACTATAAGCTGACAACCATTGGTAGTAGAGTTATCCATCAATGTCGTTAACCAAGGCAAGCAGAATGGTTCTGCATAGCAATCATCGACATCACAGGTCATATCTTTTGATTCAAGATTATCGACGGTGAAACAACTTGTATCTGGTTCACAGCCACAATCAATATCAACCTCAATACACATCTGTTTGTCCCAACAGAAGTCCTCGGGGCCATTGCCTTCGTAAACTGTGATACAAATATTATAAACTCCTGACTGTGTGTAGGTATGTGACCATGATCCTGCCCCGACAGCTGGTGTTATCACTTGCGTGGAAATAGAACCATCTCCCCAATCTGGTACAGGTGTTCCAAACCAATGACAGGTGTCAAACTGTATCGCATCAATTGTTATAGAGCAATCTTCATTATTAATAACTGAGAAACCTAGATCTACGAGATCACAGAACTCCTCAAAATCGTCACAGCAATCATCGTCACTAGGACAATCAACTATGACCTCGGTACACATCTGCTTATTCCAGCACAGGTTATCTTCATCATCACCTTCGTAGACTGTGATGCAAATATTGTAAGTACCTGGCTGTGCATAAGTATGTGTCCATGAGCCTGCTCCTACTGCTGGTGTAAATAGTGGAAATGAAATCGAGCCGTCTCCCCAATCAGGAGATGGAGTTCCAAACCAGTGGCAATCGTCAAACTGAGTTGCATCGATATTGACACTACAATCTTCATTCACAATAATCTGGAAGCCTTGATCAACTAAGTCACAGAACTCTTCATAGTCATCGCAACAACCGTTATCAGTTGGACACTCTACGACAACCTCTGTGCACATCTCCTTGTCCCAACAGAAGTCATCTACACCATTGCCTTCAAAGACAGTGATACAAATATTATAAACTCCGGACTGTGTATAGGTATGAGTCCATGGACCAGCGCCAATAGCTGGTGTAATTACTTGAAGTCCAACTGTTCCATCTCCCCAGTCTGGCTCAGGTGTTCCAAACCAATGACAAGTATCAAACTGTGTTGCAACTATTGTAATCGAACAATCTCCTTGGTTGACAACCTGGAATCCAAGGTCAACAAGGTTACAGAATGCAAGTGAGTCTGTACAGCACTCATCTGGTTCAACTGGACATGGCGGAATCATGATTGTATCACATTCACTTTCGAAGCAACAATCTCCAGTCAGAGAGTTTTGAAGACGATAGCCAAACACTAATTCAGGTATTGTCGCTGGGAAGGTCGTTGGCACAATACATGCAGTAAAAGTCATCGTATCTCCAGAATCCAATGGTGGAATAATAGGTATAATTGGTCCTGTTGTAGCAATAGTGAAGTTAGATGGATCATTCTTTATCGTTAAGATGAGTCTATCTGCATTAAAAGCAGGATTGGAATGATTCACTACAGTAAATGTGTAGCGATACTTACTACTATCCTGAACACATTCTAGATCTTGATCATAGACTTCTAAGCAAATATTATTATCAGGCTCCATACACTCTGTAACCAATGTATCGGTACACATCACTAATTCGGTATTGGTTATTGGGTCATAAGCATACCATCTGAATACCACCTCTGGATTACGTTGGCTAATGTCATCTATCTTGTCTAAGCAGAAGTCTAATAAGCCTGGATAAGAGATCTGATCAATATATCCTGACCCAACAGGACTCAAGCAAATATTTCTTGAGGTTGAGATTTGATTCCAATTGGGCAGTTGTGCAGGATCTAAGACATGTGATCCGAAACAGACTCCTGGTGTCAACACCTCTGCTTCAAACTTAGTGAAGTAAGGTATCTCGCAGAGGTTTTCTAGTCCAATACTATAACAACATTCTTCTTCATTCATTGAGATACTTGTTGATATGACATCCTTGAGTTCACAAGGATCGCAGCAAGGTTCAATCTCCACACATGTTACTATTGGATTGTGACAACACTCCTTACCATCTGCGGAGATAAGTCCTAGTTTCATACAGACATCTTGTGGTGTGATGATAGTGAGACTTGTGTAGATATCTACACAGACCTGTGTTGTCTGGCCATCTGGCAGAGGGTTAGGTGTCGGTATCGCAATATGGCTATTGAGGTTAAATGGAGGATTGAAGAAGAATCCTGGATCAAGACACTCCATCGTAATCTGACCTACATCCACACCTGATAGATTCGTAACATCAAAGCAGTAATTATAAATTGTTGGATCTCCTTGATCACATTCTATCTCTTGATTTGTCACTACTAGGCATGTATCTATAGGAGGAGGTGGCATGCATTCGAAAGTCAGGGTATCTCTACAGACAATGACCGTATCTAGCTCATTGACAACTTGTTTCCATTTGATTTCTATGATTGGATTGGTTGTCGGATTACCGCTTAATGAAGCAAAGCATGTCTCAAATACTCCTGCAGTTGTCCCTTGTGGTATACTTCCGGTCGTACTTTCGATACAGAGTTTTTGATTCAACGAACCACACGATCCAAGGTCAAATGCAGGGTCAAGAACCACTGTATTGAAGATCCAATCTAGGTCAATGATGTCTACCTCTATCTCTACGATATCTGGTCCCCAGTTATTTTTTAAGTCTATGCTGTGGCAGCAGTCATCGTCAACTTCAGGTGTATTGTTCCCATTACATTCTCCAGGTACGGTAGTGGTTACACCATCTCGGAGAGCTTCACATGCGTTACCATATGTTTGACCATTGCAGCCACATACCGGAACAAAGTCAGTTGTGCATATCAAATCAGGGTCCGCAAGCTCAGGATCTATGCAGAGGTTTTCTATTTCATTTGCCATGACCATAAGTGAGTCACAGTCAACATCTGAAGTATAGCATTCACAATCGAAGATTTGGACATCACCAAGTAGAGCTTTTTCTGGGTTATTTGGATTGTTATCATAATCAACTATAACTGCGTTGGCATTAGTCCCTCCAGATCGTGGTAGTCCTTGTAATCCATACAAGTAAAATTCTATACTGTAATCTGCAGAAAGATGATCTCCAGTAGACCAAACTGATGCTCCACAAAACTCAGGTTGGCTGAAATCTAAATGATCTTCATAACCATAGTCTACTCCACCTGCTGAGTTTCTTAAATTACTACCAATTCCATACTTAGGCACAATTCCTCCACTATGTCCTGGAGTTAACATCCAATTTATACCGTTTCTTTGATACTCTAATATATATGCACGATGAGCCCAAGCAGCTCGATTAAATACGGTAGTTGGCATTTGATCTGCTTGCACTGACCGCTGCCCTAGCAACATAGAACCATCCTGATCAAACTCTATATCCGACACAGGTGAAGATTGCCAACTGTGTGAAATAGTTAGCTCCAAATTCTCCGTCGATTGTATAAAATCTCCAGTTGCATTTAATGCAACAGAATGAATGGTTGTAGCGCCAGGGTTACTTGAGTTCTGTCCAGAGTATGTCTCCCAATTACTAAAATACAATCTCTGATCCTCTGCATTATATGCAAGTCCCCAAGGTCTTTGGCCAAGGTCAGCAAATTGTGGTGTACCATTTACAGAAGTATTCCCAAATGGATCAAAACTGCCCATAATATTACCAGTCGTTACATCAATCCTATAAATATTTCCATCAAAAAAGTTAGAAACAAACAGCTGATTATGGTCCGGATCAAAACAAATATTACCAAGACCTGCACCATCATTTGGTAGTTGATTACCATTCAATACATATGGCCCAGTTGTAATTAAGTCGGTAATAGCACCAGAAATCGGATCGATCCGATAGATACCTGCTGAGCCAGCTGTACCAAATAATGTGGTATTTCCATAAAGGCTTGAACTGGTAACATAGATTTGGTCTGAACCATCTATTGCCACACCGAATACTTCTCCGAGCCTACTCGCTGTCCACGATGGGTGCTTGTATATTGTCGAAGATGCCGTTGCCCAAGTAAATCCTGTTTGGTGGGGACCCCAATTTTTATTGTTTACTATTCCTAAAACTCCTTCGTTTGGCATTGATGTTCCTGGGAATTCACCAGAAAAACATGTTATCACCGATTGTCCACACAGTGTATTTACGGGTTCGCATTCTACTGTGATTTCTGTACACATTTCTTTTTCCCAGCAGAGATTTTCTTGATCCTCTCCTTCCAGGACTGTTATACAGATTGTATATGTCCCAGATTGAGGATAGGTATATGTCCATGGGCCAGCACCTTGAGCAGCTATGATATTTGGCGTCGGAGACAGACCATCACCCCAGTCAGGAATCTCTGTGGCATACCAGTGACAACTGTCAAACTGTGGTGCTTCGACAGTGACAGAACATTCACCGATATCATTGACGGTAAAACCTAAGTCTACCAATTCACAAAATGCCTCGAAGTCAGTACAGCATATTGGCTCGACGACACACTCTGTCGCAAGCGTATCAGTACAAGCCACGAAGATTTCTCCATTCTGCGGATCTGAAGTATACCATCTAAAAACTATTTCTGGATTATTCTGACTTGGATTATCTAATTTGTCAAGGCAAAATTCGAATAAATCTGGATATAATACTTGATCTAAAACTCCACCATTCTGAGGGAGCAGACAGATAGAATTGGCACCGATTGTCGTGCTCCAATTAGAAGATTGCACAGGGTCTACGACTACATTATCAAAGCAGACACCTGGAGTCAAGACCTCAGCTTCGAACTTAGTGAAGTAAGGAATCTCACAGAGATTCTCCAATCCGATACCGTAGCAACACTCACCTTCTGATGATAAGAGATTGGTCACTATGACATCTTTCAATTCGCATGGATCACAGCATGGCTCAATCTCTACACAGACCTTTATTGGATCATGACAACATTCTTTACCGTCTGCGGAAATGAGCCCCATCTTCATGCAGACTTCTTGGAGTGCAAGAATAGGTACTGTTGTAGCTAGGGCTAAACAGACTTGTGTACTCTGGCCATCAGCAAGTGGATTAGGTGATGGTATTGCGATCTGGCTATTCAGATTGAATGGAGGATTGAAGAAAAATCCTTGGTCGAGGCATTCTAATGTGATCTGACCGACATCTACTCCAGATTGATTCGTCACATCGAAGCAATAGTTATAGACTGTTGGATCTTCTTGATCACAGTCAATCTCCTTATTCGTAACGATTAAGCACGTATCAGGTGGTGGCGGAGGTAAGCATTCAAATGTCAATGTATCTCTACAGACGATAGCAGTATCAAGTTCATTGATGACTTGCTTCCACTTGATTTCTATTACGGGATTGGTTGTAGGATTATCACTTATTGAAGCGAAGCATGTCTCAAATACTCCGAATGTAGTCCCAAGAGGGATACTTCCTGTCGTACTTTCGATACAGAATTTTTGATTGAATGAACCACACGATCCGAGGTCAAATGCAGGGTCAAGAATCACAGTATTGAAGATCCAGTCGGGATCAATGACATCAACTTCTATCTCTACGATATCAGGACCCCAGTTATTTTTAAGGTCTATACTGTAGCAACATTTATCATCTATTACCGGTGTATTCTCTCCGTTGCAATCACCATTTACATAAGTGGTTATACCGGCTTCATTAGCGAAGCAACTATTAGTGTAAGTCACACCGTCGCATCCACATACCGGATCAATTAAAAATATACATGGATTTCCTGTAATGAGGCTTTGATCAAAACATACATTCTCTATTGGATTGGCCATAACCATCAATGAGTCACACTCAATATCATCACCATAGCAAGGGCACTCTTCGAAGCAGATGTTATCAACATAAAGTTTTTCTGACTGATTAGATCCGCCGCCGAAATCTACATAGAAAGAAATGCCGTCCACGTTCTGGATAACTTGATCAAACTGAGAAGGTGTCGCTGATGTCCAGGCACCTTGTGAATTAGATGGAAGATTGACTCCATCACTCAGCTTTACTGGAGCACAGACACGTGTCCATGTATTACCAATTGGGTTATTGACTGTGAATCTCGTATAATTCGTATTGGTTGGGATGATATTATTTGGCGGACCATTCTCATAAACAAAAATTGAAGAAGGTCCAGTTGAAGGATTAGTCGGGTCCCCATTATCATATCGAATGTCAAAGCACAATTCACAAGACTTGTAATCACTGATCCAGTCTCCCTTAAAGTCAACTAAATTCCCAAAGAAAGAAGCTCCACTATCGTCACTTCCTACGAGCACAGTTGTACCATTCGTACTTCCATCGATCTGATAAGCAATATCACAATATGCCGAAGTCCAGTTCCCTAAAGTATTACCAAAAGGTGTCGGTTCGTATGATTCAAAGTCTTCAATACAAATATTCTTATCTTGGCAGATCACTTCAATCGTATAAGTGCAAATCTGTGACTCATAACAGTCACTATCAATCAAGCAAATCACCTCGTGAATACCTGGATCTAATAAAATAAAATCTCCCTCAAAAATCGAAACTGGACCAGAGTTAGTCGTAATATTTTCTATGGTACATTGTGCTGTGCCGAACATTAAGTTGAGACTAGGAATCTCATACTCATAGATACAGTTTGGGTCCGTTGTAATAACAGTATCATTACTTGGACAATCATACAATGGTGGAGAAGGTACATCTGCTACAATTGTTTGACTCGTAGTATTGACCGTACCATCATCACAGAAAATAGTCAAGTCAATAGTAAAAGTTCCCAATTGTAAAAACCTATAGCAAGGGTTCTCCTCTTCAAGAGTTATTCCTCCAGATGGAAGTCCTGTACCAGTTATCTTCCAGACAGCTTGACTATATTCTCCACAAGATTGATCTTCGAAGCAGTACTCTCCGCATTCAGACTCCTCAATAATGAAGGCTGCATCACAAGATTCATCTCCTTCAGAAAGAGAGTAACAGATATCATCAGCAAGAAGCACTAATAAGCCGTTTACTGAGCTAGAGTTATTATTTACAATATTGAATGTCGTATATGTACCATTCGAAGTCCAAAAGAATTCGTCAGTCACCCAACCATCGCTATTTACGATAGTGGATGTATTTTGAATTAGGGTATTATCAGCATATAATTCCAAACCTCCTGCAAGACCACTTTGATTCTTTGTGCAAATCTGGAAGCAATATGTTTGCCCTTCTACAAATTGAGGAATCGGACCAGCAATTCCTGTCTCAGAAAAACTAGCCGTACTTGTTCCAGAAAAGCCCATAGGTGGCAATGCTAAACTAGATGGAGAATCACATCCATCCTCAGCATCATAATAAGGACTACCATCAGTTGCAATCCAAGAAGGACCACCAGATTGGCCGAAGTCTGGAAGTGGTCCAGATAGACCATCAAAGGTATGTTGTAGACCATTAGGACAGCACTCAGTCACACAAGGTATTTGACAATATAAACTCTGTATGCTGCAGATGAATACGAATAAAAATAAGAACTGTTTCATTATTTATTTAATTACTTTGCACTAAGGTAGATTGGGTGAGAGTGGAACTATTGCGCTGTAAGACCATCGGTTAATCTGGAGAGACTATCGATTCTTCAAAAGCTTAATCACATCAGATACTGATGGGACTAGTGTACTTACATTGGGTATTTCTGAAGAATCAATGACATCATCTATGTCTAAAAATTCTTCAATGTATTGTTCTATAAAAAAAAGATCAGAACTTTTGTTATGACCTTCTATCAATACTTGGTCCTTGTTACCAAGTGATTTCACCCTTAGATCAAAGACTGTTGAACTTTCAGAACCACTGCCAATATTCCTAGACTTTACATATAACTGTGTTGCGTCCTGTGCATCTATTGAGAGCTTTAAAGTGTAAGACTTCTTATAATACCTTTTTGTAGAGTAAGACAACAGATCGTCAGTAACGGCAATGGAGGTACCGTTTGCACTACTTAACAACACAAAGTGAATGATAAGTAGAAAACTTCCAAGAAAAGGGAGCAGGGCTCCACCTTCTAGATGTCTAAAACCTCCCAAAAAAAATACAACGATCATGAAAATCAGAATAGGAATCAAGGAAAGCGTAATTCGCAGCCTTGATGGTTTTATCACTAGAATGGAGTTACCATCAAATTCAATTACATTGATATGCTCGGGCTTATCAACTTTTGCTTTTAAAGATTCCTTTAACGCATTGATCGCCCCAGGAACTGAAATTGGCTGATAGACATTGCAATTTGGGCAGAAGAGAATTTTATTCTTCAGGTCAATGTTCTTTTCACCAACTTGAGTGTTACACGTATTACATTTAGTGCATTTCATTGTTCAACTTTGAGTGATTAGACACTAATGTAAATGAGCAATTTAGATGTAGCTGGGTCCATCAGATTATCGGTCAATCTGATTAGATTAATGCCATCGCAAGCAAGGTTAGATTACTAATTATCAATCTAATCTTTACTCTTCTTGACCTTTTCGATCTGTTCTGTTATGTATAGAATTTGGCTTGGCACTTGATTTTCACCTTGTGGAGAGTACTTAGGATGATATTCTTCTTTGGTGATGATATCTTCGATTCCATACTTTTCTTCAATGATTCGTTCGATCTCAAATGCGACAGATGATGGCAGGATGTTCTTCATCACTCTGATGTCCTCTCCAGACTTAGGCCTTAAGTAGATGTCATGCTCATAGTATACAGTACTTCCACTACTGCCGCCATTTCTCCTCTTGACATAGACCTGCGAAATCTTTTCAGACTGAATATTGGCAATCGTAATACCATTCCTATTTACTTTTAATGAATCATCTCCTAACTCAACAGTGTACACTGTGTTGTAGCGATAGATTGCCTCTTTAAAAAGGTGTCCTACCAACATTAAAGTGAGTACCCCAACTAGCTTAAATATCATATCCGGAATGAATAGAAATACCAATCCCAAGACTCCACTAGCAATTCCTGCTATTAGATAGAACTTATAATTACTCAGTTTCTTCAGCTCCAAAGTAATAGCCGGAATAAGTCTGAAATCTTCATAAAGAAATCCATTATGTAATTCTGTCTCCAATTTATGAGACTTATCTTGACCACTATATAGTAGATTGCTAAACTTATATATTGTGTTACACTCCTTACAGATAGCCACATCAGTTGACATATCTATCTCTTCTCTTTCTATTAATGCACTACAGTTTAAGCATTCTGGCTGTTTAAATTTCATCGTGGGGAAGCGTTGGATAAATCTAAAATGTATTTAATCATAAAGATATCTCTGTGACCAATCAAGAAGTTTACCGTTAGTCTGATGGATCTAACCTATCCTCTAATCCTTAGGTCCCAAATGTTAAAATTGCTAGCTTTTATCTCTATCTTAAAGTTAATGTATCAATCAATAATCATAGATGACGAACCAAAACTACGTGAGGTTCTAAAAATCAAAGTAGAAAATTTCTGCCCTGACATCTCTATTGTTGGGAGTGGTAGTAACATCGTTGAAGCAAAAGAGCTGATAGAAACTCAATCGCCACACATTGTATTTCTAGATATCGAGATGCCCGGTGGATCAGGATTTGACCTACTTGAGAATCTTAACAAAATTGACTTTGAAATTATCTTTGTCACTGGCTATAATGAATATGCCATAGATGCTCTCAAGCTCTGTGCCGTGGACTATCTACTTAAGCCACTCAAGACTCAAGATCTCGTAACTGCAGTAGGGAAGGCTATTGAAAGGATAAAGAATGTAGAGATGATGGAGAATTACTCCATACTAAAACACAATCTCAATAATATCGGAGACCAATCTATGAAGGTTGGCATCCCAAATAATGACGCATACGAGTTTGTGCAGATCAAAGATATAATTAGATGTGAGGGTTGGAACAAGTATACAAAAGTCCATATGCTGGATGGAGATATCATCACGAGTTCTTACAACATTGGTGTATTCAAAGACATGCTTTCAGATCATGGTTACTATAGTTGTCATAAATCACATTTGATCAATAAGCAACATATCAAGCGTTACTTAAAGGAAGGTATTATAGTCATGACTGACAAAAGTGAAGTTCCTTTAGCGAGAAGACGAAAGGATACATTCTTAAATGAAGTATTGGACAATCAGATCATTCGATAAGACAGATTAACCGACACAGAAAACCCTGAAAAGCCAACAACCTGAGACATCTACAGAGCATAACCTATGTTTTACTTATTCTATCTCTTTCAATAAGTTTAGAAGGTCAGTTAGTACACTTTACTAAAAACTATCAAATAGAAGATGGTCTCATTAGTCGAGCATCTACAAAAATCATTAGAGATGCACAAGGTAAAACGTGGCTTATCAGTCGTAGTGGTATACAAATCTACGATGGTAACACCTTCGAAACAGTACGAAATCCAATCCCATTTAATTTTGAAGATGATGTCCTGATCGACAAAGTAGGTACCTCTAACATTTACTTCTGTAAAGAAGAGGAGGTTTGGGTATTGGATACCAAAAAACAAACCTTCACGAACAAATCAAAATCGCCTTCAATCGACTACTTTATCTCAGAAGGGAATCTTTTTGAGTGGAACAGAGATTCTCACCGCCTTTCAATAGAGACTAAAAACTACCCTATCTTAAGTAAAGTAAAAGGTATTAACCATCTAGTGACAGAAGGGAACGAGCTTGGCATCCTGACCATAGATTCAACCCTACTCTACCAATATCAGGGTCAACTTCTTGACATCGGAAGGGCTGACAAATTAATAGGTATAATCAATAGTAGTCTCGTCTACACACGAAATGATTCTCTGTTTTTTTATGATCCTGTCAATAAAATAAATTCTTACCAAAAACAGAATCACGAAGTCAAATATGCAATACTTAGAAAAGATAAAAAAGGAAACAGTTTACTTGGCACGAGTCATAACGCTAGACGGTATTACCAGTTCACCTTGCACACCAGTGAAGATCAGTCAGACTATAGTGAGATTGCCAAACCAATCAATACGATAAGAGACTTTTACAGTGATGACTTCACTAAGGAAATCCTCATTTCGACTTACAATGGATTGATTTATCAATCGTTCTCAAAGTATATTGACAAGTATATTTATGACTCTTCATTAAACTCCTCTGAATTTGGCAAGGTGATTTGGTGGGTCATTGAACGAGAGACTACAGGCGATATTTACTTTGCAAATGAAACAAGAGGGTTCAATAAAATTACTTCGGATTCTTTTGAAGTTGTTAATCCATATCATTCATCCCAAAAAAGTACTTACACTGCAAACTACTTTGGTACTTACCATTCGGGGAGTGATAAACTCTATTCATTTTCTCTCCATCGAGATCATACAACACTTCACATATGGGACTTTGTAAACGATCCTATAGATATTGATATTCCTGGTAGATACTATCATCTTTCGACAGTGGATGATAGATACCTAGACATTGGCGGAAAAAATGATACTCTTACTCAGCATCTCATCTTTGACACACAGGAAAATAGGATAAGTAGCGAACTCAACGTCAAAGGAATCGGTAAAATGATCTTTCATGTTTGCAGACACAAGGGCAACTATTTCTATGCGACTGATTCTGGTCTTTACAAATTTGATAAGACTCATGATAAGATGGATACACTTAGTAAAGATTATTCTTTTGCTGTAGTATCAACAGGTCCTTCTTTGATAGTTGGAACAGATGAACATGGTCTCCAAATTTATAAAAATGATAGACTAACGTCAACGATAAATACAACTGATGGTCTGCCAGACAACATGGTACATAGCCTCAATCTTGACAAGGATAATAATATCTGGGTAAGCACGAATAAAGGGATCTCAGTCTTAGATTCGAATTGCAATATTATCAAAAACATCAGATTAGAAGATGGCTTGACAACTTCTGAGCTAAATACAAAGGCCCTTCTTTGCACCGACTCTAAAGTCTATGCTGGATCTATCAATGGACTCAATGCAATAGATTTGGATATTCTAACTATCAAAGATGCCTATCCCTTGGTGATAAATCAAGTCTCTATTACTGATAAAAACGGACTTGAGTCATTTAAAAATGTAACTGGACATCAAGCTATCAATGTAGAGTATGGAGTCGATAGCCTTAACCTCCTCTTTAAGAATTACAAGCTCTTCCGATCTTACTTTGACCATGACTATCTCTTTCAAAACAATCTGTCAACAGACGGAGAACAACTCACCTTGAATCAATATAGGTTGCCAATCAATTTAAAAAGCACCAACCTGAAAGTTGAACAATTTCTGACTCATCAAAATCATTCAGAACTCTCAGGTATAGAAATTACTAGGCAATCTTTTCTGAAGAAATATGGACCCTCAATAATAATGGCGCTCCTCATCTTGGCCTTACTGATCTCTCTTTATCTTCTTAATCGTAAAAGGATCCTAGATAATCAAAAGGAACAAGTGAAGTCTCTAACTAATAAACTAGATGCAATGCGAGCTTCAGCGTTAAGAGCTCAAATGAATCCACATTTTATCTTCAATGCACTAGGAGCAATTCAATATTATATCCAGCGACAGGATACAGAGAAAGCAGAAGAATACCTCTCAGACTTCTCAGTCCTAATGAGGAGTACACTCGAGAGCTCAAAGGAAGACTACACTAAAATCAATAAAGAAATAGAAATGCTCTCACTTTATCTCAAGTTAGAACACTTGAGGTTTGAGCAGAAATTTGAGTATATAATCAATGTGGATGACGAGATAGACCAAACCTTAGATATTCCATCAATGACAATCCAGCCATTTATCGAAAATGCGATCAACCACGGTATCTATCATCTCAAAGACAGAAAGGGTATCATTACAATTGATCTCTACGAAGATGAAGACGAAAAAATCATCTGCAAGCTGACAGATAATGGGATAGGTAGAAAGGCTTCAAAGCAATACAGAAAAAAGCATCATAAGTCTAGAGCACTTGACAACATTGATGAAAGACTCAGTATTATGAATAGTCTAAAAAACAATAATCTAGCAATAAAAGTTACTGATAAAATTGTTGACAACCAGATTCAAGGCACGGTAGTAACGATTCAATTTGGCATTAAAGCAGCATAACAATTAGAGTGAATTGTAACACAAATAGCATTTAGTGAGATCGCAAAGACTCCAAATATTGATGATGGGATTGATGCTAATATTAGTGTCCAGCTCTCTTAGTGCTCAATCCTACCAACACTTCAACTTCACGAAGGCTGATGGGCTACCAAGTGACTATGTGTATGGAGTTATCCAAGATGAGAAGGGTTACATCTATGCTTACACCGAGAATGGCATAGCAAGGTTCGATGGTTATGAGTGGTACCAGTTCAATGCTAAAGATGGTCTCCCTGGCATCGATGTCCATACAATGATGAAAGATAAACATGGAGTCTTGCATGGTATGTGCTACAATGGTAAGAGCTTTAGAATTATAGGAGACTCAATTTCTTCTAATTCATTTGATTGTATATCTATTGTATCATATCATGGAGAAGCACTGTATAGATTATCAACAAACAAGTCATATCAAGTTTCAAAATCAGGTGTTGTAAATGATATTGATATTAGCTCAAAATATCATTCAGGACAGGAATTGTTTGCAAGTAATAATCAATTGGGTTTTGGAAGCTATTTCTATTTAATTGAAAAAGGCATCACTGGGTACTATAAAAAAAATAAAATCTATTTACATCATCATGATAGTGACAATGATAAAGTAATACTCACCTCCAATAGAGACCATTTCAAAGGTCACCTTATCAATCGATTCTACAAGGACCAATATGTCATCAGTGATGAATCAGGAGCGATATTCTTAGACACAACATTAAATATATTAGATACGATTACTTATGCCAATCAGCAATTTTATCAAGACTACATCATCCTTACAACATTCAAAGATCGCGATGACAATCTCTGGGTAGGAACTAAGAACAAAGGCCTCCTGTATATACCTGCTTCCTATCGAATGATCTCCACATTAGGTGATACAGAAGAAGACTATATACAATTAATTCTAAAGATTGGGAATGATGGAATACTGTTTAATACTGACAAAGGCAAACTTCTTTATCATCAGGATAACCAAACTCAATTACTAAAAGACTATGGTACTAAATTACATCAAATCAGCAAATTTCATGATGATAAAGTATTAGTTACCAATAGCAATTTTCATGACCTTTGGAGCTTCAATGATTATCCTACAATCGAAGACCGTTTCAATCTTTCAATAGTATCTACTTCAGACTACAAACAACAAGATACTGTTATCTATAGAGTCAGTAAGGAGCTCGATTATGATAAAGATAAAAATATTTATTTTGCCAATAATAAATTTTCTTTATCCAAAAGCAATGGAGGTTTTAAAGATGGATTTGATGAAATTGATAGTCTAAATACTTATAAATTCCAAGCTAAAACTCTGTTAGGTGAAGTCTACTGGCGATATGACAATGGACTCTTGTTCTATGATCTTGATATGGGTATCATTCAGTATCCGTTGAAATTAAAAGGGATTTCTGATGCGTTTTCTGCAGATAATAACAACTATCTTATCAGTACAAATCATGATGGTCTCTACACCTGGTCAAGGTCCAATCAAGACCTGAGAAAAATTTCTGATTTAGATGGAATCCGCAAAATTATACCTTCTAATGGATTAGTATACATCTGTACCCAAGATGAAGTCTATCAATATTCTGAAAATGAGAGATTAAAGCCAATAATCACTATAGAAGACGGACTACCAATCTCAAAAATCAATGACCTGGTTAACTCCAATGGGAGTTACTATATTGGGACAGATGCGGGGTTAGTCAAGTTGGATTCAGTAGACTTGAACCAAATGAAGTTGGTAAGCCCTCCAATTACCAATTTTTCATTTCGTGTCAATAGTACATTACATCCAGGACAGGATGAGGTATTTGAATATAGTCAAAACGATGTCCTTTTCGAGTATGCTCTGACACACTACCCAAGTCAAGATAATATCAAATATCGGTACAGACTACACCCAATCGAAAGGAAGTGGAAAGCGACAACTGCAACTGAACTGAATTATGTCAATCTACAGCCTGGCAGCTACCAATTCGAAATCTATGGTCAAAATAGTTATGGTCAAGAAAACCTCATCGGTTCCCAATCATTCACGATTAAAAACGCTTGGTATAAGACTTGGTGGTTTAGACTTTTGGTTCTCTTAATATTGGGTTATCTGTTTTATTATTTTATGCACTCAAGGCAAAAGATTAACGAGGAAAAACTAAGAAAAGAACTAGAGGTCAAACAACAGATGGCGAGTCTCAAGCTGTCAGCACTTAAGTCTCAAATGAATCCTCACTTCATCTTTAATGCACTTGGCTCCATTCAATATTATATCCAAAAGAACGAACAAGATCTTGCTGACGAGTACCTCGGACAGTTTGCTACTTTAATGAGGATGTACCTAGATGCCAGTAAGGAGGATACAATCTCTCTCTCTAATGAAATAGAACTGCTGCAACACTATATGGAATTAGAACAAATGCGATTTGAAGGGCTCTTTACCTATGACTTTGACATTCAACTTGACATGAACTTAAATAAGCAGATCCCAACCATGCTCCTACAACCAATCATTGAGAATGCCATCAATCATGGTCTAAGGAGGAGAGATGATGGACAAGGTCAACTAACCATTGCCATTAGCCAATCTCACAATGTAATTCATGCTGTCATTACTGATAATGGTATCGGAATGGAAGCAGCTAAGTTGAATAGAACTCAGAAACATAAGTCACATTCAAGTGACATCCTAAATGAAAAAATCAGCACACTTAAGGAACAAGGACTTTTCGACATCTCCATATCATACAAAAATGCTCATAATGTTAATAAAGACTTTCCAGGGACACAAGTGACCTTGACAATTGAAGCTATGGAGCAAGATTAGTTTCTACTAGATCAAACAGCTCAATAGCTTCTACAAAATACCTGATTAATGTTATTATATTTGTGAAGCAGAATTGCAATGAATCCTAATTCATTTTATGCAATCAGTTTGTAAATTCAAAATAACACCAGAAGGGCATGACCAATATCACTCAAAGAGTACAGAGCTTGAGGGCAAAAATGGAACAGTATAACATCTCAGCCTACATCATCCCATCATCAGACCCTCATCAAAGTGAATATGCTGCTAAAAGATGGTTGTCAAGGCAGTGGATATCTAATTTTACAGGATCAGCTGGTACCGCAATGGTTGCCCTCCATCACGCTGGAGTATGGACAGATACCCGTTATTTTCTTCAAGCTGAACAGGAATTAGCAGATACACCATTTGAGTTACATCGAATGGAAAATCAATTCTCTGTAGGTTACATCCAATGGCTCAGCGAAAATCTTAACGAAGGAGATATTGTTGGAGTTGATGGATACAATTTTTCTATCAATCAAGTGGCTAAATTGGAGAAAGCACTCGCTAAAAAGGGTATTAAGCTCAAGGCAAATGTGGACTTTATCAGTCAAATATGGGATAAGGATAGACCATCGTTACCAACCGAAGAGATCTTTGTACATCCAGAGGAGTTTACAGATTTGACAGCATCAGAAAAGCTAGCTCAACTAAAAGAATCCACTACTGCAGACTATACATTGTACAGTGCCTTGGACGATATAGGATGGGCTTTGAACTTAAGAGGATCAGATGTCGACTTCAATCCAGTGTTTATAGGATACTTATTAGTGGGTAAAGAGACAACACTTTTTGTTGATCAGTCTAAGTTATCGAAGCAAGTCAAGGCATATCTATCAGATGCAGATGTCATAACTAAGGACTACACCGATGTGATCAAGAGTCTTGCATCGATGTCAGAATCTACAACAGTAAGTGTTGATCCAGATATTTGCAGTCACAGTCTTGCACAACATATAAGTGGAAAGATTGTCCATGAGAAAAGTCAAGCGAGACAAATAAAAGCTTGCAAGACTGATAAAGAAGTACGACATATCAGACAATCAATGGTCAAAGATGCAGTCGCTATTACTAAGGCATTTATGTGGCTTGAAGCAAATGTAGACTCGATTGATATCACAGAATATGATTTATCTGATAAGTTAGCAGAGTTCCGATCGCAGCAGAAGGCATACTATGGAGAATCATTCCCTGCCATCATAGGATACAGAGGTAATGGAGCAATCATACATTATCGTCCTCAAAAAGAGACTGCAGCAATTATTAAGTCTTCAGGTGTACTATTATGTGACTCAGGTGGTCAATACTATGATGGCACTACGGATATCACACGTACCATTGCAATGGGAGAAGTATCAGATGAGGCTAGGCATGCCTTCACGATGGTACTCAAGGGAATGATTTCTTTAGACCAAGCTAAGTTCCCTGAAGGTACTACCGGAGGACAATTGGATAGCTTCGCAAGACAGTACTTGTGGAATGCTGGACTCAATTATGGACATGGTACAGGTCACGGGGTAGGTTACTTTATGAATGTCCACGAACCGCCTCAAGGTTTCACAGCTGGAGCATCTTCAAGATCATCAACGACTCTGAAGCCAGGTATGATTTCATCCAATGAGCCCGGCTACTATAAGGCAGATGCCTATGGTCTCCGTATCGAGAATCTATTTGTCTGCCTGAAAGACGAGAATCCTGGATTCCTAAGACATGAATCTGTGACCCTCTTTCCTATTGATCGTAAGATGATGATGATAGACTTATTGACTCAAGTGGAAATCGATTGGTTGAACGAATATCACCAGCGAGTGTATGATGAAGTATCACCATTCTTAGATACAAAAGAGAAGGAGTGGATGAGTGACCAATGCAAGGCGATATAATTTACTTTGTATTGTATTGGTTTTTTAGGGCTAATCCATTTACTTTTGCAATATCAATTAACAATTGCTCAATCGAGCACAACATTATGGCAGAAAGTAACAATAAGGACTGGGGCAAGAAAGGATGGTACATTGGAGTATTCTTCGTTGCACTAATTACGTTCGTCATTCTTTGGATCTGGGTTTATGGTATGAACCAGAATGGATTGGGATAATACCTAATACACCTGAACTACCTTCGTGTTTTTAGAATAGTCAATCTTGACTATTTACGCCATAAGAATTCTATATTTCGCCTAGAGCAAAAAATTTACATTGCAATCAAAGGCATCGCTTGTTTAGCTTGATAAAATGTGTAGCCAATCCACGATGCATACATTATCCCAAATAGTGTTACTCCAATCACAATATTCTGATCAGTTGTCTTCCACTTTCTTGAAAGAAATAACGCAAAAAGTGGAATGATCTGAAGGCCATGCAGGCCAAAAAAATGCGCTACCCTAAGATCTCCAGCAATCGTACCCCAGTTAAGAAGAGGTAAACCAACACCACCATCTGCTACACCGACATTGTGAGACATCTGACCAATCATCTGCCCCCCTATCCAACTACCGACAGATACTACAATCCAACCCAATAGAATAGACCACTGAACCACCTTAGTTGTATCTAACTTCTTCCTCAATGTTTCGATGATAAACAGTAACATAATCAAGACATTAATACCCACAAAAATCCCCATTATCGCAAAGAGCAGAGCATCAATCTGTGTGTCAAAGTTGTAGTGGGACCTTACACCTCTACTCCCTTGATATATAATGATAAAGTACTCGACTAGAAGTGTAAAGGCAACAGTATTATTGATAATACTTTTCGTCCTCCTCCTGAATGGATAGAATGTAATTAAGTACCCTACTGTGGTCACATAAATTGCTTGAGATATTGCAAACTTGAGCGGCTTTATCCAAACATTGACACCCATCAATGTTCTTTCATCTATGACCATTCCAATCAAGCATGGAATAATAGCAATGAGATAAATCAATACAGTGTAATAGAGAAAAGGGCTCTGAGTCTTAATTATCGAAAATACATTTGCGAGATTTTTCATGTTGTCACTGTTTTAATAGACCTCATTACCATAAACAATAGAAAACCAATAGGTCCCAACATAAAAGATCCTAACAGACATGGAATGATCATTAGATGATGCAATCCAATGCTC
>CALISO010000083.1 GCA_938041445.1 uncultured Saprospiraceae bacterium
CGATAATGTCGCATCAAGAAATAAATGTACACCTATCAAAAAAGCTGAAGGTTATCGAATTGATAAGGATCCTCAGTATTATTTAAAGCAAACTCGTTATAAATATTTGCCGCTAAGCTCAACTCAAAAGTCGCGGATAAACTCTGCGTTAAAAAATGGAGATAACCCTTCACAATATCTTAGTCCATCCCAGCTGACCTTTTTTCAGACTTTAAAGAATACGGACAAGGAATTGGATGTATTGTATAATTTGCCGTTTTCAGATGCATGGGAGAAAATGCAAAGTGTGCTATAAGTTGCCCTGAACAAACCAAAGGATAGTAAATTAACCAGAAATAATGGAATACTCCGATCATCGGTTAGTCAGTCTTTCCGAGCAATTACTATATACAGTTAAAATTCAGTCGGAGACTGGTGATTTATTGTACACCTTACAAAAGATACAACAGGGCGATTTATTAGCTTCTCTGAAAACAGATCAAGAGAAGTTGGTTTTTTGGATTAATCTGTATAATGCCTTTTATCAGATTATTAGGAAGGAAGAATTAGTAGATAAGAAAGACATATACAAGGCAAGAATCATCAATATTGCAGGTCATCAATTCAGCTTGGATGATATAGAGCATGGCATTTTACGGAAGTACAGATACAAGTATTCTCTTGGCTATTTGTCTAATCCCTTTACTAAAAAAATGATCAAGGATCTTGCAGTGGATGAACTTGATTGGAGAATACATTTTGCTTTGAATTGTGGAGCTAAAAGTTGTCCACCAATAGCCTTTTACCGCCTTAGAACTATTGATGCTCAACTTGAAATGGCTACCTCTTCATTCCTTACTGATGAAACAACTGTAGATAAGGCCAATAAGTCGGTTAAGGTAACCGCATTATTTAAGTGGTTTAAAAATGACTTTGGTGGGAGAGAAGGAATCAAGCAAATTCTTACTAACTATCTAGGAACAGATCTTTCACAATATAGGATAGAGTATGCAGATTATTCTTGGGATGATGATTTGAATAATTTTACTGTCTGAGGCATTTGACTTGCCAGACTTCTTTATTCAGAAGAGTGAAGGCAGACAATCCTTCAATTCAATTTGATGACTGACCATAATCTTCATAAGACATGTGTATATTTGAAGAGATTAGCGAAATCTTTAGTATAACATTATTAATAACCAACGATGACCATAGGAGTAATAGGCATTATTGCAATAGCAGTTATCCTCATAGGAATATATTATGATTCAAAGGAGGAACTTGGGGAATAAGGAAGCGGAGCAGTTTTGATAGATTCAATTTTACAGTTAGATAGAGTACTTTTTGATTGGATAAACCAAGGATGGTCGAGTGATATACTTGATGTCGTACTTCCGTTTATGCGAAACAGAAAGTCGTGGATACCATTGTACATTGTCTGCATTGTATGGATTCTGTATCGGTATAGATTGACAAGTTGGATTCCTTTGTTGGCAATTGCCATTACGATGACGTTATCTGATACTGTAAGCAGTAAGTTAATCAAGAAAACTATCAAACGACCTCGTCCGTGTCACGTGATAGATGCTCACCCACAGACGATACTCAGAGTGCACTGCGGAGGTGGATATAGTTTTACTTCCTCCCATGCTACTAATCATTTTACACTTGCGATAATTCTTCCAATCTTACTTGGATTCAAAAAGCGTTGGATAAATATTTCTTGTATAGTATGGGCAGCCTTGATAGCTATTAGCCAAGTATACGTCGGTGTTCATTATCCATTTGATATATTCTGTGGTATGCTGTTGGGAATAGCTATAGGAGGTTTGACGAGGTCGATGTATGTGAAATATGGCTATCCCAAAGTCAATGACGCATTGCAAGCTATAGCTTAGTTTCGATGACCCATTTTTTCTAACTTTGCAGAGAACTAAAATTACCAAAACTTGGAAGATAAAGTACAAATACTTGACGGTAAAACACTTTCAGTAACCATTCAAAGGGAACTTGCTGATGAAGTAGATGTCATGATTGCAGCAGGAGAGAGACCTCCACATCTTGCAGCAGTTATTGTTGGTGCTAATCCCGCTTCTAAGGTATATGTTGGTCATAAAATCAAGGCTTGTGAAAGAGTTGGTTACAAATCTAGTTTGATTGAATTTCCAGAATCGATTACCCAAGAGGACCTCATCGCGGAGATTCAAAAGATGAATGCCGATGATGATATAGATGGTTATATAGTACAGCTACCACTACCACGACATATAGACAATGATGCCATCATTCAATCAGTTAATCCAAAGAAGGATGTTGATGGATTTCATCCTGTCAACATTGGAAAGATGACGATGGGCATAGATACATTCGTGCCTGCTACGCCATTTGGTATCATAACTCTGTTGGATCGATATAACATTTCCACAGAGGGTAAAAGTGTTGTAGTTTTAGGACGAAGTAATATAGTCGGCACACCGATGTCAATCTTGCTGTCGAGAAATGCAAAAGTTGGTAACGCTACAGTTACGCTGACACATAGCCGAACTCAGAACCTTGAAGAATTACTCCGTAACGCTGACATCATAGTAGCCGCCATAGGTAGAGATCGCTTTGTGAAAGAACATATGGTGAAATCAGGAGCTGTTATCATAGATGTGGGGATTAATAGTATTCCAGATGCTACGAAGA
>CALISO010000084.1 GCA_938041445.1 uncultured Saprospiraceae bacterium
ACTCGCATCATGCCTTGCTCCCGGATTAATATCTTCCCCATTCTCCATTATCTGAAAGTCAGAGTTAAACACATCGCATGCATTGGAATATGCAATCAATTCACCATCTTCGCTGGAATATGAAATATTATTGATTCCAATTTTTTCTGGCATATCTTGGTAACGAGTTGATCTTTCACCTCCATTGAAATCTATAATACTGCCCTCAGCATTTTGCATCGTATCAACATCTCCCGCAAAGACCCATATATAGTCGTGCTTAGGTTGAGAGGATAGCAGATACGAAGTGTAACATAACAAAAAGACAATTGTAAATCTTGCAATATAGATATGGCTCATTTATCAAAATTTAAAAACTACAGCAGCCCGATATTAGACTTCTGCGTTTACATTTATTTTACTATCATTAGTTTTGCTGTTTGGATATTACCCGTTTTACTTCTATAAGATACCATATAAATTCCACTTTTAAGATTATTTGTAATCAATTTTATTTGTGTAGACTTATTTATGTCAACATTCATAACATCAATACCATCCATGGTAGATATTGAGATTAACCCTGTCATCTCTTCACTTGAAGTAACGTATACTTCTCTAGAGGTTGGATTAGGTGATAATATCAAAGGTGTATTACTTGCACTTATAGGGTTACTTATAGGGTTATCTATGCTTCTATTATCAACTCGATGACAGTCGCCTATCAAGTCATATCTTAGACCATCTCTCTCAGAGACTATTCTTCGGGCTCTATAGATAACAGGTCCTACTTCCATTGGACACTTTGATGCGATCCACGTCAAAGCTTGTAGGTCCGCATCATGTGTAGATCTATCAAGTTTCTCCCCTATAATTACCTCATAGACCACCTCCCAGTCCGTCACAACACTACAAGAGTCCTCTCTAACATTCTTAAGTAAGCTATCCGCTTGCAGATAGTTCTCCTGCTGTAAACTATCTATTCCACTTAGTAGGATCGCTATTTTGTCTTGAATTGGGTCAATTTCATCCCACCGATCTTCTTCAATAATTTCATTGAGCTGATCAACTTCAAGATCAATGGTAAAGGTGCTATGATATGCTTACCTGTTGCTTTATAGTAGAGATTTCTCGCAAAAGCACTCGTCAACCTGTGTGTATTAGCGATTCTATATATCTCATCGAGGTCTCCATTTGTTGGACGTTTATCTACCTCTGTTATCTAGAAGGGTGGCGGTTGATGCCAAAATACTGTTCGAACGGAGTGAGTTTATTTTGGCTTGATTTTTTTGCTTCGTTTTTTCATCTAAGGAAAAAATGAAGAAGTACGCTTAGAAAGTAAATCTCTAAAAATCAACCACCTTTCTCACTTCACCTCCCTTCGGTCGAAATGCCACCTCAATTTACTTTTGCTGAATCTCAACTCACTTTAATGAAGAATAATCTTCTCAATAATTGTCTCGAGGCACTACATATTTCCGTAGGTCATCTTTGGATTTAATTGAATAAATACAGTTTTTTTATGGAGAGATGACCACTTACACTATCACAATAAACTTAGTCATAATTTTAATCTTCAAAAACCTCATTAAGCATTGTACATTAACCAATACACATTATCAGTAAGAAATTAATCTTAGTCTTAAACTTAGAATTAGTCTTAATCAGCCACATTATCCATTTAGCATTAACCATTATACATTAAAACACAACTACCCTCTCAACCCATCGCTCTCCACTCTCACTTACAACTTCTATGACGTACATCCCTGTATGGTTCTCACTCAAGTCTAGAGATACCTCCTCAGCATAGTTTAAGTCCAGTGTCATCACCACCTGACCTGTGACATCTCGGACCGACAGTCTCCCACTCATCACCTCTGGCAAGTCTATGGTCAATTCGCCTGATGTAGGATTTGGGTGGACATCGAGTCTCTTGACTACTTCTACTGGAAACTCAAAGACAGATGTCACCAAGTCAGGATCACAGACCTCCTCTTCATCGATACGAAAGTGGGGGAAGTTGGGCAAAGAGCCAGGTTGACAGACGTATGGCAACTCAAATCCTCGTTGCACAAAGTCACAAGCCTCACCCTTTTCATCAGGACTGTTAATGATGTGTAGGGTACGCGTTTGATTAGTACTATTCATATAGATGCGGCAGTCTGGACCTAGTTGCATCTGATTAAAATTGGCTGTAAAACCTTCTCCAAGATTAGGATCATACTCATCAATCAATAAGAGACCAGATTCTAAGGTGGGTTCTTCAAGGTCTATTTGCCAGAATTTGTCCCCATTTGAGACATAAATGAACCTATTACTTGGCGAAAAGCAAACTCCGCTACTACGAATAGTAGAAGGTATATCTAAATGTCTGTAATTACTAATCATAGCTGTTTCTCGATCAAAATCATACAAATCAAGACCACTAAGAGGGCAATACATCGCCAAGGTGCTGCCATCAGTTGAAAAAGCAGACTGACCTGCTGAACTGCACCAAGTATCAAGGATTGCAGCATTGCTAACCTTCTGCTCGTGATGAAAGTATAGTGAGTCACTATCTAACTTGAACACATACATCATCGTATCATCTACAGTATGTGCTAGACTGTCCCATTCTGAAAAATCTAAAATCCACCAATCCTTACCATTCGAGTGCTGAATGGCTTCAGTAAATCCGCTAATATGGCGTATTGATTTATGAAGCGAAACATTTTTTTCTTTTACAGAATTGGATGCTATATCAATGTACGAGTACAATATATCAAAGACGGTTCCTATCCATTCAACATCAAAATATATTTCTAGTCGCTTGTGATAGTAGTAAATTCCTTGCCCACCTGGATCAGGCAGCATCAGAGAGTTTTGTTGACCTCCGTAAAATCCAATTGGACAACTCGCATCATGCCTTGCTCCCGGATTAATATCTTCCCCATTCTCCATTATCTGAAAGTCAGAGTTAAACACATCGCATGCATTGGAATATGCAATCAATTCACCATCTTCGCTGGAATATGAAATATTATTGATTCCAAT
>CALISO010000085.1 GCA_938041445.1 uncultured Saprospiraceae bacterium
TCTCACCTTTGGAAGCATCCAGAAAAAGCTGTAACGATTAATAAGGGACATTTACTTGAGTGGTACGCCGATGTGGAGAGTGTAGATATCAGATCAGACTTAGGTATCAATCCTGAGACATTACTCCTTGTAAATATGGCGAATAACCGCAGTATGAAGGGTATCCCATATCTGCTCAAAGCTATGACTAGACTTAAAGGACAAAATGTAAAGTTGCTATTGGTCGGAAGAGATATGGATACAGCTGAAAATATAAAGATCCTAGAAAAGGCTGGCGTTACTGATATGGTGAAGTTTCTTGGATTTAGAACTGATGCCTTGTCTATTGTTAAGTCTTGTGATGTATTTGTATCTAGCTCAATCAAGGGAGAATCGATTACAAAGTCAATCATCGAGTCGATGTGTCTAGGTGTAGCTCCCATCATTACGGACATTCCTGGTAATGTAGAATTAGTAGTAGAAGGAATTAATGGACTGGTTGTCCCAAAGAAGAATCCTGAAGCATTAGCTAATGCCATTCTGACTCTAGTAAAGGATAGAGAGTTGCTCAATACATTTAAGCAGAATGCACCTATCCATATCGATCAGAATCTCAATCACCATCAGGCTGTGGATAAATTGGCTGAGTGGTATAGCCGGTTGGTCTGATTTAGTTAAAATGGCAAACTCAATAGCTAATATGAAATAATCAGTTTGTCGAATCACTATCCAGTCTAGTTGAGTATAGCTGTTTTTAAAAAGACACTTCCATTATCTTCTAGATAAATTCACCGCTTATGGGACGGCTATCTCAAAATTTTTTGACGACTCCTCACGGAGGCACTCAATTCAAACACCGAACAGGATTCGGTAAGGCTAAAGAATTGCAGATTAAGAATACAAGGACGAATATTGAAGAAGCTGCAATCAATACTGTAGACATTGAACGACCTACATTCAAGACCTATCTGCAAACTGTCCTTGGTAGGCCATTGATTAAAATCCAATTCTTTATTCTGTTCGGAATTGGTTGTTTGGTGGCTTATATATTTCTTGAGTATGTGATGAAGTAGACTAGGTTGTTATTGGGCTGACTGCGATTCACTTACTACTTTGATGTGGTCAAGTACTCTGTGATGAATCTTGTGGATAATATAATTTGACCATAGTCTCCAATAGGCATCTGGCTTAATATCGTGATAGTACCAAGTGGTTCCAACAAGTTTAATACTCCCATTATCTAATTGGACCAGTTCAAACTGTCCACGTTTGGATACAAAATAGTCGTGGAGATGCGGAGAATTGACATCCCAAAAACTCAATTCTCTCATTGGAACGGGTTGTTCATCGACATCGAAGGCTAATAGACTGTTTTTTTTCCAAGTGGTGATTGGTTCTATGAAATCTCCAGTGTTGAATTGACAATAGCGGATTGCTCCAACTCCTGTACCTTCAATCTTCGACGATATTGGATAAGAGATTCCTGCCTTGAATAATAAGTCGCTAGGCTCGTCTAATCTTGGGAAGGCTATCACATTGTCCCAAACAACTTCTATCGGTGCATCGATAATGACCGATGATGTGACAGGTTTGACAGGCGGGGTTATATGCCTTTCAGCAAAAGCGAATAGTGGGATCATCGCTATAAGTCCAGCAACTGAATTGATTGATTGCTGGGCCTTGTAGTTAATTATTAAGTACCCAAGATAAGAACCTAGCCATACCAACAGTAGTGCAAATGGTGCTGCCATAATAATGCAAATGAGTCCTTCTATGGCAAATGCAAATAATATTAAGGCATAGTAAAGTAAGCTTTGAAACGCAACTCTTCTAGCTTCTTTTGCTGTAATGTTACTCTTATAACCTTTGATCACTGATGATCCCATTCCCATAAAGATGGGGAGTAAAATAAAGAGTGCTACACCGTATTCACTGATTTTGTAAATAATCAGATAGCTGAGAATGAGGGCAATAATTACAGTTATTGCGATAGCCAGTATTGACCTGTTCTTTGTATTTTCTAATAGTTGTTGTATATCTGTTTGCATAATATTGACTGTTGTGAAGATAGCAATATCATCTCAGATGCTTGTGGATTCCCAAGATGACAAGGATAGATACTTGTCATGAATTCACTGGCCTATGATGAGTTGCGCTTGTATGAGCAACTTGTGCTGGGGTTACAGCCTTGCGACGCATACGAAGTAGGACTAAGATGTTGAAGATGTGGATAACTCCAAGTACGATTACTATAGCGCCAATTTTCGTAGAAAGGAGTTCTATCATCTTACTTGGCGTTTCAACAGTTTGATACGTGTAGGTATTGTAAAGGATGTATCCAAAATTTAAGAGATAAAAACCAATCAGGAGAAGTTTGTTGATACTATCAGTCAAGACTTCATCCTTCTTGAAGATGTCTAGTAGAAATGTTCTCCCATATTTGTGAAGTGTACCTCCGACCCAAAAAGTCAGGATAAGTGAAATAGCGATATAGACGATGTAGGTGATGACTTTGTAGTCCATAGTATTAGTGTTTTAAAGTATCAGAATATCATGAAATGCAGTTTGCAATTTTTTTTTGTTAGACGAAGTAACCATTATGATTACGATCTTCAGGTGCCTTCTCATTCTGTTCGATTTCTACCACTTGCCCAATAGATTTGAATGCACGAGTTCTCCACTTATAGATGACAAATGCCCAAGGAACGACGAAGAGGTATATGATCATAAATTGTCCAGAGTTAACGGCTGGTTCATTCGCATTTACAGTTAGATATAGAATCACGAAGTATAGAAGTACACCTAGCAAATATTTATCTAATCGCTTAGTGTACTCTCGTGGTTGATTTTTCCCAGCGATTCTTCTAATGATACCATCAAGGACTTGGATAAGCCCGAAAAGAAGGTAGAGTAGCATAAGGATAAACATTAATTCTTCCATGATATATTATTTTAAAGTTTCAGAATAAAATGAAATATAGTTTGCAAATTTTTTTTTACTTAATGAGTTTAACAAGGGTAGAAAAGAACCAACTGCTATCCGCATTGCTGAATTTGCTTAACACCTTATCAGATTGATTAGCAAATTTTAGAAGTGCTTTACTCATTGTGTTTATCTCAGAGACTTCTTCTTTGGTAGCTTTTGGATCTTTGATGTTTTGAATCCTTGTCAACATCTCGATAACAGGTAAGAGTTCTCGTTTTTGTCTTTCTTGAGCGACTTTAGTTGCTAGCTTCCACACATCTTTCTCAGATTCAAAGAACTCCTTTCTTTCATTAAGCTTGAATCTCTTGTGAACGATACCCCAATCCATTAATGACCTTAAACTCATACTCACATTACCCCTACTGATCTTGAGTTCTTCCATAATGTCTTCTACAGAAAGTGGCTCAGGGCTTATCATCAGAAGACCGTGTATTTGTGCTTCTGTTTTATTGATTCCCCAAGAAGAGCCTAAGACTCCCCATTGTTGGATCATTTCATATTTTGCTTCTGAGTAATTCATATTTCAAATATAAAACAATTATTCTAAACTTTCAGAATAAAGTGAAACAAATTAGTGATTAGAGAATATTTTGCTAGAATCTTTATCAATAGTCTGTAGAGCAAGTAGGAGAGGAGAGAGTTTTATATGATGGAGAACCTAGTTCCACCAGACAGCATAACCCTTACGCTTCAGTTCTTCTGCTAGAGTCTTTTCCATATTTGCAGCAGCAGTCTTAGATAGAGGATTGAGGTGTGCATAGAGACTTGGCCTTAAGTATAAGCCGTATTTTTTGACAACAGAGCTTGCTAGATTATGCCCTCTTTTACTCTTGGTCCCATTGAGGTGTTGCGATAGTCGTTGCTTAGGCGATTTGCTTGTCATCCCCACATATAGACACTCCAGTACCCCTTTGAACTGCGGATTAGCATCTCTAAAGCGCCGATCCTCACTATAGATGCGTTTACTGAGCTCTACAACGTATACTGAGTGCCTGCTCTTGGACACACGTTTGGACTTGGTACTTGTAGTGGACTTTTTAGGCATATGATAGTGAAGATACTACATATTTCATAAATATTTAATATGTAGTATCTTCACTATATCGATCTTGCTAGTTATTCCACGATGAGTTTAGTTTTATATTGGTCGTTAGCTGTTATCATGTATATACCTGGTATCAGGTGCCCGACATAAAATGTCATTTGCATCTCATTGATATTATCATAGGATAAGACTCGTTGACCATACACACTTGTAACCACGATGTTGCGCAATGCGTGACCATTTTTCTTTAATTGAATAGTGACATTATTATTGGTTGGATTGGGATAAGCGATAAGTCTATCTTCAGCATTAACTTGTTCTACTGTACTTGAAGTTGTCCCATTATTTGCATTAAATGTCGGAGCACTAGACTCAAAACCTCCTGTGCCGTTAGGTTTTCTGGCGTAGGTAATATCAGTCTCTTGGTCAGGATATGTAATCTGATCGACCAGAATCGTATCAGCATCCATCAAAAAGATACCCTCACCCGATTTTGATAACTTGAAGTCAGCATGGTAACCTTCTTGAGAGACATCTTCATCAGCCCATACGATAAGGTAATCATCGGCTTGCAAAACTGTATTAGCGGGAAACATAAAATTCGCTAAATTTTGGCCATTATCCGAAAGGAAATAGCCAGAGATGTCTACGTCTTCAACACCTGTATTATAGAGTTCTATCCAATCATCATTCTCTCCATCTTGATCTTGTTCTCCAGTATCATTAGATGCTAGGAATTCATTAATGACGATCGTACTTGTTGTTGGTTCAGTATCTAGAAGCTTGTAGTGAGCAATCAATGTATCTGGCATTGATAATCGGTATTGGACATTTGATTCCTGATCACTTGGACTGATGTCATTACCAGTTTTACTTTCCCAATGACTAAACTCGTAGACATTTTCGAACCCTTCTGATACGTTTGCTTCAGCAAGATTATCCATATCTCCAAAATATGAACCCGTCCACGGAAGATCTTCTAAGACTAAGGTGTTGAAGTCGATTGTTCCCACTCCGATCGGGTCACTCATCAATGTTACAGCGTATTGCCCTTCTATTTCATTATGACATTCCATTGCACCATCATTTAAGACGACACATCGTTCGCTGATAAATTCTCTTAATTCTTCGACATTTGTATTCCATTCATTGAGAGTGCCTCCCCATCTATCGACTTGATTAGGCATCTCTGGTTCTATGACTGCGATCATTCGGTCTAATAGTTCGATCATATTGTCGCATGAGTAGACAGTATTCATTAGATCTGCATGTCTAGAGTAGTATAGTTGTTTGAAATCTGGATTCTCTTCAAATAGTTTGAGTAGTATTTTTTCATGTCTACCTATATTACCTTGAAGATTAGCCATAGTAGGGTCTTCAGGCTCGGAGAATTCATCACCTCCTAGCATTTGGTAATCAACCTCACAAGAGGCTCCCCATACTTCACAACAGTCAGGGTTGATAGAGAATACGACATTCAGTTTTGGATCATTTGGTTCATAAGGCACTGTTTGATTTACTATTGAAGGACAGTCGTTTCCACCAGTTCCGCCGTTATCAATCGAATCATATATTTCTTGACAAATGTTATCCCAGAAAGCACAGCAGTAGTCATCTTGACCAACGGTCTGTATAAAGATCGGGTCATCTGCAGGGTATGGACTTGAGCCATTGATTAATGATTCACAATTTTCAATATTATTATTTCCATCATCTTCAATATCAGGTATGGTTGATGGATTGTCGTAGTAACTTTGGCAAGTCTCATCCCAGTCACTACAGCAGCCAGGTACACTAATTGCTACGATATTAAATATGACATCATCATTTGGATAAGGGCTATTGTTACCACCATTGAAGTCGCAAGGTGCTGAACCAAAATAAAAATTAAAGAAATTGTCTATTGAACTGGATATATCATGAATGTCACATAGACTCGCATCTGCATCTGTATTAGGTATTCCAGTATAATTAATGTAATAATCAAATGTTGCATCAAGATCCCAAAGTAGATAGCCCCATTTTTTGTGAGTGCCCTCGGCATTGAGTCCTCTCCACCATCCAGTATTGTAATTGAGCCAATCCGAGGCAACTGTTGCTTGGTTCATAGAAAAGTAATCAATCAGACTAACAACATTGAGACTATCTCTCACTATTGCATAATTGAGTGGATCAGACATATCGTTTTCAAGAATAAAATCTCTTAATTCTATCCAATCTTTAAGTGCTTGTACACCTCCGTATTCTATTTCAGTAGTCCCCCACGTAGATAGAAATTGAAGATCTTCTTTTCCTTGGTCATAATATTCTCCGGTGTAGTCATGATCTACGACTTTCTCTCTCATACCGTATACACCCCAATATTCGCCATTGAGAAATAATACTACTCGTTCTACCTTTCTGACATCTAATTCCATACCTCCTTCTTGCGAAAGTGTCTGGACATACTCATCTCTGACGTGTGTACTTCCCTGATGTTCAAAATCATCAATTGCTGGATAATTGTCATCTCCAGAGTTTCTGAACATAAATCTTTGGTAGTCATTTCTATCCGATGAGCTAATGATATTAGAATTGACAGCCTTTGAATATCCCATCTCATCTCTTGATATCCAATCTATACTTCTATGGGGTAAGACCCAAGAGTCTTGACCGTGCCTATTCAATTCACCATATGAACTTGTAATAAATGTATTATCTCTGAAGTATTCAATAGAACCAATCGGTAGCCATTCACCTTGGCCATTTGCTAATTCTATTACTCTATCTGCTGCAACTGAGAATATTGGTAGAGAATGCTCCTCGTCAATTAAGTATGTAGCGAAGTACATTTTGCCAGGTAGGATATTCTCATCATTACTGAAAGCTCTAGCTTTGATCACAGTCGTTTCTTCTACTGTGATAGGACCATCATAAATAGGAGAGTCTATGATTGGATTAGTACCATCTGTGGTATATCGGATTACAGAATTCGCCTCAAGGTTGGTCACAGATATTGTCTGACTACCAGTGTAAAATCCTGCTTCTTGACTAAACTCTGGTGCATCAGTATAACGAAGAAATCGATCTGACAGATCATTTGATGCCCCTACAGTAGGTGTTGTACAGACCATCCATTCATCACTACCATCGGTGGCTCTACAATTAGAGTTGTCCGTAAGAGTGAGTCGCAGTGGTTGCATATCTACGATATTGCCACCAAGATCTGATAAGACAATTAGGTCATCTCCTTCGGTTTGGGTGAGCTTGAATGTCGCATGGTACTCTCCTTTTAATAGACCATCTTTGCCTGAGCAATGAACAACCAGAAATCCTTGAGGAGCGATAGTTGTCCCTTGTGGAAATGCCCACTTAGTTAGATTGTCATCCTTATCAGATAGATACCATCCGCTGATATCTTGATCAGTATCACTGGTATTATACAGCTCTATCCAATCTTCAGTCTTATTGAAGTTATTGATTACAGTATTGAGGTTCGAAGTAGAATATTCATTGATGACTATTTGGCTTGACAGTTGACCAATCAAACAGAATAGTGCAACGAGAAAGGGTAGATATTTTGACATAGGTATGATTTGAACTTTAAAATAGTATAGTATTTTGAATATCATTGAGTATAGTTGTAGGTAATGTCGCTTAAGGCTAATACTAGCGATTAATTGTTGAGTTTGTGGATAATAGTGCAGATTTTATAAAAATACTTTAGGAGGCATTTACATATTAAATAAATAGATAATATGATGTTGTTGAAGAATACAGTTACTTTTAATCCTCTAATTGATAATCTAATCTCTAACATTGACGTTAAGTACTCTGTGAAACACTTATATATTACAATTGCTATCTGTTTATTATGTACCGGATTGTCAGCTCAGAAGGGTTGGGAAGTAGGAGGCTGGATAGGCGCTAGCTGGTACAAGGGGGACCTAAATACCACTATCGACTTGTCTCAGATTGGCCCAGCAGCTGGGTTAGTTTTTAAGCGAAATTTTAATGATCGGATTAGTCTGACATCTCAATTCAATTACGCCTACCTCAAAGGTGATGATGCTGAAGCAAGTAACACATTTCAACAGCAGCGTAATCTCAATTTCGTTTCCAATGTATTTGAATGGACACCTGCATTTGAGTTCAATTTCTTCCCTTATAATCATGGTAGCGCTGAGGAGTATTTTACACCTTATCTCTATGCAGGATTTACATTGGCTAGATTCAATCCTAAGTCGACACATGGAGATGAATTGACAGAATTGCAACCACTTAATACTGAAGGTCAGCGTGGTTCTGATCGTTATCGATTGACGACTGGTGGTCTGGCCTATGGATTTGGGCTGAAGTATGATGTCTCAAATGTATGGAGTATCAATGTCGCGGCTAATGGCCGAAGACTTTTCACAGACTACCTTGATGATGTATCAACTGTGTATCCTTCTGCAAGCACTTTGGACGGTGATGCAGTATTTTACTCCAATCCTAGTGAGGTAGATGGATTCGGTGCTGTAGGTACTCAACGAGGTGATAGCAATACAGTTGACCAATACTTCACGCTGACTATTGGAATCTTTCGATACTTTGGAAGGTTGGAATGTCCCACTATATCTCGTATCAAATAACCTAATGAAGACAAGTCGGTTCCCTAAGTGGCTTACGCAAGTCGATGAGCGATGGACACTATTTCTTGATAGAGATGGCACCATTAATACTCGCCTAGTAAATGATTATGTCAAAGACTATTCAGAATTTACATTTATCAATGGTGTACTAGATGCAATGCCGTTGCTTACCACATATTTTGGGAAGACCATCATTGTTACGAATCAGCAAGGAGTAGGTAAGGAGTTGATGACAGTTGAAGATCTTCAATCAGTTCATGATCAAATGTTAGTTGAGCTACATGAAGCGGGAGCCCAGATAGATGAGATATATAGTTGTACAGAACTTGCTTTACAATGGGATAATTGTAGAAAACCCAATCTGAATATGGCGCTTCAAGCAGTGGCTCAATTTCCTATGATCAATCTGCGCAAATCTGTTATGATTGGTGATATGCCTTCAGACATCCAATTTGGGATTAATGGGAATATGCGGACGGTATTTATTGGAAATACAAGTGATCTAGGTGAGATAGAGCCAGACATGGTTTTTAATAGTCTCCAAGCATTTACAGAAGTACTCCAAGAAGCCATCTACGAAGAATGATGCCTCTAGATGATGGTAAATAAAGTGTAGCACTATCTTTGCCATCTCTATAGAAAGAATTGAGTCCCATAGACGATACTCACATTATGTACGCGGTCAAAGAATTATACTATACTATACAAGGCGAAGGATACCATACAGGCAAGCCTGCAGTGTTCTGTCGCTTCAGTGGTTGTAATCTATGGAGTGGTCTTGAGAAGGATAGAGCAAACGCAATATGCAAGTTTTGCGATACAAATTTTTGGGGAGTAGACGGTCTCAATGGTGGTAAGTACACTCTAGAAGGTCTAATTGCAAAGATCAAAGAAGTCCATGTATCTGGTGAGGAGATGTTTATCGTATTCACAGGAGGTGAACCAGCATTACAGCTTGATCAAGCCTTGGTGGATGGTCTTCATGCGATCAATGCGACTATGGCTATTGAGACTAATGGTACATTAACATTACCCAAGGAAATTGATTGGGTTACGGTGAGCCCAAAGGCTGATACAGAGATTGTAGTCACAAAGGGTAATGAGCTCAAGCTAGTCTACCCACAAATAGAGCATAGTCCAGAAGACTACGAACAGTTAGACTTTGAACACTTCTATATTCAGCCAATGGATGGCCTAGAGGTGGAAGAAAGTACTAAGCGATGCATTCAATATTGTAAGGACAATCCCAAATGGAGTCTCTCAATACAGACACATAAGATTTTAGGGATATTGTAATATTAAATCAAGTGTGACTTGGAGTGATCAATCAGGGCTGAGGGCTATAAATCAACTCACGATATGGCTCCTCTCTGAACAGTTTCAATGCAATCTTCTTGATGTCTTCAACTGTCACTGCTTGATAGTTATGATCTTCTTGATTCATCATCTCGGTGTGACCGATGCTCGCATAGTAGGCAAGATTCATCGCTCGGTTTTGTAAACTGACATCACCAAAGATCATACTGCTAATCGCCTTATTCTTTACTTTTTGGAGTTCTTTCTCTTCGATGATGTTGTCACACATACTATTGAGTTCATACCAAATCGCCGCCCTGGCTTCATCTATAGATGTATCATTGAGTAACCGACCTTCAACAATAAATAATCCAGGTCCTTCTACACCAGTAATATAGGCAGTTAGTGAAGAGAAGAGTCCTTTGCTCTTGAGGATATTGGTGATGAGACGGGAAGACTTACCATAGCCCAATAGATCAGAAAGTAGATCATATTGATAGTAATCAGGATGTAATCTACCAACCATCGGGAAAGCAAGAAATATATGTTGAGCAGTCACATTGCCAAATACTTCAGTGGAGACTATATCGCCTGTGAGAGGTTTCCTTGGTGGAAATAATGTAGTCACTTGCTTACCTATGATATCTCCAAACCACTGATCAACCTTATCCAAGATAAACCCATCTTCAAATGGTGATGCAATAGATAATATCGCATTACCTGGTTGATAAAATTGGTCATAGAAGCTCATTGCATCGTTATGTTGGACAGACTCGATGTGTTCGGGAGATATTCCTATAGTTGGCCATTTATAAGGATAGCTTTCATAGCACAAGTCGCTCAAATAGTGCCAGCTATCACCATAGGGCTTATTGAGGCATACTTCTTGGAATTCTTCGATGACAACCTTCTTTTGGATGTCTAGGCTTTCTTGTGTGAGATCAAGTGATGCCATACGATCTGACTCTAACCAGAGTGCAGTGTCCACATTGTCAGCTGGTAATAAGTTATAATAATTTGTAATATCATTATTTGTGAAGGCATTATTCTCGCCACCAGCCTCTTGAAGCGGCTCGTCAAAGTCAGGTGCATTCTCAGAACCACAAAACATCAAATGTTCGAATAAATGAGCGATGCCCGTCTGAGTTGGTATTTCATTTCTAGAGCCGACTTTGTAGAGCATATTGACCACAGCGATAGAGGTGTTCATATCGCGGTGATGGATAACTTCAAGGCCATTGTCGAGCTTCTTTGTTATGTATTTCACCATTTGGCAAAAGTACACATTATGATGTGAAAGTGCTTGTGTTTGCTCGCATAGTCAGAAGTTTACTTTTCACTACTGTGATTTGAAAATATCATAGTACATTACACCTAGACAATTATTAAGAAATGAGTGACAAATTGTTTGGCCTGATTGGTCGAACCCTCAAGCATACTTTCAGTCCTGCGTACTTTTCTGATAAATTTGAATCATTGAATCTGGAAGGTTACGACTATACAACTTTTGAATTTGAAGATCCAGCAACTATCGTGGAGCTCAAGTCACGACCTGAAATCGCAGGGTTAAACGTCACAATCCCTTATAAAGAATCGATTCTTCTGCATTTGGATGCAATTACTGAAGATGCATTCAATATAGGGGCAGTGAATACGATCAAAGTGATAGATGGGCATTGGACAGGTTATAACACAGATGTGATGGGATTTGGTGATATGCTGGAAACTATTCAGAGGGATAGGCCAATTATGGATAAAGCTCTCATACTTGGCAGTGGTGGAGCTAGTAAGGCCGTACAATACGTTTGTGAAATGCGCAATATTTCCTATCAAGTTATTTCTAGGAAAGGAAAATACAATTATAAATCTCTCACCAGGGAGATGCTCTCTAATGCTGATTTGATTGTCAACACAACACCATTAGGGATGTATCCAAATGTCGATGAGAAACCCAATTTGGATTACAATCTAATCAGTGAAAAACATTCTTGTGTTGATTTAATTTATAATCCTGAAAAAACGCTATTTTTGATAGAATGCGAAGCAAGAGGAGCAGTGATTAAAAACGGTCACCAGATGCTTATTGGTCAAGCTGAGCATTCATGGAAAATATGGAATCAACCTTAATATCTAACTCCGACGAGGTCTATGGATACATCTGATAGCGCTAGGCAACTTAGTTTTGATAATACTGCCAAAGCATTTAACCATAAATCAAATGGTGAACTAAAAGAGACTTTCCGCCTCTTCAAATTGATGAGCAATCGGACTCTGGTGAATCTAGGATCTGGACTTGGTAAATTTGCTGCTAGCCTCAATATTGGATTTATCAATCATATCATCAAGAATACCATATTTAAGCAATTTTGTGGTGGTGAAAATCTTCTTGATTGTCAAGAAACCATTGATGAACTCTATGCTAATAAAGTCCTGACTATCCTTGACTATGGCTTGGAAGGAAAGTCTTCAGAGGCAGATATCGATCACATCAAAGATGAAATTATCAGAGGGGCCAAGCTTGCGGCGAGTAATAGTTCTGTGCCTGTAGTAGTTATCAAAATGTCAGGCCTGGTTGACAATGCAGTACTAGAAGCAGCTAAAGACTTGAATACACTATCAGATGAACATCGTATCGCTTATGATAAGCTAGTCAATAGAGTAAATACCATCTGTCAGTCCGCAGCTGAACTAGGAGTAGGTGTATTTATAGATGCTGAAGAATCTTGGTTGCAAGATACCATTGACAATCTTGCCATGGAGATGATGCTACAGTACAATCACACAAAATGTATCGTCTACAATACCTATCAAATGTATAGACACGATCGTCTAGACTATCTAAAGGCGTCGTTTGAGACACTAAATAAAGCAGGAGTTTTCCTTGGAGCTAAGATTGTCCGGGGAGCTTATATGGATAAGGAAAGAAGTAGGGCAGAAGAGCTTGGATATCCTAGCCCAATCCAATCAACTAAGGCTGATACTGATAGGGACTATAATGCGGCAATTGCATTTTGCACTGAAAGGTATGAACAGATTGGATCATGCTGCGCTACTCATAATCTTGAGTCCAGCTACCTTCAAGCCAAGCTAATTAATGATTACAATATTGACTATAATCATCCACACATCAACTTTTGTCAGCTCTATGGAATGAGTGATTACATTTCTTTCAATCTTGCTGATGAAGGTTATAATGTTGCCAAGTATGTCCCATATGGTCCAATAAAGGAGGTGATTCCATATTTAATTCGTCGTGCAAAGGAGAATACAAGTGTCACCGGTGAAATGGGTAGAGAACTCAAATATGTGACTAGTGAGATTAAGAGACGATCGTTGTAGAGGATTGGTTCTGTTTTATTTGTCCTAAGTTCATTCACCTTCTGGGGATTAAAGTTCTAGGATAGACTACGACTGATTCATAGCCATCAGCAGATACGGCACTTACTCCAAAGAGATAATTATCAATAACGATATTGTCTAAAGTTGCTTGATTCACATTACCTACCCATTTGCTATGTTGCCATTGTGGAGCAGTTGTATCTCTCCAGTATATCTTATATCCAGCTAAATGCTTACTTGGTGATGGATCCCACTTAAGAGTAGTTGATGGCTGGACTACTCCTCCGATCATTACAAAAGGTGGGGGAAGAGGAGCAGAAGCTATTGCTGCAAGATTTATGGCATTTACAGCAGTTAACTTCGCTGCATAGTCAAAGTCAACGCCTTCGATGACATCTCCATATTTGATTCCATTCTCTTCTCTGATATCTTGGTGCTGCATATCATAATTTTCGTGAGTTTCCATTATTCTGACTCCTGGATATCCTACATCATTAAATGGTCGGTGGTGACCACCTCTTCCAAATCTATCAAGTCTATAGACCATCATTGGATTCATCTCTGGCATATACTGCGATGTGATTCTATGAATATATCTTGCTAGTTGTCTGCTTGGTCCATCAACTTCTCCACCATAGAATCGATTCCAGATTTGTTGTTGCTCATCCACTTCCGACGGACCAGACTCTGCAAATATTCTGAAAGAACGATTATCTATCACACCATCAATGCCTTTGATGTTGCCTATCATATCGTTGTTGAGCACACCTAAGATCTGCCAACCATCTGCTTTTGCATCAGCAGCTAAAAACTTACCACCGAATAAGCCTTGCTCTTCGCCAGATAGTCCCACATAGATAATGCTTACCGGAAATTCGTAATTGCTAAGTACCCGAGCTGCTTCTATCACTCCTGCCATTCCTGAGGCATTATCATTAGCGCCAGGAGAGTCACTTGTGCCATCAAGTGGGTCACTTACTCGAGAGTCGATATCTCCACTCATAATGACGTAAGTGTCTGGATGTGTGGTACCACGTTGTATCGCAAGTACATTGACGATCCAAGTTTCATCGGGTATCCTTCTTGATTCACCTGCCTCTACTAATCCTTTATGGTATGATACTTCTAGGCAATTATTACAATCACTTGATATCACGTCGAACTCAGATTTAATCCACCGTCTTGCTGCACCGATTCCTCGTGTCGTAGACACTGTGTCAGAGAGTGTATGTCTTGTGCCAAATCCTACTAATGTATTAATATCAGCTTCAATGCGATCAGCTTCTACAGCTTTGATAATGTCATACAATTTTAGGACATCAGCTTGGTAAGACTGACAATAGATTGACGGAGTAATAAGGAGGAAGATGATAGAGAGGATATATGGCATAATTCTAAATTTTACATATTTATGAGCATCATTGGTATGAGTTAATGATATACAATTATTTATAGTACCCTAACCATCATAACACCATCTCGGATTGGCATGAGGCAGTTAGTTACTCTTGAATCTTGTGTGATAAGTTTATTCAGTTGGTCCAGATGATTGGTGACTGGATCTTTCTCTTCTTTCAGGACTTTCCCGTACCATAGGATGTTATCAATTAAGATGATTCCCCCAGACTGCATTTTGGGAATTATAGCATCGTAGTAGGCTTGATACTCGTCTTTTTTCGCATCGATAAACACTAAGTCAATTCCATCTTCCAATGTTGGAATGATATCCAAGGCACTGCCTTGTATAAGTGAGATATTCTTCATTTCTAAAAAGTCCTTGAGAAGTAATCGCGTACTATGCAGACGTTCTGCATTCGACTCTATGGATATGAGTTTGCCATTTGGCGTAAGCCCTCTAGCCAACCTAATAGCACTATAACCAGTAAATGTTCCTAGTTCTACGATGTAATTTGGCTTGACCATCTCACTAATCATCTGTAGGAAAGTCCCTTGCCAAGGTCCTGATATCATCTGTGGTTGCCTCGTCTGGGTATGTGTATATCTGACAACTGTATCCAATTGGTTATCATCTGGACTAGAGTGATCCTTGCAGTATGACTCCAAAGTAGGGGATAACAAGGTGTTCTTCATATGACAACTTTGTTTAATATGTTACGGTTTGTAATGAAACTTTTAACAATATACTACAGTAATCTCGATCAGCACTTATCTGATAAGCTACAACTTACTAACCATAATCTGGTAAAATTGAAGATTGAATCAACAATACATATGATAAAAATATACAATATGTATATTTGAAGGCGCTAATTTGTTTTTAGCCAGTGATTGATAACAATTATAGTACTTCAACCGTACTTATAGAAATAAGAATTTGTTAGGCTTTATGAATAGAAAAGAGTTTATTAATAAGCTTGGGATAGGAGCTGCGTTTGTCTTGACATCATCTTGTCTGGGGAGTTGCACCAGAGATACAAGAGAGCTCAATAATGTTGACCTAAGTGTTGATCTGAATAGTTCAGAATATGCTGAGCTTCAAGATCCTGGAGGGTATGTTATCGTAGAAGGTATCGTTATTGCAAGGACTTTAGATGACGAATTTGTAGCTGCTACTAGGACATGCAGTCACGAGCAATTAAACGAGATAGTTTTTGATGCTGACAATAATGAGTGGTTTTGCAATGCCCATGCAGCAAGATTTACAATGTCAGGTGATGGCATCAATATCAATGGAAGTGGTGGACTATCTGTCTATCAAGTAGAGTATGATCTTAGTTCTAACGAGCTTAAGATTTTCTCTTAGTCGTTTTTTGTGATTTAATGGCATCTCCAGATTTCACTCCGATTGAGTGTAGGATGTTGAGTTGACCACCATATGCCATACTGATATTCTTGTCGGTAAATGCTTGATCCGTAAGACCTGACGCAACAAGTCTTTGATTAAGTAAAATGACTCTGTCGAAATATTGCTTCACTGTAGATAAATCATGGTGAACAACGAGGATTGTTTTGCCTTCTATAGCTAATCGCTGGAGTATACTGATAATCTTTTCTTCTGTTGCAATGTCCACACCTACGAAGGGCTCATCAAGGAAGTAAATATCCGCATCTTGCACAAGAGCTCTAGCTATGAACACCCGCTGCTGCTGTCCTCCAGATAATTGTCCTATTTGCCTATCAGCAAATTGTTCTATTCCAAGATCTACAAGTGCCTTTCTTGCTGCATCTTTATCATCTTTGTTGAGTCTAGAGAATATTGATTTGAATGGGTACCGACCCATCAAAACGATATCCAATACCGTTGCCGGAAAATCCCAATCTACCTCATCTTTCTGAGGTACGTATGCCACCTGCTTTCTGACATCTTGTATTTCTTTATTCAAGACGTCTATATCTCCAAAGTCATAATCAATCAATTTTAAAATACACTTGAAGAGGGTAGACTTACCTGCACCATTCGGCCCGATCACTCCACAGAGAGTTCCCATAGGAATGTTGAGATTGATGTTAGTCAGTATCCGCTTATTTCCATAAGAATGGCTAAGTCCTTTGATTGAGATAGCAGGCTGCTCTGAGCTTGACGTCATATGCTGGTTACTTGATAAGTTTAGTAAATGCTAGTGCCATAATGACTAGTAATCCAATGCCAAGCACTAGATAGAGATACAAATTGTTTGTCGACTTGACTTCAGCAGTTTCTGTAAACTGAGATGTGGATAAAGCCTTGACAATGACATCCGTATTATGTCGCAGCATAGAGATATATGTCCCTCCTTCACTATTTTTCTTTCCTAAAGAGTCAGCGAACAGTTCTCCTCCGATGGCGATATTATTATCTTTTGCTATCTGCTGCAGCATCTTAGGATTGATTGTCGATTCTACGAAGATGGCAGGTATATTTGTTTGTTTGATAACTTCAGTGACTCTTGTCATATCTGAGAGTTGTGCTTCAGCTTCAGTACTGATGCCCTGAATAGCCTCGAGCCGAATCCCATAAGCCTTTCCATAGTATTTGAAGGCATCGTGTGATGTGACGAGTATCCGCTTATCGCTTGGGATTTTTGCTACCTCTTCTTTGATGTACTTGTCTAAATCCACGAGATCTTTATCATAAGCCTCATAATTTTTAGTATAAAAGACTCCGTTTTCAGGATCGAACTTTACTAAAGCTTCATAGATGGCTTTAGCATAGAGTCGACCATTGTTCGCATCCATCCAAGCATGTGGATCAGCGGCATTTTCGTAATCATCACTTGAGATGGGAGTGACATACTTTGTGACTAAGATTGTTTCAGCGGATGTTCCTGAATTCTGAATAAGATCATTAATCCATCCTTCGAAAGTCAACCCATTGACAAGTATTAAGTCAGCATTACTTACTTTAATTGCATCACTAGGTGTCGGTTCATAGGTATGTGGGTCACCACCTATGGGAACAATACGATCTATGGTTGCCTTGTCTTCAGCAATGTTCTCAACCATATCTGCCCACATCGATGCCGATGCCACAATATTAATCTTTTCTTGCGCTTGGGCAAAATAGTTTAATAGTGTAAGTAAGGTAATTGAAAACGATGTGATGTATAGCTTCATGGTTATGAGGTGTATAATTTTGTTGATTATCCTGGTTTGACAAGAAGGTTCTTAGAGACTTCGTGGGTGATGAGTAATTGTGTCCCATTGGACTCAACCGTTAGTGAGTTGTCATAACTGTTTTTACCAGTAATTTTGAATTTAGTGCCTAGCTTCACATTGATGCTATTGAGATAGGTAAGAAATTCTGAAGAGTGATGACTGACACCAACCAAGATTACCTTAGAGTGTATAGGCACACTATCAAGTGTAGATTGGTTTCTTAGCATGAATTTTCCCTCAGAGGTAGGAATCGGATCTCCGTGTGGGTCAAATCTCGGATTGCCCAAGAAGTTATCCAATCGATTAATCAAGTCATCAGAATTGATGTGCTCAAGTTCTTCAGCGATATCGTGAATTTGTTCCCAAGGAAATTTGAGCTTATCGTAAAGAAATACTTCCCATAGACGGTGCTTTCTTACAAGTTGTGTCGCTAACCTGATCCCGTCAGGTGTCAGCGTCGCTCCCTTATACTTTTCATAGTTAATAAGAGACTTGTCATTGAGCTTCTTGAGCATATCTGTCACTGATGCAGCAGAAGTTTGGACTTGTTCCGCGATTTTATTCGTTGACGCAACCTTCTCAGCTCTTTCAGTGATTTTGAATATCGCTTTGAGGTAGTTTTCTTCCGTATGGCTTAATTTGTTTTCCATAATTTAGGTAAAGGTAATAGTTTTTTTAGATGTATCTAAAAAGCTGATTTTACTCTCGTGATAATATTTAGATACTGTCTGTATAGTAGATATAAAGGATTCAGGGTGAAAAATCTATATCTCGAGGTTTTGTATCAAAATTCACTTCTCCCCATTTATATGGAGATTGAGATATCATCATTTGTCAGGATGATTCAAAGGTTTCGCGGTATTAGCTTTGTGTTATTGGATAATCAAGGTCATTATTGGTTATCTAAGTTATCAGTCAGGTATTCAAATTACTAAAATCTATGAGTTGCAAAATATTTTTTAACTTAGTCACAAATCAAAACAATGCAACGATCTAAAAACCTATCTGATGGATCGAGCAACTCCATAGGCGTCTTCTTTGTCGACGACCATAAACTCCTGCTTGACAGCATAGTTGGATTACTCTCAGCAAATCCCAGAATTATTATCATCGGTACTGCAGTTAACGGCATTGAGCTCTTCGCCGATTATAGATTGGATAATGTAAATGTACTCGTGTTAGATATGAGTATGAAGGAGATGGATGGGATAGAGGTGTATAAGAAGGCTCTTGATCTTGGTTATGCTGGAGCTTGTATATTTCTCTCTTCCTATGACGATTTAAAGTTGATCAATGAAGTGATGAAGCTTGGCGCATCCGGCTACTTGACCAAGACTGTAGCGGCTGAATTTCTCGAAGAGGCAATCATTTCCGTAAGTGAAGGCAATCAATATTTTAGTCCTGACGTCAAGGGTAAGATTCTTTCATCATTTGGTACAAGCCAACAAAAGCCAACCACCGGAGATCATAAAAAGGGGATATTGCGACAGTTGACATCTCGAGAGGTTGAAGTGTTGAAGTTAATAGCGATGGAGTATACCAGTGATGAGATTGCTAAGCAGCTTTTTATTGCAAAAAGCACTGTAGATACACATCGTAAGAATCTAATCGGAAAACTGAATGTCAAGAATGCAGTTGGTCTTGGTCTATTTGCCCAGCGAAATGGGCTGATATAAATACGAATCAATTTTCAAAACAATAAATATCAAAACAACATGAAAACATTATTAATACCGCTTGTAGCAGCAATGATACTTTTTACTTCTTGTGCCACAACAAACTATATCATCAACGGAGCAGAGACTCAAGAACTGAATAATCTTGCTGGGAATACTTCTATACATATTACGAATGATTACCACATTGAGGAGAATCATAAGGATGAGGGTGGTCCAAAAGGTATCACAGATGAAGAGGATTCACCTTGGATAACATTCAATAGACTACTCAAAAAATCAATAGAAAGAGTAAATGGAGACGATAGTAACACAGTTTATTTGGAAGATTATATTGAAAATGCTAGTGAAACTTTTGTTTATAATTTTAGAGCAAAAGATGGTGATGATGACGGTGTATACTTTGAGTTTACCAATCCAATTCCTAACAAAGTTAGAATGAATTTTATTCCCTTTTCACAACACCCGCAATTGGTCTACGATGGTCAATTGAGGATTGCCTTTGGAGTCTTGGAATTCACTAAGGTCAAATCAGGTGAGGCAAAAGACTCTGCAAAAAAATCATTTTACGTGCCAATTCCTGCAGCGAATCTTCCTGATGGTGCTAAGGCAATGGAATTTATCATAGAAGGAAGTGATTATGAATACACACATAAGCATAGGGAGGATATAGATTTTGATAAGGATATGCATAGAAATTGGCATACTACTAGTGATCCGAGAAAAGGTGGATAAACTGCTATGATTTTATTTTTTTTATTGAGTTTTCTGCAGCACAGCGAATATCAAACTTGTCAAGGCTACTATAATAATTATCAGGATGATTCACTAAGAATACATTTAGAGGCAATCCAACAGATCGACGATAGTGAAGTGCAGTTGATTTATAAATTGTATAATGCTAAGCTATTGCGTGATGAGAATAGTATTGCGGATGCTATCGAGCAACTATACAAATGTCTTGAGCTATACGAGCAGTCTATGGATAGTCTCTATATCGCAGACATTTATGATGAGATGGCTCTCAATCTCAAGAATCTTGGTGTGCTTGACCGTCAAAAAGCTCTTGACTATATTGAAACGAGTATAGATATTCGAAGGCGATACTCTAGTCCAGATATTGATCGTAGTCTATGTGTAAAAGGGATTGTCCTATTTAATATTGGAGGTAATAATGATGATCAGTCTGAGAAGATTCAATATCTAAACGAGGCAATTCGATACTTTAATCAGTCAATTGAAGTCGCACAGTTTGAAACCTTGAAAAGTACAGCACGCGATAATATAGTTTCCGCACTCTTAGAGCTAGAAGATTATGCAGGAGCTCTTAATATGATAAATGTTCAAGATTCAATTGGATTTCAAACAAACTCTAATGTATTGAGAATTGCATCGCAATTCAAAAGAGCGGGTTTACACTGCGTTACTTCAGATTATGACTTAGCACTTCAGCAACTCCAAGCCACAAGAAGCGATTACTTTGATGAAATGTCTCTACAGCAAAAATCAACAATGTATGTTTTGTATTTGGAAGTCTACGATTCGCTGAATATTGAGAGTAAAGTAATTGCCTATATGGATTCCTTAAGTTATCTCGACCACTTAATTTATGATGAGAAAAATTATGAAGCTGAGCAAAAGTATCGCAATGCTCTACTAGAGTCCGATCTGGCAGTGCAAAGAGGAAAGGTGGTACAGAATCGATTAATAGCATTAGTGCTCGCAGCAATAACATTGATTTTACTTGTGCTTGTAGCCTTGATTAATAGAATACGGCGAGTAAGGGCAATTAAGTCTAAGGCTCTCCTGGAGAAAGAAAAACTGAATGCCCAAATAAGAGCTGTCTCTGCTCGGGCTGCGGGAGAGCAGAGTGAAAGGCTTGCCATTGCCAATAAACTACACGATGAAATAAGCTCTATGCTTACAGCTGCTTCTTTTATGGTGGAAGGATCAAAGAAAACGATGAATATGGATACGATATCAAAGGCTGGAGAATTGATCAAGAATGTCTCAACCCAGGTCAGAAACATTTCTCATGAGTTGGTATCACCAGCGTTGATGAAGCTTGGGTTTTTTCGCGGTATGGAGGCCTATATTGAAAGTATTAGTGGAGGGCAATTTATTATCAATACCGAAATCGAGGGACCAGTTCTTCGATATGAATTTAGCAAAGAACAATTCCTCTATCAGAGTACAATCGAGTTAATTCAGAATGCGATGAAATATGGCAGCGGCAATACAATAGAACTCAAGATTAAGCATCAGAATAATCAGGTAAGTGTATTTGTAAGTAATGATGTCCCAATCGGTCACCAGTTTGGCGAAGATGGTTTGGGTACATTGAATTTGATGTCAAGAGCAGAAGCTTTTAGAGGCAGCTTTTCACGTGTTAAAGTAGAAGGTGTAATAATATCGAAACTTATGATTCCTGTCATAGAATCTTAAATGATTGGAGCATACCCGAATTTCATTTTCGGCTATTGTATGTTGGAGGTTGATATCGATAGGTTTGTAATAGATGTTGCATTTATCTTACCATAGCCTGTATACTGACTCTTATTTGTTTGAAGGTCATATGAGACTATATTGTTAGACCCAGATCTATGCACTATTTTTTCTGCAGAATTGATAAGTTCGTTTTCTAGTTGATCAGCTGTCATTGAAGGAGATTTGCCTAATACAAGACCTGCAACACCAGCGGCTAAGGCAGTCGCACCTGAGGTGAATTTAGCATTGCTATAGTCAGCATTTATCGATGAGGTTCCGATGGCCACTCCCGAGGTAGTTACTGGTGAAGATAACGAAGCAAAATCTATACAGCTATCACATTTGGAAAAACCGAGTCTGTAAAAATTGCTTCTATCTGATCCTGTAATTGTAAGAACAAAATCTTTGAGTTTGAGATCGGTAGTATCGCGAATAGTAATGTTCTCATTACCAATAGACTTAAAGATTAATACACCTTTGTTATCACGGCCATCATGATGTAAGGTCCTGAACGCTTCAATTAAGTCAGTATCATAATCATATAATGATATACTCATACTGATAATTGCTAGATCATCAATCTCAATAAGTTCATCATAAATTAGTCGACCCAAGTTACCTACTGAGTTGATTACTTTGACTGCAACCAAACTACAGGATGGACAAGTCCCATAGATGCCGCTGCCGTCTTCATAAGCTGCAACAGCTGCACCTGCCATAGGAGTACCATGTGTTTGGTCTGAATTAAAATCTACAGAAGCATCATTGGTGTTGTCATATGTATTAAATTCTTTAATCTTTTTTCCACCAAACTCAGAATGATCTAAATAGAAACCGTCATCTATTATACCAATACTGACGTTTGGGTTACCTATATAACCTGTATCAAATACATCTTGTGTATTAAGCAACTTGTGTTGTTGACCTTGAATACTAGTTGGTAGTGTTGCCGCAGGTTGTTGTTCATCTTTTATTCCGCCATGTATAATATCTGGATGAGCATATTTTACTTCCTTGATGGTTTCAAGTTTAACTGACACATCAATTCCATTAATGTTGTTGTTCCAAAATTCGTAACGTCTATATGTTTTATTCTGATAGATAGTGTCATCTATTGAAATACCTACTTCATCAAATATTTTTGCAATCCTTTCTTCAGATGTTTCTTTCTGGAACATCATCACAACACGATTGGTGACAATAGCAAGGGAGCCATCTTTTTTTTTCATCACTGGATAATATTTTGGAGGATCTCCTTCAATAATGTTTATTTCGTTTAGAATACTTTTCAATTGACTTTTAGGCACAATCATAGCATTAAACATTGCAAACCTCTCATTGTCAGGTATAGAGCTTATCAAACTAGATATCAGGCTCTTACCATCCATCATTGAATTGTAGGTAGATTCTGGTAATTGGATTCCAGCAACTTCATCGACAATTTCGAAGTACACTTTTTTTCCTTGCTTGTAGTAGAAATTGGTTTTTGGGTTGGCTTGTACATTGAAAGTTGCATCCATATCAAGTATAGATTCTTTGCTACTACTTATGATATTCTCTCGATCAGAGTTGGCATTATTTGTTTGCTTTTTCTTGCAACCCACTGCAAGGATGACTAAGTAGAGACAGATGATTTGATATTGCATATTGTTTTGATTTTGATTAAAAATATGAAATCCACATCAGACGTCATAATCTCAATATTTATAGGCAAGGCTTCATTTACTGACTACAATAAATACTCTCTATTCCACCTTGCTATTGCTTAACTAATTTATTGAATATTCACGTCTCCCTATTTATATGGAGATTGATCAACCCCCATTTCAAGGATTGTAGGAGCCTAGGTCGTGCTATACATTTGTAATATCAATAACACAAAAAATAGCTAATCACATTACTTACAATTTAAAATCAAATACTATGAAACTTACTAATCAAACATCAAACAACACTCAGAAGATCGTCATCACTTTTTGTCTTGCAATCATTGTTCACTTTGTCAGTGCCTCGAACTTGAATCAATATAGTACAGGCGATTCTTTTGAACCAGTTACGACATCTAATATTGATACAACCTCAATCGACATCCTTGGGCCAATGACTTTACTTGGAGTGATTAACATAGTCAATACTTATGTGTCACCATTAATGAATACAACAAGTATCACTGAAGCAGCTACAAGTTATTTAGCGTCATCAGGAATTGATGCACAAGCAAGTATTGAATTGTCAACTGAAGATCTAGTCGCTATTATTGAAAAGGCAAACTATATCAATCAACTTTCAATAGATGCAAACCAATACTTTCTAGATGAGAAGTGGGAAAAATTAAGAGTAGCTTCTGCTGAGTATCTAGATCTTGTGGGCAACATCGATACTCCTGCAAGTAATACACAACTATTCTTCTATAGCAAGGCTTGTTATGCAATGTCAGATTATGTGACTGCATATGCTGCAATCGTTGATTTCCTTAATAAGGAGCATATCTCTAAGTCTGCTAAAGATGAGGTAGAGTTTGACCTTGCAATGATTTCAATAACTATAGATGTCGATAATCCCAATGCAAGATTAAAAGCAGTGGCTTCAAACTATGACAATCCATACCACAGAGATGCAAAGGCAATGATTGATCACTTCTAATGTTTATGGCATTCATTCTACTTACATATTCAATCTAAAAAGTTAGATTTAGAAACCTGTTAGGAGAGGGTCAGAAATGGCCCTCTTTTTTAGTGTTGTGTATAAGTTGAGTCTTAATTGCGATGCTTACATTTGCATCAGCAATAATTAAAAATACATACAATGAAAATCGCAATCATAAGAGAACAAAAGGTTCCGTCTGATTCAAGAGTTGTACTCACTCCATCACAATGTGCTGACCTTATCAAGGTTCAAGGGCTTGATATTGTAGTCCAATCATCAGATGTTAGATCTTATGGCGATGATGAGTATAAAGCTCTTAACGTGCCGATTGTGAATGATGTAAGCGATTGTGATATTATGATTGGGGTAAAAGAAGTGCCTGTCGATGCGCTGATAGAGGATAAGACTTACTTCTTCTTTAGTCATACTATCAAAGAGCAACCATATAATCGTAAGTTACTGAAGACTGTGATCGATCGAAATATCCGATTGATAGATTACGAAGTTATCACTGGAGAAAACGGAAACAGATTAATTGCCTTTGGGGTATTCGCTGGGATGGTCGGAGCTCATAACGGCATTTGGGCTTACGGTCAACGGACTGGTCAATATTCACTTCCAAGACTCCATACGCTGAAAGGATATGCAGAAGCAATTGAGATCTACAAACAAACTTCCTTGCCACCTATGCGGATAGCATTAACAGGGACTGGTAGGGTATCAACTGGTGCTGCACAAGTATTGGACGATATGGGTATTGAGAAGGTATCCCCATTTGATTATGTCAAAGGGGTGGGTAACGGACCTGTCTATACACAGCTGAGTAGTTTTTTCTATGCAAGACGAAAGGATGGAAAAGTATTTGATAGTGTACAAGATTTCTATGATAACCCTAAAGACTATAAAAGTGATTTTCACCATGTCATTCCTTGTACTGATATAATGATCAATGGTATTTATTGGGATAACGATGCGCCTGCATTTTTCACACAAGAGCAGATGCAACAAGAGAGTTGGAATATCTCTGTCATTGCAGATGTGACATGTGATATTGCGCCAGTCTCTTCTATTCCAAGTACGCTAAAGGCATCGACGATTCCCAATCCGATATTTGGCTACAACCCAGAGAGTGGGGAAGAGGTAGCTCCACATGGTCAAGGAGTGGTTGATATGATGACAATTGATAACTTACCTAATGAGCTTCCAAGGGATGCTTCCGAAGCCTTTGGGCAAATGTTTATCGAGCATGTCCTGCCAGAATTGACGAAGAAATCTTCTGACTTATTAGAAAGAGCGACAATTGCTCAGGATGGCAAATTGACAAGTTACTTTGAATACTTGACGGACTATCTAGCAAGTTCATAGATGACTATCTATTAGGTTAAAAATAAATGATACATCTTGGAACGATATCTAAGATGAGAAGGTTATACCCTCACGTCTGAAGGAGAACGGCTCATTCAGATCATATCTACAACAATGGGGCTGAACTGGTATCGACAGGAAAGATTCTTTGTTTGTAAGCATGCCGGAGCAGTGGTGATGCACTCCGTTAACAAATGATCTCCACTATATAATTGGCGACAACAGATTCGCATTAGCTGCCTAATTTAGAATTAGCATAGCTTTTTGCACTGTGTAGGGGAAGTCTGATTAACCTACTATCAGTGTATAATGACCGCTTAGCCTTGCGCTAGCACTTGGACTAGGAATATAGGGCTTCGACTATTGACCGAAACTTAAGAAGATAAGCTGATAGTTGGTTGCTTGTACACCTGCTTGATGCCGACAATCCAAGAACAAGCTAAGCATGTAGAAAGCTCTCAAAAGCTTTGTCTGGACCCGAGTTCGACTCTCGGCAGCTCCACCTTCGTTCTCCGAAGCCTTAGGCGAAGGAGAACTTCGTTCTCTTCGCCACAGCTTCTCTAAACTTCGGTGGAGACCTCCACCTCCGAAGCCTTAGGCGAAGGAGAACTTCGTTCTCTTCACCGCAGCTTCTCTAAACTTCGGTGGAGACCTCCACCGTAGTATGTCATTGAAGCCATGATTCTTTAGAGTTGATGGCTAAAAAGTCGGCGAAGGAGAACTTGTTCTCCGAAGCCATGACCTGTTAGAGTCGATGGCTAAAAAGATCGGCGAAGCTTATATTCTTTTGAGATAAATTCAGGTCCGTTATCTGTTCGTATGTACTTTGGCTTTCCATAGTACTCAATTAATTCTGCTAAGTGTCCTATTACTCGTTTTGACGGAAAGCTGATACTTCCATGTCCTAATAGGCATTCTCTACTATGATCGTCTATGATATTCAGC
>CALISO010000086.1 GCA_938041445.1 uncultured Saprospiraceae bacterium
AAAGGTGACACTTTTGAAGCAGGAGAACCTTATTTGATACATCAACATAATGGAGAGTGGCACCAGTTAAAGTATGAAGTGACTGAAGGTCCTGATAAGGGAATGACGAAACAACAATCTTTAGGTCCTAAAGCCTTTGGAGCATTATTTTTCTTCATTACTGGTTTCCACGGTTTCCACGTTTTGTCAGGAATTATTTTCTTAATCGTGATTATGGTTAACTCAGCATCTGGCTTGTATGTAAGTCGTAAGAATGGGTATGAGATGGTTGAAAAGATTGGCCTCTATTGGCACTTTGTCGATTTAGTCTGGGTATTTGTATTCTTAGTTTTCTATCTACTTTAGAATGGATTGTTCAGAAGCGAATAGTATTATAAAATTTAAATAGAGGTAAAGAGAAATATAATGGCACATCTCACTTATTCAGAATCAAAGCGAAAAGCGGTATTAATTATATCTATACTAGGGGCGATTACTATATTCGAGGTAGTATTTGCACTTTTAGGTAAAGGGCATATCAGCGAGAGTATTAGTTTTCCAATTATTATCACTGCGGCGGTAATGATAATCTTAAGTCTAGTTAAAGCATATCTTATTGTGTATGAATTTATGCATATGAAGTATGAGGTTCCAGGTTTAGTGAAAAGTGTTCTGCTTCCTACACTCTTACTAGTCTGGGCAGTATTTGCTTTTTTCTGGGAAGGTAATGGATGGAATAAATCTAGAAATCAACTTCAAGAGAAATATAGCTTACCTGCAGAGTCCGATACTGGATCTGTAGGAGATGCTGGATATATTGATGAGCAAACATATGATTTAGGCTAAACCTATTGCCTGCAAATCTGGTTATATAGACAAATGAGAAAAGTAATCAGAACGTTAGGAATCTTGCTTATGCTTGTAGTGTTTCCAGCTATGAGTTGGTACTATCTTAGTCAAGGTTTTGACTACAGAAGAGCAGCAGTAGACAGAGTACAACCAAAAGAACCTTGGGACAATAATCAGTTTAATACATTAGCTAATATTGTTGATCTTAAAGGGAAAACTACGGTATTTCTTACTGACAAAATCTCATCAGAATTCAAAGAACAATTTTACGATCAGTATAAAGATGCTTACACCTTTCAGCTTGTCACATCTGATAACATCATTGAGGGTAGTAATGTAGTAGTTGCGGACATTGATAATCAAGGATTTCCAGGAGCAGTATTAATAGATACTTCATCTCAGGTAAGAAATATTTATGGTGTAAAATCAGAATCACTAACAATGTTAATAGAAGATACAGCCATCGTAATACCTAGAAAGCCAGAAATCGATATTCAGCTCAAGTAAGTAATCCGTTTCTGTTAGAAGCAATGCCTATGAATTACCCAAAGCCTAATCTTAAACTTGCAAAAAGACTAACTCCGGCTGCATGGATATTGACAGTTGTCATTTTGGCTCTAGTTGTCGCGATGCGTTCTATAAGTTTCGAGACAACTACCGATTTTACTTTTTTGCCTAAGCTCAATGCAATCCTTAATTCAATCGCAGGTCTTTTTTTGGTCTTGGCCTTAGTCTTTATAAAGAAGAGAAATTATAAGATGCACGCCAATATGGTAATGGTTGCTATGTTCTTTTCAGTTTGTTTCTTAGGTTCTTATGTTCTATACCATATCACGACTGAACCAACATACTTTTGTAAAGAAGGTATAATCAAGATCATTTATCTTATACTCTTACTGACTCATGTTGTTACCGCTGCAGTCAGTTTGCCATTTATACTATTTACGTTTGTCAGAGGTCTCACTTTTCAGGTTGAAAAGCACAAAAAGATGGCAAAGTGGGTTTGGCCAGTGTGGATGTACGTAGTAGTTACGGGGCCTATCTGTTATTTATTATTAGCACCTTGTTATTAATCTATAAAGCGCTATTGCAATGATCATTAATCCGATATTCAAGAACATACTCATTACTATTCTAGTTATTGCATTAGTTAGTCTTAGTGTGGATTTAATTGCTCAGTGTCCTATGTGCAAGATAGCTGCTGAATCTAATCTAGAGAATGGAGGTACAGCTGGTAAGGGATTGAACAAAGGAATCCTATATATCTTTGTTTTGCCGTACTTACTAGTGACGACATTAGGATACATTTGGTGGAAGAACCGAAAAAATCCTGAGTACGATAATGTGGCTAAATGGAATTAAGCTCTACGATTCAGGAGCTACATAGTCATCAGGATAAGTCATATTATGATAGACATTTTGTACGTCGTCATCTTCTTCAATCTTCTCGATTAGCTTTTCCATATCCTTTATTTCATCTCCAGTAAGTTCTTTTGTATTTGATGGTATACGTTCAAATCCAGATGAAATGATTTTAGTCTCGTTACTTTCAAGGTATTTCTGGATACTACCAAAGTTGCTAAATCCAGCATAAATCAATATGCCGTCCTCCTCGGCAAATATCTCTTCTGCGCCGAAGTCTATCAACTCTAACTCTAGTTCCTCTAAATCTTGGCCTGAATTTTCGATTTTGAAATGGCATTGATGATCAAACATAAATGAAACTGATCCTGATGTCCCCATATTTCCATCACACTTATTGAAGTAACTTCTGACATTGGCAACTGTTCGGTTGTTATTGTCTGTAGCTGCTTCCACCAGTACGGCTATCCCGTGCGGCCCATATCCTTCAAGAACTATTTCCTTAAAATCAGACGTATCCTTGTCCGTAGCCTTTTTTATTGCCCGATTAACATTCTCAAGGGGCATATTAGCTGCCTTAGCATTCTGAATAGCTGCTCTTAATCTTGAGTTGGTTTCAGCATCAGGACCGCCTTCTTTAATAGCAATTACAATCTCCTTGCCAATACGACTAAACGTCTTAGCCATTGCTGCCCATCTCTTAAATTTCCTAGCTTTTCTAAATTCAAATGCTCTTCCCATCTTAGATATCTAAAGTGTAATGTAAAGCTGCGAAATTACAACTTGTCGGAGTATTATAAAAATGGGAGTGTTTCCTATTGTAGGATGCCATCCTTCATTTGATATGTCACATCACATTTGCTAGCAAGCTCATTGTTATGTGTAACCATAATGATCGTTTGATCAAAATCACTGTGTAGCTTGCGGAAAATGCTGAGTAATTCCTGAGATGCCTGACTATCAAGGTTACCTGTTGGCTCATCTGCAAGTAACAATCTCGGTTCCATCATCAATGCTCTCGCTACCGCAACCCGCTGTTGTTCACCGCCAGATAACTCTTTTGGTTTATGGGTGAGTCTATGCGAAAGCCCCATATAGTCTAGAAGCTCTTTAGCTCTTGCTTCAGCTGAAGACTTTGACTTATTAGTAATGTAGTAGGGGATGCAGACATTTTCAAGGGCTGAAAATTCAGCAAGTAAATGATGAAATTGAAAAATAAACCCAATATCTGTATTCCTTATTTCGGACAATCGTTTTTCATTACAACTGAGTATATCTTCTCCCATTAGTGTACATGTACCACTATCTGGTTTATCTAATGTACCCAAGATGTGCAGGAATGTGCTCTTTCCAGATCCTGACTTTCCTACTATAGCTACCATCTTGGGTGTATTGAGACTAAAATTGACACCTTTTAGGACTTCTACTGTTCCAAATGACTTCTTAATGTTTCTTGCTACTATCACACTTCAAAACTAACAGAATTCATCGAGTAACTTCCTTGATTACAATACAATAAAGATAAAGACTGTTGTCTATAAAATTTGATGTGTAAATTATAAGTGTATTTATAAAAATGGATATATCTTTGCAGCGCTTTTTAAGGTAAGAGCGGGTATGATGGAATTGGTAGACATGCTAGATTTAGGATCTAGTGCTTCACGGCGTGGGGGTTCGACTCCCTCTACCCGCACTTTTAATTTTTACTTTTATTTGAAATCAAGGCTATAGACCTTGATTTTTTTTTATCCATAAATAGGTCATTCATGAAGTTTGAAACAGTACCCGTAGGTGAGCAATTAGTCAGAATTGATGCAACAATTGAAAAAGCTGACTATATCAAGAAGTATAAAGACAAGCTGAAGGATATCAAGAACAAGGGCTCTTTCAAAGGTTTTAGAAAAGGCAAGACTCCAAATTCGTTTATTGAAAAGATGTATGGCTTACAGACAATCAGTGATGTGGTAAATAATGTCCTACTTACTGGACTCTACGAGCATATCAAGTCTGAGGAGATTGAACATATACTTGATCCAATACTCAGTGAATCTGCTGAGGCAATCGATTTTGATTTAAAAAGTTTGACTGATTATAATACTAGCTTTGATTTGGCTCTAAAGCCTTCAATAGACATCAAAGGTCTAGATGAAGTATATGAGGTAAAAAAGATTGCTGTAGACGATGCAACAATAACTGAAGAGATTGAAGGTATTCGCAAGCAAATGGGTAAGCAAGTACCTGTGGAGGATACTATTAAAGAAACTGATATAATTACGCTTGCATTATACCAAGTTGATGAGTCTGGGAATCCACTCGACGAAGGTGTTGAAAAAGAAAGCAAGGTCTATGTGCAAGATCTTAATCAAGAATATATTGATCAGCTAGTAGGCAAATCGCTCAGTTTTACTTTTGGACTTGATCCATATAATCTCGAAAAGAATAGAGAGACCAGTTTCGTCAACAAGTACTTATTGGGAATTGAGGGAGAAGAAAAATTAGAACAAGGTTTTGAAGCTGTAGTTAATGAAATTCTTAGACAAGAATTGGCAGATTTAAACCAAGAGTTTTTCGATAGGTATACTGGGGAAGAAGGAAAAATCACGTCAGAAGATGAGCTTAGAGCACTTATCAAAGAAAATATTGCCAAATTTTACACTCAACAATCTGATAATATTTTGCATCGCGAGATTATTGATCGAATGAAGGCAAGTACGAGTATAGAATTGCCAATGGAGCATGTAATGAAGTGGTACGAAGCAACTAATAGAGGTGCAGAACAACCTCAACCAGAAGAATCTTCCATCGCAAATGAACTCAAGTGGGCATTGATAATGTCTCAGCTTGTCAAAGAAAATAACATTGAAGTCTCAAAAGAAGATCTCAAAGAAGCTGCTATGGCACAAGCAAGTCAATATATGAGAGGATATGGTAACGATCCTCAGATGCTCAACTATATGGCTGATTATATGTTAAATGATAAGAAGCAAGTTGCCAATCTCAGTAGTCAGGTAGAGTCAAAAAAGGTATTCGAAATACTAGGAGAACAAGTATCTAAGACCGAAAACGAGATTACTATTGATGAGTATCGTGAGTTAGTTAAAACGATGCAGCAATAATATTGCACCCAACATTTTGTCTATATAGTATATATTTGTCTAAATTGTAAAAAATTATATGTTTCCAAAAGAAGAATTTCAGAAGTACGCAACTAAGCATTTAGGCATGTCAAGTGCAGGTCTTGATGATTATATGAAGAAGGCATACGCCTCATCACCTAACATTACAGGTTTTACACCTCAAGTAATTGAAGAAAGACAGATGAATGTCGTAGGTATGGACGTATTCTCAAGATTGATGATGGATAGAATTATCTTCTTAGGAGTACCAATCAATGATTACGTAGCAAATGTAGTGCAAGCTCAGATGCTGTTCTTACAGTCTACTGATCCTAAAAGGGATATTCAAATGTTTATCAATAGTCCAGGAGGCTCAGTAATTGCTGGGTTAGGTATTTATGACACAATGCAGTATGTTGCACCAGATGTAAGTACGATATGTACAGGTCTAGCAGCCTCAATGGGAGCAGTGTTATTATGTGCAGGTACTAAGGGTAAACGTACTTGTCTTAAGCATAGTAGAGTGATGATTCATCAACCATCAGGTGGCATGCAAGGGCAGTTCTCTGATATGGAAATCACTTACAATTTGATTAAGGATTTGAGAAAGGAACTCTATGAAATAATGGCAGTTGCAACCGGCAAGTCATTTGAAGATATAGAGAAAGATAGTGATAGAGATAATTGGATGACGGCAACAGCAGCTATGGAATATGGCTTAGTTGATGAAGTCCTCGCTAAGAGTGATAATAAAGAATCTTAGGTAAGTGAAAAAACAAAATTGTTCGTTTTGCGGGTCAAGTAAAGAAGAAACTAAACTTCTCATTGCTGGTATAGATGCTCAGATATGTGATAATTGCACTGAGCAAGCTTATGCAATTGTGATGGACGAATTAGATAAAGATCCATCTGATAAATCGACTAGTATAACGAACAATTTTTCTCTCCCTGCAGATGTGACACCTAAATCTATTAAGGGATATCTTGATGATTATGTTATTGGGCAAGATGATGCTAAGAAGTATCTCAGTGTGGCTGTATATAATCACTTTAAACGCCTTGATCATCAATCTAGTGATGAAGTGGAGATTGAAAAGTCTAATATCTTATTCGTAGGAGAGACAGGTACAGGCAAGACATTACTAGCTAAGACAATAGCTAAGTTTTTGAATGTGCCATTTACGATTGTTGATGCTACAGTATTTACAGAAGCTGGCTATGTTGGTGAAGATGTAGAAAGTATGCTATCAAGACTCCTTCAATCTTGTGATTTTAATGTTGATGCTGCTGAGAAAGGCATCGTCTACATTGATGAAATAGACAAAATTGCTAGAAAATCTGATAATCCTTCCATTACTCGAGACGTTTCAGGTGAAGGAGTCCAGCAAGCCTTACTTAAGATGCTAGAAGGAGCAGATGTATTGGTTCCACCTCAAGGAGGACGAAAGCATCCAGAGCAGCAAATGGTAAAAGTCAATACAAAGAATATCTTATTTATTTGTGGAGGTGCATTTGCTGGGATTGACAAGGTCATAGCCAGAAGAATGAATACTCAGGTAATTGGATACCGATCTGATGATGAAATTCAAGTTGATCACGAGCACCTTCTTCAGTATATCAATCATAGTGATTTAAAATCGTTTGGATTGATACCAGAATTATTAGGCAGGTTACCTGTATTGACATATCTCAATCCTCTCAATAGAGAAACTCTCATTGCTATTCTTACTCAGCCCAAGAATGCACTGATTAAACAGTATATAAAGCTCCTTAACTTAGAAGGTGTCAAGCTTACAATCAAGGATGATGTATTGGACTATATAGCAGATATGTCCATAGAATTGAAGTTAGGTGCTAGAGGCCTAAGAACAATTAT
>CALISO010000087.1 GCA_938041445.1 uncultured Saprospiraceae bacterium
CCAACGCAAAGTTCTCACATTAGAAATTCTAGTCTCAAATCTTTATTTATAAAAGAAGGATGTGACCTGCTCGGCTCCAAACCATTCAAATCATATGCGTGGAGTCAGTTAAGTACATTTGCTCCTCTTTCTCAGATTAACGCAAAAACATCAGATGATAGGAGCTATGCGACTGCAAGAGAATTGTCAGAGACCGCACTACCATCAGTAGAGATAGGATTTGGATTAGGATTGAAAACTAAGTCTGGGGTCTTCGCTGAGTCTGGGTTGCAATTGGCAGTATGGAGAGAGAAACTCAGCTACATCGATCCGGAAAGTATTGGATATCAGACTGTCATCACCATTGATACGATGTTTACTTCTGAAGGAATTGAAATAAACTCGGATACAACAAGTATACAGATTAATGGAAGTACTGAGATAGTCAACTTCAATTCTCACCGAACAGTCAGCGTTCCATTGATTGTCGGATATGAAAAGCCTATCACTTCTCAATTGAGTATCGCAATGAGAGTAGGGGCGATCCTCAATATTGCTACAACAAGTGAGGGTAGAATTCTTGATCAGCAGATGAATGTGATAGATATCAATCAAAACGATTCTACTAGTTCGATGGTTTACAATACCAAGTTGTCAACTCAATTAATGGCTGGTGGACAATTAGTTTATCACTTCTCACCTGCGTTGGATATCTATGTCAATCCAGAGATTAGGTTTACACCTAAATCAAATACAGTTGATACCTACACACTCAATCAAAGGTTTGTTAGCCCCACAATCGGAGCAGGATTGAGATATTATTTTTAGGCTGGGCAGCACATTTATTAGTTTTAGTGTCTTATAGACAAGACACCTTAAACTTTATGCTAAGAACTTTACATTCCACACTTTTATTTGCTTTCTTCCTTGTACTTGTTAGTTGCGGTAAAGACATTGAACAGTTTACCCCTCATCAAGGACAGTTGTATCTAGATCAAGTATTTAGTGAAGCGGTAAGCTCAAGTGAGACTTTGAATTTCCTAGCCACGATTGAAGGAGATGTAAAACTAGTCTCAGCTAGTGGCATATTGTTCATTATTGATACTCAGTCTTTGATCGAAGATGGTACCATAGCATTAGGTGATCAATTGACACTGTCATTCTGGGAGTTATCAACAGGAATGGACTTATTCAGAAATCAATTGTCTACAACTATAAATAATCAAGTATTTGAATCCAAGGTTGCTATGCGATATATAATAAGGACAAGTAATGGTAATGAAGTTGCTTCCCAACAATCCTCAATCCAAGTAGTGATACCTTCTATATTTGATGATAGCGGCGAATCAGAGGTATATCAAACCAATGGGCTCGAGTGGACAAGTCTAGATCCTGAAGCAAGTTTATCTATCGGTAATTTTGAAATTGTTGTTAATGAAGCAACAATTTGGTCTGATTTTGGATATTCATTATATGCAACTCCTGATATGTGGTATACAATATCTACTAATGCAAGTACGAATAAAGATGACGTATTAGATGTTTGTATAGAAGGAGACATAGAGATTAATAATAGTCAACTATATTTAGTTAACGATGATTTAGGGATTAACCTAAAAGTCGGGTATAGTTCATTGACTGAAAAATTTTGTGATAATTGGTACACAGAAAGTAGTGAAAGCACTTTTACTTTGTATGCACTTAAAGCTGATAATGAAAACAACTTTTATATCAGGACTATTAGTGAAATTGCAAATAGTGAATCTATAGAGTTAGACTTGTCTGATTCGTTGGAACAAATTGAAAGAGAAGCGTTAATCACGCTACTAAAAGAATAGTATCGATAGATACAACGAAGTATTTTTATTCGTAAATGGGAGTCGCCTGTCTTGCTAAAGAGTAAGACAGGCCTTTTTACTTTTAGGTACTACTAGTCGATCTAGTGTGATTTATCGTAATATCATATGTGTATAATCAGTATAATTATAGTACATTTGCAGTTCGATAATAGAGAGGAAGCTTTTTTGATTCGAGAGTTCACAAAGCACGGGGAGTTAAAGACCACATTATCAGTAACTTACTGTGAATTAAGTGAATTTTAGTGATAGGTTAAAAGATGGCTTCGTAGCTTAACTGGATAGAGCATCTGACTACGGATCAGAAGGTTGAGGGTTCGAATCCTTCCGAGGTCACTATTTATATTAGAAAAAAAAATAATACTAGCATGTCTAGAATTTGTCAATTAACTGGAAAAAGACCGATTACCGGTAACAATGTCTCGCATTCAAAAGCTAAGACGAAAAGAAGATTTTTACCTAACTTGGTAAAGAAGAAGTTTTACATTCCTGAAAAGGATAAGTGGGTAACACTTAAGATTTCAACTTCAGCATTGAGGTCAATCAATAAGCTGGGTATCTATGCGTACCTTCAGAAATTAGAAAAGAAAGGTTACGAGCACGGTATCGAGCTGTAAGCCACATTACTTAAATATAGACACTGTCAACAAGCAATCGATAGATCATGGCAAAGAAATCAAAAGGCAATAGAATCCAGGTGATATTAGAATGTACTGAGCATAAAGCTTCAGGACTTTCAGGTACTTCAAGGTATGTAACTGAGAAAAACCGAAAAAATACACCAGATAGGTTGGAACTGAAAAAGTATAACCCTATCATGAAGAAGTACACTATTCATAAAGAAATAAAATAATTTCAAATGGCAAAAGTATCAAAGAACGCAAGGGTTGGACAAAGAGCTGCGAATGCTGGTTCTGGTAGAGATTTTGTAAAGGTTGTAACACCTGTCAAGAATCCTGAAACTGGAAAGTATTCTTACAAGACAGTAATGATCCACAAGGAAAAGGTAAAAGAACACCTCGCTGACAACAAGTAGTCTTACTTATTTTCAGAGTATTTCTTTACAAGTAAATGATTTGGCTTTTTCGTATTTCGGGAAGGCCATTTCTCATTAATATCAATTGAGTTATAGCATATGAGTATGTTTAAAAATTTCTTTACAAAAGAGAAGAAACAAGATCTAGATAAAGGCTTAGAAAAAACTAAATCTAACTTGTTTGGTAAAATTGCAAAGGCAGTAGCTGGCAAGTCTACCGTGGATGTTGGCTTTCTTGATGAACTAGAGCAGATCTTGATATCAGCTGACGTTGGTCTTGATACGACCGTAAAGATTATAGATCGTCTTGAAGAGAGAGTATCGAAGGATAAGTATTTTAATACTGATGAACTCAATTCCATCCTTAAGAGTGAAATAAAGTTGATACTCAAAGAGAATCTGTCAGAAGATGTTACAACCTACGATATACCCACAGAAAGTTGGCCAGCAGTGATGCTTGTTGTCGGAGTTAACGGTGTGGGTAAGACTACAACTATTGGAAAGCTAGCACACCAATTTAGAAATCAAGGTAAGTCAGTATTGCTTGGTGCGGCAGACACCTTTAGAGCTGCAGCTGTTGATCAATTGAGAATATGGGCAGACAGAAACGACTGCCTTTTTTTCTCTAAAGGGATGAACACAGATCCTGCTGCTGTTGCATATGAGACAGTTCAATATGGTAAGAAGCATGGAGCTGATGTGGTAATAATCGATACAGCTGGAAGACTACATACTAAACATCACCTGATGGATGAGTTGACCAAAATAAAGCGATCTATAAATAAAATAATGCCTGGAGCTCCTCACGAAGTAATGCTTGTATTAGATGCGACCACAGGTCAGAATGCCATTGAGCAAGCAAAGCACTTTACTAAAGCTACAGATGTTACTGCTCTTGCATTGACTAAGCTGGACGGTTCTGCTAAAGGTGGTGTCGTATTGGGTATCTCAGATCAGTTTAAGATTCCTATTAAATACATTGGCGTAGGAGAAGGAATTGAGCATCTTCAATTATTTAATACTGAAGAATTTATCAATAGCTTATTTGCTGACTAGTTTCCTAGTTCTAACTCTAGATTCATTTTGACGTTGTTGAGCTCTGAGGCTGCATGAAAGTCTTTAGTAGATTTTGCAAGATCTAATCCTTCGTTATAAATGGTGAGTGCATTTTGCCTATCTCCAATTGTTTCATACAATTGACCAAGATGATAGTACAAGCCAATATAATCTGGATGTTCAGTTCTAAGTTTAAGATATCGATCCAATGCGTTTAAATTTTGGCCTATTTTTTCATACTCTTTGCTCAGAGCAAATTGGATAAATGGATCGTTTGGGTCTCCTTTCTCAAATTCCAATAATTGATCTAATCGTTTACTCATATTAATTTATCATATATAACTAAGAATGTCGATTTCCTGTATCTTTACGGCTCATCCATTATTAATATCTCAAATATAACTTTCTAGCCATTGCAATGTTATAAATGAGCCATTGGATTTACTATAATGGTGACAATTATATCACTTAACCTACAATTAAATGAAAATACTGGTTTGTGTCAGTAAGACCCCCGAAACAACTGCTAAGATAGCATTCAAGAACAATGATTCTGAGTTCAGTGAAGATGGAGTTCAATACATTATGAACCCATATGATGAATGGTATGCTCTTGTTAGAGCCCTTGAGTTGGTAGAAGAACAAGGTGGCGAAGTAGTACTAGCTCATGTCGGACCGGCTACCAATGATTCTATCATTCGAAAAGGTCTTGCAGTCGGAGCTCACAGAGCTGTCAGAATAGATGCTGATCCATCTAGTTCAGAATTTGTCGCAAACCAGATTGCTAATCATGCCCAAGGTGAAAATTATGACATGATTATTTGTGGCAAGGAAACGATAGATTATAATGGAGCAGTTGTAGGTGGATTCATCGGTGCACAATTAGGTGTACCTTATTTTAGTTTTGTCAGCGAACTTACTTCAACTGCTGGTACACATACAGTGACTAGAGATATTGAGGGTGGAGTAGAAGTGTCAGAGGTCTCAGGTAACATAGTTCTGTCTGCAGCCAAAGGACTTGCGGAACAACGTATCCCTAAGATGAAGGACATTATGATGTCTAAGAGAAAGCAAATTGAGGTCATTTCTCCAGCAGACTTCCATACGACTGCTAAAGTTGTCAAGTATGAGCTGCCAAGTGCTAAAGGAGGTGTCAAGATGATTGATGCTGAGAATATGGATGAACTAGTCAGAATGCTTCATGAAGAAGCAAAAGTCATCTAAATCTTTGAACCTACAAATAAATTAAAATGAGTGTATTAGTATATATAGAAACAAGTAATAGCAAGATAAGAAAGGTCTCTTATGAGCTTGCATATTATGGTGTGCAAGCAGGAAAAACCCTTGATATGGGCTGTGTAGGTATTGTCGTTGGAGACTGTGAAGATCTCGATAAACTTACATCTTGTGGTCTTTCAAAAGTCGTCAAGATTGCAAGCAACTCAAATGGAGACAATGGTACGATAGCTGATGCTATCGCTGAGGTTGCAAAGAATCATTCTGCTTCACTGTTGGTGTTTGGTCATAGTAGTATTGGTAAATCATTGATGCCCAGAGTTGCATTTCAGTTGAATGCAGGATCTGTTACGGGTATAAATTCATTACCAAGTATAGACTCTGGACAGTTCCAAGTTTCAAAAGGCGTATTTAGTGGTAAGGCTATAGCAACGTATGAGATAAGTACACCTATTAAGGTTGTCACTCTTATGGGTAATTCACTCAAGCCATCACTTGTTGATGAATCCGAGCTTGTGATTGAAGAAGCTGCGGTTTCTATTGCCGATGGTTCGGTGACAATCAAAGAAACTAAGAAAGAAGAAGGTACAGTTCCCTTGCCTGAGGCAGAGCTGGTGGTTTCTGCAGGAAGAGGGATGAAGGGTCCTGAGAATTGGGGTATCATTGAAGAGTTAGCGACTGTGCTTGGAGCAACAACAGCTTGTAGTAGACCAGTAGCTGATATTGGGTGGAGGCCTCATCATGAGCACGTAGGTCAGACAGGTGTTGCCATTAGACCCAATTTATATATTGCAGCAGGGATTTCTGGTGCTATCCAACATCTTGCAGGTGTCAATAATTCTAAAACAATTGTAGTCATTAACAAAGACCCTGAAGCTCCATTTTTTAAAGCTGCTGATTACGGTATCTGTGCAGATTTATTCGATGTGGTGCCAAGATTGACTGAGTCATTGAAGAAATTCAAAGCTTCATAATCATTATCTTGACATAAAGATCCCACTAGCTGAGCTGTAAATGGAAAAAGTAGAATTAAAAATAGTAGCATTATCTCATAGTGTCACAAAGTCGCATAACTATGCCGTGGTGTTAGGAGAGACTGATGGAGATAGACGATTGCCAATAGTGATAGGTGGATTTGAGGCTCAAGCTATTGCTGTAGCATTGGAATCAATGTCGCCTAATAGACCACTCACTCATGATCTATTTAAAAATGCACTAGAATCTTTCAATATTGAAATCAAAGAAGTCATCATCAATAACCTACTCGATGGTATCTTCTATGCACAACTCGTTTGTGAAAGCATTGATGGTAAAGATGTAGTCATAGATTCTCGTACTAGTGATGCAATAGCTCTTGCGGTAAGATTTGAATCTCCGATATACACCTATGAGTTCATACTAGAACAAGCAGGAGTAATTATAGAAGACGATAAGAGTCCAAGTAAAACTAAAAGTGTTATTGCTGATAAGCCATCTAAATCTAAAGATAAACCCTACAGCTCATATTCGCTAAAAGCTCTCAATAAGATGTTAGAAGAAGTGCTAGAACAAGAAAATTATGAGAAAGCTGCTAAAATCAGAGATGAGATTAATAAGCGTGAATCTAATCAGAGTTAGTCAATCTAATATTATATTCTGACTAAGTGATCTAGAATAGTCCAAATAATTCAGAGTCTATTAGAGAAACAATCTCTCCGAAATCTTCTTTCCTTTTGATAAAGTCAAATTTATCGATGTTAATAATGAGTAATGGACCTTCTTTATAAGAGGCGATCCATTCTTCATACTTTGTATTGAGCCTTTTGAGGTAGTCTAGAGAGATACTTCCTTCATAATCTCTGCCTCTAAGTTGAATGTGATCAACTAATGTAGGGATACTTGCTTTTAAATAGATAAGAAGATCTGGTGCTTTGACTTGAGTTGTCATTAGGTTAAATAAGGACTGGTAATTATCATGATCTCTTTTTTCCATTAACCCCATCTCATGTAAGTTGGGAGCAAAAATTCGAGCATCTTCATAAATAGTTCTGTCTTGTATAACTACTTCTTCCCCTTGCCTAATTTTCAGAATCTGATTAAATCGACTATTTAGAAAGTAGATCTGAAGATTAAAACTCCATCGTTGCATATCGTCATAGAAATCACTCAGGTATGGATTATTGAGAGTGTCTTCAAAGTGTACTTGCCAATTGTAATGATCTGATAACTTCTTAGAGAGAGTGGTTTTTCCAGCACCTATATTCCCTGAAACAGCGATATGACGTATTTGCTTATTGATGGTTGGTTTTTTTATCTACCGACAAAAGTAGACATTAAATAAAAGTCTGTAGTTCCTTTTTGGGATTTTAAGCGATGTTTCTTGTGAGATTATCGAAATAATCATCGATCTCCCTACATATTGATTATTATTGTTGTTATGGACAATACAATGATTAAAACTTCCAATCTACAGAAAACCTATGTGATGGGTTCTGAAAAGATCCATGCTCTTAAGGACCTGAGTATCTCTATAGAAAAGAATGAATATGTCGCCTTAATGGGACCAAGTGGGTCAGGAAAGTCTACATTGATGAACCTCCTTGGTTGTCTTGATACACCTACATCAGGTGAATATATCCTAAAAGGTGAGGTAGTCAGTGAGATGGATGATAGTGACTTAGCTAAGGTTCGTAATAAGGAGATTGGTTTTGTATTTCAGACGTTTAATTTACTTCCTCGGATTTCATCATTGGATAATGTGGCTTTACCTCTGGTGTATGGAGGGTGGTCTGCCAAGGCTCGGCAGGCTAGGGCAGCTGAAGTACTTGACTTAGTAGGACTTGGAGATCGAATGGATCATAAGCCCAATGAACTATCTGGAGGTCAGCGACAACGAGTTGCGATTGCTAGAGCACTTGTAGGAGATCCAGCAATTATCCTGGCAGATGAGCCAACGGGTAACTTAGATACTAAAACTTCTGTAGAGATTATGTCCATTCTAGAAAAGATCCACAATGCTGGTAACACAATCATCCTCGTTACTCATGAACCGGATATTGCTGAACATGCCCATAGAATCATCAGACTCAGGGATGGTTATCTAGAATCAGATGTTCAAAATGAGAATATCATTCTAGCAAGTGACCCGAATCATAATTATAACATTAAGTAGGAAGGGGAAGATTTTTGTCTTTTGTATTACTTGGTAGCATCTGATAATGTAAGTTCTTTCAGAACAAAATCCCTTTAATCAGTATTGACATTGGATGAATAAGATGATAGGATTTATCATCATATTTGCACTTCCAATTTTAAATTAGATTTCAATTGAATATTCAGATACATAAGTTTGGTGGGGCTTCAGTTTCGACGGCCGACCTTATTCGTAATTGCAGAGACATAGTTACTAATCACATTCCTGATAAATCAATCATTGTTGTTTCAGCAATGGGTAAAACTACTAATGCACTGGAGAAAGTTGCAGAAGCTATTTTCTCTAATGATGATTACCAGCCGCATATAGATCATATTGTCTCAGAGCACACTGCTATAGTAGAGGCACTATTTGATAATCCAACAGTTATCCTTGATAGAATTAATGATACAATCGCAGAGATTGATTGGATTGCCGATGAGGAGAATAGTATCTATGACTATGTATATGATCAGATAGTAAGTATAGGGGAGTTACTTTCTACATTGATCGTTGAAGCTTATTTGAGGCAATCTCTCAATTCAGCCTATCTTGATGTAAGAGACTGTATACTTACTGACCAGACTTACAGGGACGCAGTTATAGATTGGGATAAGACAGCAAGTCGTATATCAGGTGCAGTGATTCCGCTTTTGAATAAGGTGGATTATATCGTAACCCAAGGATTTATCGGTGTAGATGATGAGAATAATACGACAACTTTAGGTCGAGAAGGGTCTGACTATACAGCCGCAATATTTGGTAAGTGTCTCTCTGCTGAGAAAGTTACTGTTTGGAAGGATGTACCTGGAATCATGTCTGCCGATCCCAAGCGATTTGACTTTGCTGAAATGGTTCCGAGAATGTCGTATCAAGCCTTGTATCAGATGGCTGATGCTGGTGCAAAAGTTATACACCCAAAGACAATGTTACCATTGAAATCTGCTGATATTCCACTATATGTTCGATCATTTAAGGATCCTGAAAGTCCTGGTACTGTCATTACCACCGATACAGAGGAACTGGCTGTCCCATCTATCATATGCAAGGATGACCAACTATTGATTACATTGACACCATCGCAATTCAATGTTGAATGGTCAGTAGCTACAGTGGCAGACTTGTTCAAGGCAGATAATTGGGATATCAATTACTTCCAAAAAAATGCTCTATCCTACGTAATCTGTGTGAGGTATGATTTTGCCTTGACACATTTGATGAATAAATTAGCTCAACAATTTGATGTCACGACCAATAGAGATGTGCGATTGATTACTATTCTCAATACAAATGATACAATTGAGAAACAACTGGTCGGCAACGATACCGTCTTATTACTACAAAGATCACCGCAAACTTTTAGAGCAGTCATCACCAATTCATAGAACAATTCTTTATTGTCTGACATTTGATAAGTATCAATAAAAGTTATTAGATGGCTAAGACATATTTCTGGTTTAGAAGAGATTTAAGATTGACAGACAATGCAGGTCTGTACTATGCTTTGAAAGAAAACCAAGATGTTCAATGTATCTTCATTTTTGATAAGAATATTCTAGATAAACTTCCTGCAAAGGATGACCCGAGAGTTGAGTTTATTCATAGCGTCATTTCAGAAATGAAAAGTCAACTTATCCAGATGGAGGCGGACTTGCAGATCTATTATGGAGACCCGGTTGAGGTATGGAAGAAGATTTTAGAGAAGGATCCTTGCAAGTCCATCTACTGTAACCGTGACTACGAGAAGTATGCCCAAGATAGAGATAAGTCAGTGGCAGCATTGGTGAAATCTAAAGGTGGAGAGTTTAATGATTATAAAGATCATGTCATTTTCGAAAAGCAAGAGGTTGTTAAGAATGATGGGCTTCCCTATACTGTATTTACTCCATATAAAAGAAAATGGCTTACTACATTGGATAGTGATAATAATTATGCTGAATCCTATTACTTTTCATCGTATCCATTAGAACAATACTATTCAAATCTTGCCAAGTCAAAACCAAGCAATGAGATCTCACTAGATTCCATGGGGTTCAAGCCATCCGAGATAGAGAAACCACCTACAGAAGTTGCTCAAGGTCTGATAAAATCATATGATAAGAATCGGAATTTTCCAGCAATAGAGGGTACATCCAAATTAGGGATTCACTTTAGGTTTGGAACCATTAGTATCAGAGAGAAAGCCCGCAAGGCGAGTGTACTAAATGATACATACCTATCTGAACTAGTATGGAGAGACTTTTACAGTCAGATACTCTTTCACTTTCCTCATGTATCAACCAATGCCTTCCGATCTAAGTACGAAATGATTGAATGGCGCAATGATGAAAAAGACTTTGCACTATGGTGTCAAGGTAAGACTGGTTACCCGATCGTAGATGCAGGAATGCGTGAATTGAATACAACCGGATGGATGCATAATAGAGTCAGAATGATTACTGCAAGTTTCTTGACTAAGCACCTGCTCATTGACTGGCGGTGGGGTGAACAGTATTTTGCTGACAAGCTTCTTGACTTTGACTTAGCAAGTAATAATGGAGGATGGCAATGGGCTGCAGGTTGTGGCACGGATGCAGCACCGTATTTTCGGATTTTTAATCCCCATACGCAGCTTGATAAATTCGATAAGCAACGAAAGTATGTGAATCAATACGTTCCAGAATATGACACTGATGACTATCCAACATTTATGGTAGATCATAAAGAGGCGAGAGAAAGATGTTTAGCAACTTATAAGGCTGGACTTGATAAGGCGTCTGAATAACGATTTATTTATGTGTTCTGCCTTCTTTCATTCTTAGAGTCTTGATTGTCTCGTTCTACTGCAATACTTGTGTTGAGCTCAAATCCAATCAATAATATCACAGCATTAATCTGAAGCCAAAGTAAGAGAACAATCAATGCTCCGATTGAACCATAGATTTGGTTATACTGTCCAAAGTTATTGACGAAGTATGCAAAGACTAAAGAAGAGACTATAGATAATGTAGTGGCTAAGAAAGCACCAGGATTTGAGAATTGAAACTTCCGATACATACTAGGTCCATACCGATATATCAAACTGATAGAAGTATAAATTAATCCAATAATGATTAGCCATCTAAAGATTTGGACGGCTACCGAAGTGGCACTCTCGATATGGAAGCGGGAGAAAATATTGGTAAAGAGTTGGTCTCCAAATACAATTAATATAAACGAGAGTAAGAAGATGAATGAAATGATAATTGTCAAGCTTGTCGCAATAAGCCTACGCTTAAAAAATGATCGTTTCTTAAATGTCTTATCATAACTTTTATCAAATCCTGCCATTAGAGTGATCATTCCACTACTAGAAAATATGATCGCTAAGACAAAACCCAAAGAAAGCAATCCACCACGTTTGATTGAGACTAAGCTATTCACAATCTCCATCAAATAATTAAAGGCTTCGCTTGGAAGTGCCCTACGTCCCAGTGTGTTCATCGCTTCCAAGAAGTCAAAGCGAATAGGCAAGAGTGGTATCAGGGTGAAGATGAATATGATTGTCGGAAATATTGACAGAAAAAATGAGAAAGCCACTGAATTAGCTCTGACAATCAAGTCATGTTTTTTCAATTCATTGATCACAAATCGTATTACATGATATAGGGAGATTCCTCTGAATCCAGGTAATGTGATTGACCGACAATGAGCGATAAGTGGCAGTATGAATATTCGATATATTTTACGTCCTAGTTTCAAAAGTAGGTAGCAAGTTTGTCAGCAAATGCCGATGGACAAGACACACGTTTCTCTGTAGCTGAGTCAACGAAAAAGAGTTTTACAACCGCTGTATTAATGACTTCAGACTTTTCATTGATTAATTTGAAATCAAAAGATATGAGCTTAGTTGGCATCGAGGTAATTGTTGATTCGATCGTGATAAGATCATCGTAGTAAGCTGGTTTTAGATATCTACTTTCCAAGGATACTACGGGCAATTTTACGCCGAGTATATCTTCAAAGTCTCGATATCTGAAACCCAATGACCTGATCAATTCAACACGACCTATTTCGTAATATTTAGCGTAGTGACCGTAGTACAGATATCCCATCTTGTCGGTCTCAGCATATCTGACTCGCTTTTTGAATTCGTGTGTATACATTGGATTGTCGCTCGATTTATGATGACATTGCTGTTCTGACTAACGGCATACTCATACAGTGGGAACCGCCTCTTGCTCTTGATAGTTCTGAAGACGGTAGGGCAATAATGGTTTTTTCTATAGAAGACAATGGATCTTCGACAGATGCATATTGCTTTATAAAGTCTTCAGCATCAATGATTGTATATCCATGCTTTTGGAATGCCTTAGCAGTTAATAGATTTCGGTCATAACTAATAGCAACTCCTGGCTTAAGAGTAAGAAGATTGCAACCATCAGTCCATTGCTCTCTTTCTTGGTAAGGTGAGTGACCTTTGCCTGCGAATATAAAATTGACATCACTGTTCAATTCACTCTTAAAGAAGTCTTTGATTGAAGGGTATTCCTTCTTAGTTTCTTGGGAAGTGTAGACTTCAACATTACTTCCTAGCCCATCATAGACAATTGGCTTGTAGCAGACGATGTCATTAGTGTCTACTTGGGTAAATATCGTGTCGATATGCATACAAGAACGGTCCTTTGGAATATTGATTCTGACAACATTCTTTACTAAACCAAGGTCCAGCAATCTATTCTTGAGGAGTTCAAAACCATGAGCAGAACTCCGTTCACTTACGCCTACCAATATGTAATCTGTATGAATCATCATTACATCACCTCCTTCAACAGAAACCCGTTCTCCATACTTTGATGGTGGAAACTGATCAGGTCTATTCAGATTGATCACCTTACCAGCTTGCCTAGTTGCTTCAAAGAGTGGATGTCTGGATATAATCATTCTTGTTAGCAGGTTTTCTCTCCATCTGGCTGACTTGGCTGCTTTGGTAACTATAATACCATCATTGACTGTTACTGCAATGTCTCTTGTAAACATAAAGTTGGGAATCGGATCAAAGAAGATCATATCTCGACTTTGATCAAATCCCGTGATCAACACTTTCGCCAGTTTGTCACAACTCAGACTGTTGAAATATTGTTGCTCCGCAGGAGGTAATTCTTCTTCTAAAATAATCTTAGAAAGCAGCTCGTCTTTTTCTTCTGATGGTTCTTTGAGACTTTCACATAAGAGATCTTCTACTTGATGGACATTCTCACTGCCGAGGCAGATATTGAGTACTTCTTTATAAATATTGTACTCTTTTAACATCAGTGGATAGTGGACGATGTCATCGAAAAGCAGTTCTTCCGCATGTTTTGGAGATATTCGATCGATACCTGAGTCAGGCGTATGTACGATGAGAGAGATTAGCCTCCCAATCTCTGAATCACAATTAATCATAGGTTAGATAAATTTGTATACAAAGATGACTCAAATGGAGCATTCTCAGCCTACATTTCGACGTTATTTCAATACATCTACAAAAAAATCCGTTTAGAATCAATGGATATTGGATAGCTTTGTCTCGAATAGAGATAGAGGATCAATTGTAGATTAGTTCAAACAAGTATCCACAAATAGCTCATCAGGAGAATGGCCGATTAGATGAAAATCTTACAGTTAACTAAGAAATTTCCATACCCATTGAATAATGGAGAGTCGATTGCAATATACAATCTGACCAAGGGGCTCTTGCATTGTGGTGCAGAGGTTGACTTATTATCACTCAATACTTCTAAGCATTATACGGATGTTACTTCTCTCAATGGTGGTCTTGATCACTACAGGAGTATCTCTGATATCTATCATAAGAATGATACCTCTTATATGGGAGCCGTGTTGAATCTGTTCTCAAGTGAATCCTACCATGTACAACGGTTGCAATCGTCAGATTTTGAAGCGGCATTAATCGAGCAGTTAGCATCTACGAATTATGATGTCATCCTTCTGGAAACGATATACATGTCTATGTATTTACCCATCATTCTGAAGCATAGCAAGGCTGTAATTTGCCTGCGAGCTCACAATATAGAGTATGAGATATGGAGGCGTTGTAGCGAAGAGGAGACTTCTAGGCCCAAGTCTTGGTATCTCAATCTCTGCGCTAACCGACTCAAGAAGTTCGAGACGAAATATTTTAAAGACTATGACATTATTGCACCTATCACAGATCGAGATGCACTATCATTTCAGTCACTCGGTTATAGTGGTTCACAAGTTGTTGTACCAGTTGGGTTGACTCTAGATAATTACGCGTCAGACACTTATACACATCGTGGGAAATTCTGCTTCATTGGATCACTAGATTGGATGCCGAACTTGCAAGGTCTTCGATGGTTTGTTAAGGAAGTCTGGCCAACAGTCTATGCTGAGAATCCCGATTTTCAATTTCACATTGCAGGTAAGAACGGCGATAAATCTTTGACATTTAATCAGATCGATGGTGTAACATTTCACGGAGAAGTAGATAGTGCTACAGAATTTATTAGGCATCATGGAGCTCTCATTGTTCCATTATTTAGTGGATCTGGTATCAGGGTCAAGATATTGGAGGCGATGGCGATGCAGCGACCGGTGATCACCACAGACATTGGGTTGGAGGGCATCAATGCTAAAGATCAGCAACAAGTACTTATTGCTAATACTATCCAAGATTACATTGTACGGATGACTAATCAAGATATAGACTACTCAGCCATCGCATTGAATGGAAAAAATTTGATCGCTGAGACATTTGACCAAAAACACCTGGCAGAGAAATTATATCTTCAATTAAAGAAGAATATACAGAATAGATGCTCACAACAAGTATCGACATAATCTATGCGGACTAAACCAAGATTAGCAATCGTACTTTCTCGGTTTCCCTATCCACTGGAGAAGGGCGATAAGTTGCGAGCCTATCATCAGATTAAGCAGTTGTCATCAGAATTTGATATCAGTCTATTATGCTTACATGAAGAGGCAATTAGCATGACTGATAGACAGGAAGTTGAAGCATTGGTTACTTCACTCACAACATATAGAATCGCCAAGTGGACCTTGCCGTTTCGGTTACTCTACTATTCAATGATTAAATCTTGGCCGGCCCAGGTTACGTATTTTTATTCGCCAATTATTTGGAAGAAGATCCAACGGCAACTTGACCTTTTCGATCCTCATGTCATCTACAATCAGCTACCTAGAACGATCCCATATACTTCGAGTAGGACGGAGCCAAAAGTAGTTGATCTAATGGATGCCTTTAGCTATGGAATGTCTAAGCGTTCTATCAATTCTAATGGTCTCAAGAAGATCATGTATCGATGGGAGAGTAGGGCACTGCGAGGGTTTGAGTCTAAGTACGTTCCTTTATATCAAGGAGTGACGATGATTTCTGCTCAAGATAAAGTGCGATCTCCTCACTTGAAGATGGAAACAATGACAACCGTCGCAAATGGCGTGGATACGGAGCACCTCTTGAGTAATCCGAAATCAAGAGTATTTGACATCGTCTTTGTTGGTAATATGGGTTATCAGCCTAATATTGATGCTGCGTTATACTTAGTCAATCAGATCTTACCTGCATATGAGGCGGCATATAGTGAAGCTCTTACAGTTGCAATTGCTGGTGCAAGACCTAGTAAGGAAGTGCACAATCTTCAATCAGATCAAGTCACCATATCAGGCTATGTGGAAGACATTAACGATGCCTACAATATGGGGCAGATCTTTGTCGCTCCGATCTTCTATGGAATGGGACAACAGAATAAATTGATGGAAGCAATCGCTTGTGATTTGCCTTGTGTAGTCTCTCCAGAAGTAGCAGCTCCATTCAATGCTAAACACGGTAAAGAACTATTAATCGCCAAGTCTGTTGAAGATTTCATATCAGCAATCAGAGATATCAAACTAAGAAGAATAGACGTACCTTTGATGACTGATACTGCTAAGCAACGAATAAACCAAGTACACCAATGGAAGCAACAAACCCTACCTCTCAACAAGCTACTCAAGGACCAAGTAAAAACCAAGAGTATACACTAAACACGATTCCAGAAGCCATCCAAGATATCAAGGACGGTAAGTTGATAATCGTTGTAGACGATGAGGATAGAGAGAATGAGGGTGACTTTATCTGTGCTGCGGAGACGATCACTCCAGAGTTGGTCAATTTTATGGCGACACATGGTAGAGGTCTCATCTGCACTCCTGTCACTGAAGCTCGTGCCGAAGATCTTAATTTGACTAGAATGGTTAGCGATAATACTGCCTTACACGAGACTGCTTTTACAGTATCTATTGACTACATCCACAAAGGTTGCTCAACAGGTATCTCAGCCTATGATAGATCAACTGGTATCAGGGAGATAATTAACCCAGAAACTAAGGCATCTGATTATGCTCGACCAGGACATATCTTTCCACTGATTGCTATGAATGGTGGTGTGCTCAGAAGGACGGGACATACAGAAGCAGCTGTAGATCTTGCAAGATTGGCAGGTATGAACCCAACGGGGGTATTGGTTGAGATACTCAATGAAGATGGAACAATGGCAAGACTACCAGATCTTATGGTGATTGCCAAAAAACACGACTTGAAAATTATCTCCATCAAAGACCTCGTAAGCTATCGAATGCAGACTGAGACATTAGTGTCTCGTATCTATGAAACAGAGGTGGAGACGCCTTTCGGTAAATTCAATGTCACAGCATTCAAGCATGGTGCTTCTGATAATGTACACCTAGCATTACACATCGGAGAGCTAACTGAAGATGAACCTACTCTTGTGAGAATGCATTCACTTTCACGTACTGGTGGTGCACTCGGCTTCTTACTTGATAACTACGTAGAACGGATAGGAAATGCTCTCAAGATGATCAAAGAAGAAGGTAAAGGCGCAGTTGTCCTCATCCAACAAGGTGATCAAGGTGAGGGGATTTTGCACAAACTGAAGTTACTCGATGTCAGAAAAGATAACGACCCTAAAATACCTGAAACACAAAAAGACTTCGGAGTCGGAGCTCAAATACTCAGAGCATTAGGACTCAAGCAAATCACTGTCATTACCTCCAATCCAAAAAAGCATATAGCCCTAGAGGGATATGGATTAAAGGTTGTAGGGCATCGGGATTTTTAGGAGTATTGAATTCCGTTGCATAAGGCTAATATCAAACATCCCTCGATAGATGTCTCATTGCTAGAAGTGGGCATTTATTTTATCCAGATAAAGACCGAAACCAACGACACATATGTTGAGAAATTCATCAAAAAATAGATTTTTAACGATGATAGTAGTATGTCTGATGGCACACTACTATTTATGCGACATTCAAGCTCAACCTAAGTATGATTATGTGTGGGTTACTGCCTCTAATCCAGATCCTTTACCGGGTACAGAAGGCAATATTATCTCCTTTGATGAGGGAGTTGTAACCGTTTCTTACGAAATGCTAACGCAAAATATTAGAGGCAACAATGCCTCTATCTGTGATGTGGATGGTAATCTATTAATGTACACAAATGGCTGTAACATTCTAGATGCGTCACATCAAGTGATGGACGGTGGAGGGATGATTAACCCAGGAGAGATCTGGGATAATAATTGCTTATCAGGTGGTGAATATCCCTCGTCCCAAGATGTGATCTTTCTTCCTGATAGATATGTCGACAATATTTACTATCTGCTTCACAAGCCTTTGAAGTTTATTCAAGAAAGTCAAGGTAACGATTTTAGAAGATCAGAGTTATTCATTACGACTATTGATATCAGCCTCAATGATGGCCTAGGATCGGTCATATCAAAGAATATACAGGTAGACTCTAGTTACAATTATAGTGGAGGCTATGGAGAAGCCATTAGTCATAGTAACCAACTCGATTGGTGGTATCTAGATGTTGAAGAAGGAAGTAATCTCATCACAAAATATCTGCTCGATAATAATGGGATGACGCTAGTCGATACACAGAGTATCGGAGCAGTGTTAGTGGATGATCTATGCTCTATAGGTGGTCAATCGTGTTTTTCACCAGATGGTACATTATATAGTAAAATGTGTCCACTTTCTGGGTTGGATGTCATGGAGTTCGATAGAGAGACAGGAGAATTATCTAATAATCGACACGTTTGGATTCCCACGGACTATCAGGTTTGTGGTCTATCATTTTCACCCAATTCACAATTTATTTACGTCAGTACTACAGATAGTTTGTGGCAAGTAGATGTCAGAGAAGAGAATCTTGAAGATGGTCTAGTGTTCATCGATGAATATGATGGTTTCTTAGACCCATTCCGTACTACAATAGTCAAGCAACAGCTCGGCCCTGACTGTCGGATCTACATCAGTAGTAATAATGGTGTAAGTAGTATGCACGTCATCCGGAATCCTGATGCCAAGGGTACAGACTGTGACTTTCGACAGCACCACCTTGACCTACCATACAATAATGGGATCTTGTCTATGCCCAACTTTCCTCACTTTAGAGTAGATGAGGATGATGTCTGTGATCAGACGATTACGAGTGTATTTGGAGTACAAGTAGAGACAGTCAGCAATATGGAGGTATTTCCTAACCCTACAAGTGGTATTGTAACTGTAGAGTTGGCAGAGATTAGTGATGGTCGCATACTTATAAGCAATGTCACAGGTCAAGTTGTGATGACGCGAGAATTTGGATATGCTGACGTTATCGAGCTTGATCTTTCCTTTTATGATACTGGGATGTACTTTATCGAGGTTGTTTACCATGATGGGAGTCGAGCCGTAGAGAAGGTTGTGAGGTTATAAGTTTCTCACTTATCTCTCAATATAAAAATTTATCCATTTTTGACCTTACTTCGACAAGCTTGGTATAGGTTCATTAGTAATAGGTAAGGGTATTGAGTGTAATATTGAATCAGAGTAACATTGATCATTAGCCATCAGGGCAGAGGCACAGCCAATTACCAATAATCTTTGTAGGTATAGGATATATACCTACAATTTATTCGACTCTATCAACTTCATCAACTCTTCCTTATAGTTCTTTCCGACTGGAAGATTCTTAGGTTTTCCATTTTCTGAGATCTCTACCATTGATCCGAATACTGCGTTGATCTTATTGACATTGACAATGTAGGATCTATGTATCCGCATAAAGATATCTTGCGGGAGTTTAGCTTCGAGACTTTTCATTGTCTGTAGAGTGATGACTCTAGATGTATCTTTCTTGATGATGACATAGTCCTTGAGCCCTTCTATGAAGAGGATGTCATTGAAGTGAATCTTCATCATCTTTTTATCTGCCTTGACGAAGAAGAAATTGTCCTCTTCTCCAGCTTGCTTTACGACTGACACCTTATCTATAAACTTGTTAGTCGCTTGGAGTAATCGTTCTAAGCTGATTGGTTTCATCAAGTAATCTAGCACATTCAGGTTGAATCCTTCTACTGCGTAATCTGCATAAGCCGTTGTCATAATGACCTCAGGTGGGTTGGTCAATGACTTGAGAAAGTCTAAGCCTGTGATCTTTGGCATTTGGATATCAAGGCACATCAAGTCCACATCTTCCGATTGGAGTATTTCATTTGCTTGAAGTGCATTTTCGCATAAGCCAACTATCTCAAATTGTTCTAAACTATTGAAGTGGGCCTCCAATACTTCTCTTGCCAATGGTTCGTCGTCTACAATAATCACTTTATAAGGTTGCATAAGCTTGTGTTTTGATGAGTTTGATATATAGTTCTATTTCGTAGGTTGTGTTTGTCTGATTGACTTTCAACATATGGTTCTCCGGATAAACGAGGTTGAGCCTTCGTTTGACATTTTCTAATCCGATACCACCAACATCTTTACTATTTAGTTTGTCAGCATTGTAACTATTCGCAATTGTGAAGAATAGGTGATCGTCCATAATCTTCAGCTTGATATCTATGAATCCAGAATCCACTGTACTTAGTCCATGCTTGAAGCTATTTTCTATAAAGGGAGAGAAGATCAATGGCATAATCAACTTGTTTGCTGCATCTCCTTCTATGTTGAGGTTGACAATATTGCGATCTGGTACACGGATGGCTTCAAGGTCAATATAGTTTTTGATGTATTTTATTTCTTTTTCCAATGAGACGGTCTTGTCATTGCACTCGTAAAGCATATAACGCATCATATTGGATAGCTTCAGCACAGTATCTGGTGCCTTGTCCGACTTTTTGAGCGAAAGCGCATACAGACTATTAAGAGTATTGAAGAAGAAGTGTGGATCGATCTGTGTCTTGAGAAACTTGAGTTCTGATGTTAGATTCTGTCTTTCTAGTTCTCTCGTACGATTCTGATGATATAGGATGTCTGTAAACAGTTTGTAGATTGTAGAAGCGACACCCACTAAGAGTAACTCGACCAAAGGCAGATGATAATTCTCCAGATAGTAATTCTGAGAAGCGATATCATTGGTATAAATGAGGTAAAAGAGTGCTAGCTTGATCGGAGTCATTGCAACTGCTGTCAATAACATTGCCAAGACATACTGGATAGTCTTCCCTTTGGAGAGGAGCTGAGGGATCAAGTAGTTGACATTGATGTATGCCATTAATATAAATAGGGTGATGTTGACACCGCTCTTGATCATAATCAGGCCCAACTGATCCTTGTTTCCTGTCAGAAGCACCAAAAAGATGTACATAAATAGCCAAAACAAAACGTGATAAAACGTCGAAGTTTGGAAAAACCGATGTAGTCTATGTCTGATAGTCTGTGCCATAAGCGATACCAACAAAATTAGGTCATAAAGACGGTTGCAGCCTTAAGTTATAGATTAAACTCTTTAATCTAATGACTAAGTTCAGGGATATAGACCCATAATTAGAACCTATTAGGTAATATTGCATTATAATCAAGGTAACAGACAACATACCCGATTCTATGAGTTATAAAGAAACAAAGCACTACGATCCGGAGATTACAGAGACAATCAAATCTAAGTATCACGATATTATCAGTAATCTTGGTGAAGACGTCAATAGAGAAGGATTGTTGAAAACTCCTGAAAGAGCATCCAAAGCGATGCAATACTTGACAAAGGGATACAATGAAGATCCAGAAGAGATTCTAAAATCTGCTTTATTTAAAGAAGATTATAGCAATATGGTCTTGGTTAAGGATATCGAAGTATACAGTCTATGTGAGCACCATATTCTGCCATTCTATGGTAAGGCGCATATCGCTTACATACCCAATGGTTATGTAGTCGGATTGAGTAAGATACCACGTATTGTAGATGTCTATGCACGTAGACTTCAAGTACAAGAGCGATTAACGCAAGAGATTCTTGATTGTATAGAATCCACACTTAAGCCACAAGGTGTAGCAGTTGTCATAGAAGCAGCACATATGTGTATGATGATGAGAGGTGTTCAGAAGCAAAATAGTGTTACGACAACATCAGGATTCACAGGCGCATTCGAAAATGTCTCTACTCGAGCAGAATTCCTCTCACTAGTTGATGCCAATCTCAAATAGCACTGTCTTTTTCATATCTTTGCATTTTTGATATAATAACAAGGATCAACGTATGAATGTAGTGGTATTCCCAGGTCAGGGTTCTCAGTCTGTAGGGATGGGTAAGGAAGATTACGAATCTTCTGAATTAGCTAAATCTTATTATCATAAAGCAGACGAAATCTTGGGATTTGGGCTCAGCGATATTATGTTTAATGGTAGCGATGAAGACCTCAAGCAAACTAAGGTTACTCAACCGGCAGTATTCTTGCATACAGCGGTGAGATACTATCTCAGTGGAAAGAAACCTGATGCTGTAGCTGGACACTCACTTGGTGAATTTACAGCATTAGTCGCTGCAGGTGTTCTCAGTTTTGAAGATGCAATATCACTCGTCTCTAAGCGAGCAAATGCTATGCAAGCAGCTTGTGACGAAGTAGAAGGTACGATGGCAGCTATCCTGGGTCTTGAGGATAATGTGGTTGAAGACATTTGCATTAACATTGATGAGGTAGTCGTAGCTGCTAACTATAACTGTCCAGGTCAATTAGTCATCTCAGGATCTAAGCAGGGGATTGATGCGGCAGTAGCCTCAGCTACAGAAGCTGGAGCAAGGCGAGCACTTGTACTCAACGTAGGTGGAGCATTTCATTCACCATTGATGGCATCAGCTGAGACTAAGTTGTCTGAAGCAATCGAGGCTACGACATTTAACGAAAGTGACATTCCAATCTATCAGAATGTAGACGGTAAGCCGCAAACAGAAGGTGCGATTATTAAAGAGAACTTGATAAAACAATTGACTTCTCCTGTCAAATGGACTCAATCAATGCAAGCAATGATTGGTGATGGTCTATCGTTATATAGCGAAGCAGGCGCTAAGGTATTATCTGGGTTTATCAGAAGGGTAGATAGAGCCATTGCAACAGAACAATTATAGATCACAAAAGCACAAATTGAAAGGACAAATACTCATATCTCAGCCATTTATGCTGGACGATACCTTCCGACGATCTGTCATTATCATGGCAGAACACGATGAAGAAGGTAGTATCGGTTTTATTCTAAATAGACCCGTGGATATGGAGGTGAATGCCTTGATATCTGCATTTCCAGAGTTTCAAGCACGACTTGGGTATGGAGGGCCAGTTGGACACGATTCGATACATTACATCCACAACCTAGGTGAGGAATTAGCAGAGAGTATGCTTATTCAAGATGGTTTGTGGTGGGGTGGAGACTTTGAGCAGTTAATCAGTATGGTTGAGATGGGAAAAGTCAAGGCCGCTGATGTGTTGTTTTTTATCGGATACTCAGGCTGGTCTGTTGGACAACTAGATGAAGAGATCAAAGCTGGTTCTTGGATTATCTCTGAAATATCCGCTTCTCAAGTTCTACAAGAGGATTCCTCGGAACTATGGAAGGAAGCTCTCAAACCGATTAATAACAACTTTAGCGTCATCTCGGAAATTCCAGACGCAGATATCTACAACTAGACATAAGAAGACATGTATTACCTACAGAACATCCGACTCAAGTACGGAGACAGAGAATTGTTTAAGGATGTGAGTTTTATGTTTACACCAAAAGATCGGATTGGTCTAGTAGGACGTAATGGAGCAGGGAAAACAACTCTTCTCAAGATTATGTCAAAGGAGATTATCCCAGATGAAGGTTCTGCTCAATATCCTAAGGATGCAAGGATTGGTTTCTTAAAGCAATTCTTGCCTGAAAACCAAAAAGTCTCCATCATCGATGAAGTCTGTAAGGCTTTTGATGAATATAATCGTGTAGAAGCAGAATCTCGAGAAATAGAAAAAGGTCTTGAAACTGTAAGTGGTGATGAAGAAATGATTGAGTTGCTTGATCGTCTAGATAAAGTCAATACAAAGTTAGCCACATTCGATATCACTAATCCCGAAGCAGAAGCGAGCAAGGTCTTGAAGGGTTTAGGTTTTAGAGAAAATCAATTGCACGATTCGCTTGACACTCTGAGTGGTGGATGGGTAATGAGGGTAGAGTTAGCCAAGTTACTATTATCCAAGCCAGATATTCTATTACTAGATGAGCCGACTAACCACTTGGATATTGAAGCGATATTGTGGTTTGAGTCTTACATCAAGAAGTATCCTGCTTGTGTAATTATCATCAGTCACGATGAGACATTTATGCAAAATACTGTCAATCGAATCATAGAAATCGAACTTGGAAGGGTAGATGACTATAAGTATAGCTACCAGAAGTATCTTATAGAAAAGAAGCAGCGAAAGGAGATTCTGATGTCTCAATATAACAATCAGCAAAAGGCAATCAAGGAGAAAGAACGGACGATCACACGATTTATGGCAAAGGCCACAAAGACTAAGATGGCACAGTCAATGGCAAAGCAACTTGCCAAAATGGAACGTGTAGAAGTCTTTCAAGAGGACACTTCTGGAATGAAGCTTAAATTTCCATACGCAGGTCGGGAAGGGCAGATAGCCTATAAAGCTACAGACTTAGGGAAGGCATACGACGAGTTACAAGTGCTAAAGAATGTCAATCTGCAGATAGAACGTGGGGATAAGGTAGCATTCATCGGACAGAACGGTCAAGGAAAAACAACTCTGTCAAAAATAATGGCTGATCTCACTCCTCATACCGAAGGAGAAAGTAAGATTGGTCACAATGCCCAGTTAAGCATTTATCTACAAGATCAATCTGATAAAATTGACCCAAAGAAGTCGGTACTAGAAGTTGCTGAATATCACGGCGGACATTATAACAATACTGAGATCAGGAGCATATTGGGAGCATTTATGTTCTCTGGAGAGGATGTAGAGAAGAAGGTTTCAGTCTTGAGTGGAGGTGAGAAGGCGAGGGTAGCATTAGCCTGTATGGTGATGCATCCAAGTAATATCTTGATTCTCGATGAGCCAACTAATCACCTTGATGTCGTCTCAAAGCAGATTCTTAAGGATGCTGTCAAGTCATATGAGGGTACATTGATCGTCGTGAGTCACGATAGGACTTTCTTACAAGGGTTAACTGACAAGACCTATGAATTTATCAATACTAAGATCATAGAACACCTTGGTGATATTGAGTACGTCTTAGCTAAGCGTAAGCACGATGATCTTCGTGATTATGCTGTCAATACAAAGTCGGCTAATAAACCACAGGTAGTAGCTGAGAAAAAGAATGATCTATCCTTCGATGAACGGAAGAAACTCAATAGAGAATTGACCTACTTAGAAAGAGATATTGAGAAGCTTGAGACTAAAATTAAGGAGATTGAGACCCAAATGTTAGATCCAGATTTCTTCAAGAGTCAAGACGCTTTCAAGGTGACTAAAGAGATAGATGAGATGAAGGCGCAAATTGCTACTAAGATGGAGCGATGGGAGGAGGTATCTGAAAGGTTGGATTAGGAGATTTCGTGTTCTCATAGATAGATCTAGAGTATGTTGATCAAGGTGCTGGATTTGGGCTTTTTAAAGTACCAACACTGCGCAACATCGCATTGACGGCTCCATATATGCATGATGGCAGGTTCCAAACTTTAGAAGAGGTAGTTAATCACTATACTGATGGAGTGGAGGATCATCCTGCGCTAGATTGGACTCTACTTAACAACGATATTCAACTTGATCAAGAAGAGAAAGATGCACTTATTGCTTTCTTACATACGCTTACGGATTATCAACTGCTCTCAGATGATAGATTTAGCAGTCCATTTAGATAACTAAAGCAGATCTCAATCTCGCATATTTGCTCATCTCTGTGTATATTCGCAGTCCAATTAAAAAATTGCGAAAGATATGGCTATACAGACATTACGTGATGCCCTTAGAGACGGGTTAGCAGAAGAGATGAGACACGATGATAAAGTCTTCCTAATGGGAGAGGAAGTCGCAGAATATAATGGTGCATATAAAGTCAGTAAAGGGCTCCTAGATGAGTTCGGTGCTAAAAGAGTAATTGATACGCCTATTGCTGAGCTTGGATTTGCTGGTATCGGAGTTGGTGCAGCGATGAACGGCTTAAGACCTGTTGTAGAATTTATGACATGGAACTTTGCTGTATTGGCATTTGATCAGATAGTAAACAACGCCGCTAAGACGCTTTCGCAAAGTGCTGGACAATTTTCATGTCCAATTGTATTCAGAGGGCCATCTGGTTCTGCAGGTCAATTGGCACAACAGCATAGTCAAACCTTCGAAAGCTGGATGGCTAACTGTCCAGGATTGAAGGTAATCTCTTGTATAGACCCAGCTGACACTAAAGGACTTCTAAAATCCGCGATTAGAGATAATGATCCCGTATGTCTTATGGAATCAGAGAGCTACTACGGTTTCAAAGGAGAAGTGCCAGAAGGTGCTGATATCCTAGTGCCAATCGGTAAGGCAGCTATCAGAAGAGAGGGAACAGATGTGACATTAGTCTCATTCAATAAGATGATGGAAGTGACAAAGGCTGCAGCAGACGAACTTGCTAAAGAAGGGATATCAGCAGAGGTTATAGATCTTAGAACGATCAGACCACTTGATCATAAGACACTTGTTGAATCAGTCAAGAAGACTAACCGAATGGTTGTCATTGATGAATCTTGGCCTTTCGCTGGAGTATCAGCTGAGATTGCATATGAGATTCAGAAATATGCATTTGATCATCTAGATGCACCAGTAGTCAGAGTGAATTCTGCGGATACATCACTAGGATATGCACCAACATTAGTAGAAGAGTACCTACCAAATCCTGCCAAAGTCATCAAGGCAGTGAAAGAGGTGATGTACATCAACGCATAGTATAATGACTTCACCAAGAGGTCGTTTCATTGTATTTGAAGGGATAGATGGTTCTGGCAAGTCTACTCAAGTAGAGATGTTGGCAGAATATCTACGTTCTCAAGGTAGAGAAGTCCACGTAACTCGACAGCCATCAGACAGATTTGTGGGTAAGGCTATTCGAAAAGTCTTGTCGAGAGAAGTATCTATTCCACCACAAGCACTTGCAGGTTTATTCTTAGCAGATCGGTATGACCATATCATAGGTGAAGATGGACTATTGTCTAAATTAGACGCAGGTATTGATGTCATCTGTGATCGATACTTTTGGTCTTCATTTGCTTATCATGGGTTGGATATGGAGATTCAATTTGTCATTGACATTCACAAAGAGATATTTGACTTGCTTACTCCAGACATTACACTCTTCATTGACATACTTCCAGAAGTATCTATTCAACGGATAGCAAGTCGATCTGAACAAAGAGACCTCTTTGAAAAGGAATCGATCTTGTCAGATGTAAGGCAGAACTATCTCGCTGCTTTTGCAAAATTTCCAGATGTCAATATCCAGACTGTTGATGGTTCTAAATCAGTGGAAGAAGTGAGCAAGGATATTTGTACCTTAGTTTAGAATGAAACTCACTTATTGTTCTTCAAGAATTTAACCTCAGTCTTATGTGTATATATAGATTTGTAGCCTTGTCGTCAATGTTACTCTGTTTCATTTTCGCCAGTCAAGGTTGTAAAAGCGAGGTTCAAGAAAAGTATGAGGAGCTTACTGCCATCAGTCTTGAAGTAATTAAATTGCGCAGTGTCAATAAATCACTGCAAGAAAGCAATCAGGATGTAGATGCATCAGTAACGACAGCGTCTACTCGCATAGATAACCTTGTCGATTCTCTACAGATCCTTCTAGTGAATGCGACTGGTGGATATACCACTCCTCGTAAAGGCGATATGGCAACCGAATTCAGAGATGCAAGAAATACTGAAGCGTCTCAATTAATATTCAGCGATCCTAACAATTGTCAGAAACTCCAGACTGCAGTGGCCAACTTATTACTCTCCTCTAGTACTGTTACTTACACCATCCCTGAAGCAAATACGATTTTAGCACTAAGATCTGAGTTCACAAAGGGGCAGACTTGTCAACTTTTGAAGGATCAAATGATGATTGATGGGATGATCTTACTTGGGAAGTTTAATCTATGGAGTTTGTTAGATCAAAAGCAAAACCTACTGGATCAAAAGCACAAGTAACTCTCTATAAAGCTCAATCACTTTAAGCGGCAATCTTTTTCTTTAATTGAGAATTTCTTACATTAGAAGTAAGCATTTACTCATTATTAAAATCGAACAGATGAAACTTGGAGCATTTTCAATCAGCCTTAGCGTTAAAGATCTTAAACTATCAAAAGCATTTTATGAAAATTTAGGATTTGAAGTCTTTGGAGGTTATATGGATAAAAATTACTTGATAATGAAAAATGGTAATGCCTTGATTGGTCTCTTTCAAGGGATGTTTCCAGGTAATATTTTGACGTTTAATCCTGGATGGGATGAAAATTGTCAGAATATTGAGGACTACGATGATGTTCGCCAGATCCAACAACACCTAATTACTAATGGTATTGATGCTGGTCAGAAAGTCAATGATCAGTCTAGTGGCCCTGCCAGTTTTATGGTCAACGATCCCGATGGGAATGTGATACTCATAGATCAACATAGATAGTACATAATAATATGCGATAGATGGTAAAGAGAAAACTCATCAGTACTGGCTCTACATTTGAAGAGAACATCGGTTATTCAAGAGCTGTGGTTCATGGTGACTGGATATTTGTATCTGGGACAACTGGATATGATTACACGACTATGACGATCTCTGATGATATCGTGGAGCAAACCGAACAATGTATGACCAACATTGTGGAGACCTTATCGAAGGCTAACGCTAAACTGTCCGATGTTGTAAGAGTAACTTATATCCTTCCTGATGCTAGTCAATTCGATTTATGTCATCCTACTCTGAAAAAGTACTTTGGCTTAATAAAGCCTGCAGCGACAATGCTATCTGCTGGACTAGCCAATGATCAGATGCTTATAGAGATAGAGGTTACAGCCATTAAGAGTTAGTCGTTCTACGCTATTCTAAGTTGTAACGGAGTCCAATCTGTACGCCATATGCATGATACCGAAGATTGGTTGAGGAGTTAGCTAATCTATTCTGTATGCCCACCTTACCTCTCAGACCTGCTGTAAGATAGAGTTGCTCTCTGATTTGATATCCACAATTCAATGAAGCAGTGAGGTGTTGCAACCCAATGTTATTATTAATCAAATCTGTGGCTGATCTATCAATACTGAGATCATCTAAACTTGTATTCAAGTACCGGCCTCGGTAGTTTGTAAATAGAGAAATATCGGCACCTAGAGATGCTGAATACATCCATTTGTCTCTAGTCTTAATGAAAGTAGCAGAAATAGGAATGTATATAGTCTTGTAAGCATTCGGAGTCTCTATTTGTAAGACGTTGGAAGTTGTTTTTACAGATTGTAAACTAGGGGTATATGTAGTGTCTATACTTGACACAATTGTATCTGTCCAAGTCAACATTTCATTTACTTGTGAGTAGCCAACCCCAATACCTAAGCGCATATTTTTAAAAATAGCTTGCTGAAATTGGAGATTAAAGTCAACTGTTTCTAATAAGGTCTCTTGCTCATTCTTGGCACTGACCCAATCTCCATAATCAGATGCTGTGAGAGATCGTAAAGTCCCATAAATTCCGAAGTCAAACACTATGGCATTTGATATACGAACAGCGTTTGATTCTTTCGAGATATCTAGCTTGATTGCAGAGTTGAAGAGGTCTACCTTGTTCTTGGATTCTTGATTAGATTTAGGTGTAAATGCAATAGTGCCAATTGCTTGGTCAAAGTTCAGTTGTGATTTAGGAATGATTGAGTTTGAAATGTTTGTACTTGTAATATTGTGATTTTTCCCCTGAGATATAGCAGATGAATGACTGAATGATGTTGAACTCTGTGATGGTGTATTGCCAAATGAGTTGCCAAATGGTTGATCGTTTTTAGATTCTTTAGAAATCTTTGATTTATTGATTTTAATTTCTGAAGCCAATGAATTGACTTCTACTGTTGCATCTGATGACTCTTTATAGTTATTCGCAGTAGCGTCAACATTATTTGGCTTCCCATCTTCTGTTGAAATTGATTCTTTATGTTTTTCAGAAATGACTGTTGTTTCGATGTTACTGTTCTTTGTTACTTGGTTTGCTCGATTGTCATTTACTTGAGAGGGTAGTAAGTATAGGACAGTTATCATAGCAATTGCTGCTAAGCCTGCACCGCTGAATAACCACCATAGGAATCGTCTACGTTTCTTTTCTTTAGGAAGAGAGTGTTCTATTTGATCCCACATAGCGGTATCATCCCAATTTGGAACCTGGTGATCCAAAGCCTTTTTGATATTGTTATTTGACTCCATGACTATTGGCAGTTTGTAAGTGACGCCATCTGGCAGTAATTAATTGTTTAGCTCTTGTGAGCCTCGATCGAGAACTTGATGGTTCGATGGCTAGTAATTTGGCAATTTCTGAATGGGTAAATTCATCAAAGTAATGTAGTTGGAGAATGACCCGATAGATTTCTGGCAGTTTGGCAATTTCTATTTTGAGCTCATCGACTGAAAGCTTGTGAAATATTGGATTGTCTACAATTGGTTCTATGTCCGTATAGTCTTCAAAGTAGAATTCTCTTGCTTTACGCTTATGCTCAAGAATCTTATTAATTATGATCCTTGCAGTCCAACCTTCGAAGTTCCCTTTAGTAGAATCGAATTGATCAAGCTTATTGAAGATGATAATGAATGACTCTTGTAAGAAGTCTTTAGATAAATTGATATCTCTTGTGTACCGATATGCAATAGACATCAGTCTATCTTTATGAGAATGATAGAGCAACTTTTGTGCTGCTCTATCATTCTTAAGGCATTTATGTATTGTCGCTTTGATATCGGTTGTTATTGATATTTGATATACAATTCCCCTGTGACCTCCTGAACTCCGTTTTCATTAGTTTCAACCATACCATAAATTGTACCAGTGATATAGTCGTCTTGGATAGTTTCAATTTTGAGATTCAATTCTCCCGAGATGGATCTAAAACCATATGGTTTATCGGTGATATTAAAGTTTAGATTCAACAGATCTATTGGGTTGTCACCAATGGCGATGTCATTGACATTAAGTTGTAAGTTGCCATGATCCGGATGAAACCCAAGGGCTAATATTGATGATTCAGTTGTGGTACTTTGAGGGAAGGTTATCCCATCTAGTGTCATCACAGATCCTATCTGCAGGTTCATATAAGAGTCATCAACCAATGTATTTCCACAGATCACAAGATCAGCGACCGAATTGTTCTGCTCTACAGTGCCATCGAATATTGCAGCTGACTGAAGTCCATCATCGCTTACCCCATAGAGTACACCATTAAAATCTCCATAATGACATAGTTCGAATTCCAAATTAAAGTTGCCATTAGAATCAAAGATTGTTGTTTCAAAACTTCTTGTATTTGGGAAAGTTCCATTGGAATAAGTTGCTGTTATTCTTGCTAGTCCATTTGACACTGGAGTATTGTCACAGTTGAGTAATCGGCCTGAGACTGTATAGGTTGTTGGATGAATTGCTATTTCAGGTGATTCTGTAATTTCATAATCTTCAGACACGATCCCTAGGTACTGATATGGCAATAGACCACCTTGTATCATTGTATCCCTATTGATAAATGAACCGACACATTCAATGTTATTATCATCAAAGAATGGAGCTGCTGAGTGGAATAGTTCTTCATTCTTAGGTACAAGCACCTCCATATAGCCATTTTCATCTGTGATGTCAATACCGCCCTTTGCGCTGAAGATGTTTGTGTCAATTTGCTGAATATCGTATGAAACAGTACAGAAGATATTTGGTATGGGTTCTCCATTTACATCAAGTATTGTTCTGTATACTTTGATTAAATCTTCACTACCTGGATTTTCTACAAAAGAAGTTGGTCCTCCAAATGAATCCTCAAATGCAATTAATGTAAAATCTTGAGAGTCATGAAGTCCTTTGCCTTTAGTGAGTCTTCTGTACTTGTTGCGGTAATTCTCGCTGTAGATATCTAATGTGACTTCTACATCCGGCTCTATGAACACGTTTTCTGTGATATAATTGCCATCCGGATCTGAATTGACAGTCCCGATTAAATTTTCCAACTGATAAATGTCTATTGTTGTTTGGAGTCCTTCTTGCTCTTTGTCCGAAACTGTGCCTCGGAATACCACAGCGTCAAATTCAGTTTCCTCAGTATTATCTATCTCGCCAGTGATCAGACTGTTCTCTTTGCGACATGCTGATAGAAGTATAACTATGCCTAGTATGATTAATGTATAATGCTTCATTGTGTTTTAATCTTTAAAAGTGGTTGTGAAATGAATATATACGATCGCTTTCAAAGAGGCATATGAGTTGAGTTGATAAAGTGCTGCAAGGATGTTGGATTTTATTCAGAAAAAATCTTTACCCTAAGTTGCAATAATTATTTCATATTTTAGAAACTTAGGTCTTAAGTTGTTGATTTACTGTGAGTAAGTGCAATTGAGTTTCTATGTTTTAGCGATGGTTTTTTGTATTATTGCTATTGCTAAAATCAACTTTCTATGTCCTACCTAAATCTTAAGAGGATTATATTTTCTGTAGTATCCGTCCTTTTTGCTCTATTGTTAATGCAATGCGATACGACCAAACTAACAACATCGAAATCTTCTGAAACCGCTACTGAAATCACAGTGCCAACGAATTCAACTTATGAATTTGACTCGCCTTATGAAGCACGTATCAATGAGATCATTAGTCAAATGACGCTTGATGAAAAAATTGGCCAACTTGCATTACGCGGTACAAGTAGTCGTGAAAAGGGTTTGCCACCTTCTTTGATTAATGATGTTAAGGATGGGAAGATCGGAGCCTTTCTCAATGTGATGGATACAGCTAACATTCGTATCCTCCAAGAGACTGCTGTCAATGAAAGCAAGTATGGGATACCTCTCATCTTCGCGAGAGACGTCATTCATGGATTCAAAACGATATTCCCAATTCCATTGGGACAAGCGGCTTCGTGGAATATGGATATGGTTGAAGAAGGTAGTCGTATTGCTGCGCTTGAGGCTTCATCAGTTGGTATTCGTTGGACATTTGCACCGATGCTAGATATCTGTCAAGATAGTCGGTGGGGACGTATCGCGGAATCACCTGGAGAAGATCCATACCTTGCTACACAATTGTCTAGTGCCTATGTCAATGGTTTTCAAGGAGATGACTTATCTGATCCAACCACACTAGCTGCTTGCGCAAAACACTTTCTCGCATATGGAGCTGCGATAGGAGGAAGAGACTATAATACTGCAATATTAAGTGATGAAATCATCTACAACACTTACTTGCCACCGTTTGAACGAGCTGTGGATGCTGGTGTGGCTACAGTTATGTCTTCGTTTAATGAACTTAATGGTATTCCAGCAACTGGAAACAAAGAGATATTGACCAATGTCCTTCGCGGGAAGTATGGATTTGATGGATTCGTAGTCTCTGACTGGGAGTCAGTCACAGAGATGATTGCACACGGTTACGCAGCTGATGAAAGACATGCGGCTGAGTTATCCGCAATTGCTGGGATGGATATGGAGATGATGTCTAGGGCTTATGATAACCATCTGAAGAATCTTATCGAAGAAGGTATTGTCAACGAATCACAACTGAACTTCTATGTTTCGAATATCCTGAGAATCAAGTTTCGAATGGGATTGTTTGACCAACCATACATTCCTAATAATCATCCAGGTGAATTATATGCTGAAGAACACCTAACTGCTGCCAAAAACGCCGCTATCGAATCAACAGTATTATTAAAGAATGATGGCCTACTTCCTTTAGCAAGTGGTAAACGCCTGCTCATCACAGGCCCACTAGCAGATAAGGGTAGGGAGCAATTGGGAACTTGGACATTTGATGGAGAAGGTGATCCAACTATAACTCCAGTAGAGGCAATGCCTGATGCAACATTTGTAGAAGGGTTGTCATACAGTCGTGATATGAGTGAAGAGCAATTCAGTAGAGTTACAAGTGCAGCCCAACGATCTGATGTCATCATCTTCGTAGGCGGAGAAGAGGCTATCTTATCAGGAGAGGCTCACTCTCGTGGAAATATCAGACTTCCTGGAGCACAAGAAGCATTGATTAAAGAACTCATCGCTACAGGTAAGCCAGTTATCCTAGTTATCATGGCTGGCCGACCAATCAATATCACGGATTATATCGATGATCTCTCAGGTGTGTTGATGATGTGGCATCCAGGGACTATGGGTGGCCCAGCTCTCAAGGAGATCTTACACGGAGACGTTTCACCTTCTGGAAAGTTGCCAGTTTCGTGGCCAAAAGCTGCGGGTCAACTGCCATACTTTTATAATCACAAGAACACTGGTAGACCAGCCAATGCAGAAAAATATGTCGCCATTGATGATATCCCTATTGGCGCTTGGCAAAGCAGTCTAGGTAATCAATCGCACTACCTTGATTATGGTTACAATCCACTCTTCCCATTCGGATATGGTCTATCTTATAGTGAGATATCTTATTCTAAGCCTACTCTTTCATCAACAACAATCTCTGAAGGGGGAAGTGTTACAGTGAGTTGTACAATAACCAATTCTGGCAATACTGATGTCAAAGAAGTAGCCCAATGCTACATCCGAGATCGCGTAGGACGTGTCACTAGACCGGTTAAAGAATTGAAGGGTTTTGATAAACTGGAGCTCACTGCAGGAGAAACTAAGACTGTGACTTTTGATATTAGTTATGAAGATCTGAAGTACTATGATAGTCAAGGAGTGTATGATGTGGAAGCTGGTGAGGTTGAGATTTTTGTGGGTGGAGATAGTAACAACCCAGAGTATGTGGTATTAGAAGTAGAGTAGGGCTAAGTGTCACAAATTGAGAGGAAGCGTATTCTTGTTCCAATCTTAATTATTGTAGTACCATAGTTGGTCATTGGATATTTTGCAGAGAGCTATTATCATAGATTAGGAAAATGGAGCGATGAAAGCAAAACCGGAACCAAATTATAATCGTTTGGTTATGGATATACACGAGTGTAAATTGATATAGTGTTGAATAATAGTAAGTTATGAAATATTGATTTTCGATGTATTTTTAACTCGCAAAGGAAAATGGGATAGGAGGTACATATATATCCTAGTTATATGGGATTAACAGCCAAAATATAAAATGAGATGAATTCAAAAATATTAGAGCACTATAAAGAAATTTTTGATAGAGATTTACACTACTTGGAAAATTCAACAATTCGAAAAAGCTTGGAGTCTTATAAGGAAGAATTGGAAAAAGAGACAGCCAAACTGACAGATGAAAAACATAGAAACCATAACTTAAGCTTTTTAAATTCATTTTATTCTGAATCAATTTCTGTTTTGGAAGAAAAAGAGAAAGAAATGAATGATACGATTTCAAACGTCATACTCCAACTAAAAGAAATAAAATCCAAAAGTTTTTCTGATTTGATTAAGAACCAATTATTAGAAAGCATAGAGAATTTTGTGCTTAAAAGTGAATATAGCTCGTTCAATGGATTATTATTTGAATTTGATTCAAGTCCAAGTTTTTCTGGAATTGCATTCAAAGAACCTATTTTCGAAATCATCCTTGAAGAACCAAGGTATATTGATTTTAGTGATGGAAGCTATGCATGTAATTTTTCAATAGACTTCGAATTAGAAGAATTATTTGAAGACGTATTAAGCGAAGAATTTGAAGAAATCGCTTGGGAATTTGAATTCGAACTTGATGTTTTTCAGAAAATCAAAGATACGGCATATCACATTGTAGCTATAAATTTGCACGAAGCCCTTAAAACCGAAGATGTAAAGTTAAAACTAGAAAAATTAGGGTTTGAAAAGAATGGAGTAATTTATTTGAATGAACACGATATGGAAGTTAAAAGTGTATTCGTGAATAAATAACCCCATATAACAATAGATACCACAGCATATCCTCCTTCGTCGGAGACGCAGGGTATCATCATCCGTCAGACTGTGAAAATACCCATTGATTCATTCAATTAAAGACATAGTAATTTTGTATCTTAAGGAGGAAATAAACTTCTTAGAATTATGCCAGTCCATGCAAAGTTAGATAGATCGCAGATACAGTTTTTTGCGCTTGATCAGATGGTAGAA
>CALISO010000088.1 GCA_938041445.1 uncultured Saprospiraceae bacterium
GGGGGGTAATCGTAAAAAATTATAATAAAAAATAGTGCTAGAGGGGTACTTTCTCGTCCTGATCTAATGCATTACCTTTTCCCAACGATTTAAACAAACATTTTTTTAACCCAGAAGCCGACTACCAAACAATTATTGAAAAAGAGCCTACGAACCCATCGAAATGGATCACGCAGACTCACTCGACGCGACATCGAGACTGCAAATATAAAGGTTGCTTATCAGAATAAGGATGGTGATGGTGGATGATAAATTTTTTTATTATAATGAGAAAGTATTTATTAATTTATTTGACTTTTTTCTGCACTGTATTATATGGTCAATACAGTACTGAATGTGATGTGTTAGATTCTAATGAAGAATATTCTAATAGATTTGAAGAATGTCAATACTATCAAGATTTAACTAAGGATCAGATATTAGCGTTACCTGAGTTTAATGTTAGTGTGGTATTCCATTTTATTAGTGATAATAATCAAAATTTCACATGTGATGAAAATGACCCTATAGTCTCTATTAATGAATTGCTATATGTTCCATCCTTTTCTTACTATTTTATGAATAAAATTAACAATTTACTAGATTCTGGGGTCGAGGTAAATGGTGAAATGATTGATACTAGAATTAGAGTAGATTTTGCTAATGCTGATGCCTGCTCAAGTTCGTATTTTGTTGACAATTGGTCTGATCTTAATCTTGTAGATGGGGTAACAAATGTGATTTTTCAAAATCGATCTGGTGGTGGATGGGCAGGACCAGGCAATTTCAGGAGGGTAGGTGTTAATAGCATTCTCGAGAGTTTTTTGAGTGGTAGTATTAATTGGTGGAGTCCTGCCCAGACCTTTGTGCACGAGTTTGGACATACTCTTAATTTGGATCACACCTTTTATTGTGATAACCCTTGTGGTGATGGGCAAGACTATTATAGCGAAGATCATTGCTATGGCCAGTGTGTAGGGTGTCAATTCTCAGGTTGTGGAGATGGTTGTTTTGGCGGTGCTGATGAATATTTTATGGCGTATACTGATGGAAGAGTCAAATTTGGTCTATGCGAATATACTCGTATGATGAATCATATAATTAATGCAGATCCTCCTAGCATACAGCATTGCAATAATGATAGAAAGCAAGACGAAATAGTTATTTCAGATGGAAATCATCATATCTGGTCAGGATTAAAGAGGGTAAATGCCTCAATTCATCTAAAAAATAATTCAACATTGGAGTTAAACTGTGCAAATGTTGAAGTGAAATCTAATGAGTTTATAATTGTAGAAAGAGGGAGTCGATTAATAGTTGATGATTCAAAAATAAGTTCGAATTGTTCAAGTTCTGAGTGGAAAGGTATTTTGGTAGAAGGAAATGGTACTACTCAGCCTTTAGATCCATTAAGTCAATTATCGTCCAGTGATGCTGGTGTTGTGCTACTCAGAAATGATGCGGTCATCGAAAATGCAAGAACAGGAATCACTTGCCAAAAACTGGGTGAAGACTGGAATTCTGATTACTACGGAGGTTTGATAGTAGCCGAAGATGCAACTTTTCTCAATTGTGGAAGAGGGGTAGCGTTTATGCCATATAGTAGAGATTTAAGTAGTTTTACTGATGTCACTTTTGAGTGTGAAGGAACAGGCGTAACGGCGTGGAACAATCACGGTGTTGTTTATCAAGAATGTACATTCTCTGGATTGTCAGATTCAGGATTGTATGGAGAAGATGCGACGATGAATATTCAGAACAATTGCTTATTTAATGATAATAATCACGGTGTTTACTTAGACTATTCTTACCAACCGATAAGTCATTCTAATAGAATAGGTCATCTACAAAGTGGCGTAGGCAATGAATTTAGAGAAAACAAAAGAGACTTGAAATTTTCAGGATCTGCCCATGACAATTTTATCTATAATAACCAATCATGGGGTGCCTCAAAGTTTTCAATTGATATGGATGGTTTATCCGAATATACAATTCAAGGGAACTCTTACTTTAGTACAAAAGATAAGAGTGTAAGGTTATATTCTACAGGTGGTAGTACGAGCATAGTTGATGAAAATGAATTCGTCGATCATGCTCACGGAATTGGTGTTTTTGGATATAATGAGGGTACCAGTTTTGATTTAAATTGTTTTAGTGATGCTGGAGTTGCTGATATTTTTGTAACACAGTCTGATTTTGCTAATAATATTGGAAATCCCGCCACATCTGCAGGTAATTGCTTCAGCAATAGTCCATCTGCATTTAATTTCATCGCCTATGGCACTAATGCTGCATTTACATACTGGGAGCCTGATCCCACAGAAGGAGATGCTTGCTTGATACCAACTGACTTAAGTGATCAATTTACGGATAAAGCTAATGATCCTTCTGCAAATTATTGTACTGGATTTTCAGGATTTACGGATGGAGAGGCTGACTTCTGCAAATTTGATCTTAACGTGACAAATATGGACTCTATGGTCACAGCCATAGAACTTAGTATACAAGACTTAGAAATTGACAGTACACGTTCTTACCAAGAAGAACTTGATCTCAAGCGGTTTAAACTATGTTTAGACAAGGCGCTGTCAGAGTATGTTGATAGTTTGGTCATCAGTGGAGATTGTGATAAAGCCTTTGCACTTTATGATCGACAACTTGATGATGCTTTACGAATCAAAGCATATTCAGTACTCTTAGATTGTGATAAATGTCAAGAAGCAGGGTTGTGGTTGGCAAATTTCGAGACAGAGAATTCTGAACTACAAGATTATACTGCTGTGCAACAGATCAATATCAAAAGGCTCTGTAATCGAAGAGATTTCGAGCCTACAGAAGGAGAACTTTACCACCTCTATGGACTGACACAGCAGACTCATCCATATAGTGCATATGCTCGATCCCTGTGGCATATACTGACTGGAGAATCAATATTCTTACCTATGCCAACAATTGAAAAATCTGTAGATAAAAGATCTGACTCATCTGTAACATCAAAGTGGTCTCTGTATCCTAATCCCACTTCTGAACAGCTGACTATCACCTTTGATCGGTTAATTGAGTCAGGGGAAATAATGATTACGGACAACCTTGGTAGATGTGTAGATGACTCTAATATTACAGCTCAGAACCTACATAGAATAGATGTAACTCAATATGATTCAGGCATATACTATGTCAGAGTAAGCGTAAATGACAGATTGGAGTATATTGATAAGTTTGTCGTAAAATAAATTGAAACATTAGTAATTTTAGGGGTAGCAGCCTGCTACCCCTTTTTCTTGTTGAGAACAAATGTTGATAAAAATGAAGCACTATTTAATAGGATATTTTTTTTTATATTTTAGTGCTTGCTTATCTGCACAAAACTTCTCTATGACTTTTGATGAAATTCCAATCTCATATGAACGAGGTAAGGGTATGGCAATCTCAGACCAAGGTGACATCTATTGTACATCTGCCTTGGTCTGTCAAGACCTAACTCAGGCTTGCTTCAATGTATATAAATTCAGCACCGAGGGTGATCTGATATGGTCAACTTTAGTTGATGATGAAAAATCCATCAACTGGGAAAATATTCAAGTCGTGAATGATTCCATATATATCGGATTTTCTCAATTTATAAATAATGATAGTGATTATTTTGGTAGTGTAGTACTGGATGATAGCAATGGAGAAGAACTTAGGTCTTTTGATTCAACTTATCCAGAAGGATTATCTCTTGCAGCCTTTGGGCAATATATGTATAACGAGAATATTTTCTTGTATGGTTCAGGTTATAATCTAACTAACAATTTCGATGGACCTGGTTACATCCACAAGATGGATAAGTATGGCAACTACTTGGATCATCTAGAGTACAGAGTAGATAACTTCAATGCGATATACCAGCTCCAAAAAGGTCCTAACGATAATTTAAACTTCTTGTGTAGTAGTACATCTAATCTTACAGATCGTGATGATTATTCTATTGTTGAATATGATCAAGATTCAGGAGAGACTAAGGTCATATACGAGGTGGTTAATCAAAGTACATCTACAGTAGCGCCATTTTATGCCATTCTCTCTGATAAGTACGTCATGACACAGATGCATTTTGAAGAGAATAATAATCAGCGACTGCTTTATTCTATCAAAGGAGTGTCGTTTACTGGTGATAGTCTGTGGCAAGTAAGTGACTGGAGGGAAAGTTGGGATAATGAGAGATATACTATGCTAGAGATGACAACCTGTGGCAATGATGATTTTCTGTTAAGTGGTCAGTATAGTGACTTTTATGGGAATGATATTGGATTCATAGTACGATATAATACAAATGGCGAATTACTGTGGGAAAGGAGATATTATACTTATGACGACTTCGGAAGGGTCAATGATTCCTACCTTTCTGCACTGAGAGAGATGCCTGATGGGAGTATCGCAGCTATCGGCTCTATGCAGCAAGTTGCAGAGTTTGAAGCTGAGCAAGATTTTTGGATACTTAAGGTAAATGCTGATGGATGTATGGATGGTGAAGAATGTCAAATAGATATCTTTATCGATGGTGAGACTAATTATTCCTTTTACGGAGATCTGACAAATGAGATTAACCGATGGAATGAAGTCTCAACATCCGAAAGCGGGACTGTGGACAACTATAAGTATGCATTCTCAGATTATCTGGTTGGCGGATGGTCTGAAGTCTATAAAGAGTTACTAATTAGTGAAGACCAGCAAGGGAGTGACTGGGAGAAGACAGGTCGTCTATTTCGACAATTTGATAGTCAGATTTTCGAGTATACTCATTCCAATATTACAGAGTACAAGATTTATGACTTTTCTCTAGAATTAGGTGACTTGTTCACATTGAATCATTACTTGCTGCCAGAAAATAGACGCTTGAGGGTTACTGCCGTAGACTCATTGAACCTAGAAGATGGATCCAAAAGAAAAAGGCTGGTATTGCGAGACTTAGAAGACCCAGATGGCAGTATTTACGGCGATCAAATTTGGGTTGAGGGTATTGGCAATCTTAACGGATTACTAGCTGTTTTTGAAAATTATTTAGCGGATCGCGAGACTCAGTTACTATGCTATGAAGAGAGTGATGAGGTCTTATATCAAAACGATAATTTAGGTATATGTTGGGTTCCAGTATCAGTTGATACTCCTATTGAAAAGAATATTATAAGTCTATTCCCCAACCCAAGTACAGATCGATTGACAATTAAGTCGCATGATCAAATTCAACAAATTAAAGTCATGGCTTTAGATGGTCGGATACTAATGGACCAATATCATCTAAGTACTGAAATCACTCTTGATATTATAGACTTGGAGCTAGGTATGTATTACCTCCGAGTAGTTACTGATAGAGGTGAAGAGACACATACATTTATCAAAATTTGAAACACGAAGTTATGAAACAGCTAACACTAACGACGGTACTGGTAATGTTCTTTTTTTCTCAGAATTGCTATTGTCAATATCAATCTATTTTCGGATCAGAAACAACAAAGTGGAATTTTATAACGCTTTGGTGTGACGCAGCATATGTGCAGACTCTCAATCATGATAGAGACACACTTATTGACAATGTCGAGTACAACATCATTAATGATGTTGGATTGATGAGAGAGACTGATAATAATTCTAAACTCTGGTTTCGTGGCTTTGATAATCCTGAAGAAACATTGATGATGGATTTAGAATTATCAGTTGGCGATACTTTTGTGATTGGTAGTGTTGAGTATGAAGTTGATTCAGTATTCGTAGAAGACGGAAGGAGGAAAGTAGAGTTTGATCTGACTCCTCCTAATTGCGGACTATTTGAAAAATTCCAGTTTGTAGAGGGTTTTGGCCCAAATCAAGATTTTCGATATGTGAGTACGGGTAATGAATTCTTTATGGCATTACTCAGGTGTCACACTAGAGATAGTGTTACTGTGAACATTCTTGCTGAACTTGGTGTGCCAGATAATTGCGATGATGATCTAGCGGGTACGGAAAATATTTTTGTTGGCAACTTGGATATCCATCCCAATCCCACCTCGGGAGAGTTGATAATTGACTTACCAGAAGTATTAGATGGAAGACTCATAGTCAGATCTCTGACCGGTCAAGTGGTCTATACACAAGATGTAGATTATACAGAGCAGCTCAAGCTTGACTTGTATAGGCAAGATACAGGGATGTACGTTATCGAGGTTGTGAGTGAGAGTGGTGAGACATTTGTTGAGAAGATTATTCTTCATTAGAG